>CAZUQB010000175.1:0-5448 GCA_964622405.1 uncultured Opitutaceae bacterium | reverse complement strand
ACGATGGTGTCGACGAAGCCGTCGAAGCCGATCACGGCCTGCTTGGACGCCAGGACGCCGCGGCGGTCGCGGAGCTCCTGAAGGGCGCGGGTCTTGAAATCCATGGGTGACGCCCAGCGAAAAAACCCGGGCCGTCGCGGGCAAACAGAATCGGTCCGGGACGCCGGGAATTTCCGTTGAACGCCTCCGGCAAACCCTCCAACAGTTGCGGCGATGCTTGCCACGTTCCTGACCCCCTCGTTTCTCGCCACCACCAATCTCATCGAGGTCTTCCTGCGCTGCGACCCGGCCGGCCAGGTGATCACCACCGGCCTCGGCTTCTTCAGCATCATCGCCTGGTCGATCATGATCGGAAAGCACTTCGAGCTGAAGCGCCTGCAGCAGCTCAACCACGCGTTCGAGTCGCACCTCAGCGACCAGAAGAAGCTCCTCGACCTGCCGGAGTCGTTCCGCAACAAGCGCGCGATCCCGTACGCCGACCTGTTCACCGACGCGGTCGAGGCGTACTGGCGGGCGGCCGCGATCAGCAAGGAGAAGGGGGACGACAGCCCGCGGGCGCGGCTCGAGCACGCCGAGAACGCGCTGCAGCGCGCCCTGTCGCGCCAGACCCTGCGCTACGAATCGAGCATGGTGTTCCTCGCCACGATCGTCTCCGGCGCGCCATTCCTCGGCATGCTGGGCACCGTGTGGGGCGTGATGGAGGCGTTCAGCGCCGTCGCCGTCCAGGAGTCCGCCAGCATCAAGACCCTCGCCCCCGGCGTCTCCGCCGCGCTGCTCACCACGATCGCCGGCCTGGTGGTCGCGATCCCGTCCGTCTTCGGCTACAACCTTCTCCTCGGCAAATCCAAGCAGCTGATCACCGAGCTGGAAAACTACGCGAGCTCCCTCGCGGACCGGCTCGAGCTCGAGAGCTGACCGCCATGGCCCGGACCTTTCGCCGCAAGAGCGCCCAGCATCCGATCTCGGAGCTGAACGTCACGAACCTGATCGACCTCGGGTTCACGCTGCTGATCATCTTCATGATCGCGACGCCGCTGATCCAGCAGGAGCAGACGATCCCAGTGAACCTGCCGCAGGAATCGCACAGCCCGCAGCAGAAGCCCGACAAGAACGCGCGATTCGTGGCCATCTCGATCGACGCCCGGGGTAATTTCTACCTAGACAACCAAACGCGCCCGGTGTCGTTCGCCGAGCTCCGCACCCGCCTGCGCGGTTACGCGTCGGAGCCCAAGGTGCCGGTCATCCGCATCCGCGGCGACGCCAAGCTGCCGTACGAGAAGGTCGTGCAGCTGATGGACGAGCTCAAGAAAGCCAACCTGCTGAAGTTCACGTTCGACACCCAGTCGCCGAACTGAGGCTCGGACTAATTTTCTCCCGTTAAGAGCGTATATTCTGGTGCCACGATGACCGCCCGCTCTCCCAGCGCCTTCCTGCTCTCGGCCGCCCTGCATGGGCTGTTCGTGGCGGTGGCGCTGCTTTTCGCCTACGCGGTGCAGAGTTCGGTGAAGGATCAGCCAAAGGTGATGGAACTGGTGGCCGGCGAGGGCGACAACTATGCCGCGACCGAGGCGCCGGCGCTGGGCGTCCCAAACGGAATCAAGATTTCCATTCCGGAACCACCGGCCCCGGTGCAGACGCCGCCGGCGCCCCAGCCCGTCGTCACGCCTCCGCCGGTCGAGGCTGCGCCCGAGCCGGTGATCACGAAGGCGCCGGAGAAGCCGGCGGTGAAGGAAGCCAAGCCGGAGCCGCCGATGCCGAACATGGCGAACAAGATCAAGCGGACCATCATCAGGAAGGAGTCGCAGGTCAAAAAGCAGATCCAGAAGGAGCGCGAGGCGGAGCAGCGCCGGCTTACGAAGGAGGAATTTGACCGCCAGAATCGAGCCCGGGCCGCCCAGGGCGGCGGGAACCCGAAGGTCACCAAGATCGACTCGGAAGGCATCGCCGGCGGCGTGGTGGGCGGCTCGACGCGAAACAAGACCGGCGGCGCCGGCGGCAAGGCGCTGAGCCGCGAGGAGGGTGACCTGATGGATGCCTATTTTTCGCTGGTGAAGCGGAAGATGAAGGACGCCCTCGACAAGCCGCCGGGGCTCAGCGACACGCTAGCGGCCGTGGCCGAGTTTAGGCTCGGCGCAGACGGCTCCATCTCGGGCGTGCGCATCGCGCGGTCGTCGGGCAGTGACGAATTTGACCGGGCGGTGCTCGATGCGGTCGGTCGCTATCGATCAATCGGGGCGCGGCCGGACCACAAGAGCGAGACCGTCACCCTGACCTTCAAGATGAGGGAAGAGGAGGAGTAGATGGGTGGTTGACGCGTGGCGCGCCAGCCGGGATTCGGAGATCGAAATTCGGCATTCGGTCGACGGCGTGGCAGTAGGATGGCGGGCAACGCCGCATTTTCACCGGTCGCTCAAGTCGAGTCGGAGACGGCCGAAGGAGGGAGTGGCCGGTCAGGCTATTGGGTCGCATCGTTTTGCGCGGGCCTTCCAAAAAGTCCTTGCGTTCGCGCCCAAACCTTTGATTTTCCAAAACTCCCGCAGTTGAAACGGGCTCTTAGCTCAGTTGGTAGAGCGCCTCAATGGCATTGAGGAGGTCAGCGGTTCGAACCCGCTAGGGTCCACCAATTTACACCCCGTCTTCGGACGGGGTGTTTTGCTTTTTAGGAAACAGGTGAGTGCCGAGGACCGCCAGTTTCGCGGACCATAAGCTTCAATCCTTCAGGAGCCAGGCCAGTGCGCTTTGCCGGTCGGCGAATTCTTGGAGTTGAAAGGACGAATTGACGGAGGCGGTCACGAAGAAATGCGCTTTCTCCGCCAGTTCGCGATTCCCGGGCAGAACGACAGCCCGGCGGAGGGCCACATGACTTCCCGTGCTGGTGCGCCGCCGATTGACCTCGAAGAAAATCTCCGAGATCGATGCGAGATTCTGGGTCACGGCGGTGAGATCCATGATGACCCGCTTGAGCCCCGTGCTCTCCGCCAGGCTGGTGACTTGGTTATAAGCCTGGGCGAAATCGCCGATCGTCACCGCGCCTGAAAAGGCGACGTCGATGTAGGTCCCCTCCGCGGCCGTGGTAGCGCTCCAAGGCATCTTCGATGCAAACCATTCTAAAATACGGACCCGCCATCGCAAGCCTGCGGCGACGAAACCCGCAAAATCGCGGCGCCGTCGATCTGCCCGCGCGGCGCCTGATCAGCCGCAAAAAAAAGCCCCGGCTGCAACGCCGGGGCCTAGAACTTCCGAACGTGGTTTGCTCAGGCGATCCGACGACGGATCATGACCATCGCCCCGAGCGCCAGACCGATGAGGCCGAGCACCGAGGCGCTGTCCGGGACACTGTTGCCCTTGATTCGGACGCCAATGTTGAGGCCGTCGTACTCGTACCAATTTCCATCGGAAACCGAGCCAAATGCCTCAACTCCGAGAGGATTGGGCGGGTCAGAAGGCATGGTGGCGTAGAGCGAGGGACTGCCGATGAAGGCGACCCAATAGGTTCCCGCGGAGAGGAACAGATTCAAGTTGGAGAAGCCCTGCCAGGCGGCCCCAAGATCCGGTGAGAGCAGAAGATTGTCGGCCCAAAGCTCAGTGCCCGGAATGACTCCGTTGGAATTGTCGGTTACGGCGATGCGGAGGTAGTCGCTGTTGTACGCCTGAATCCAGCCTTCAAGCGAGGTGACCGTGACGTCCTGCGTGAGGGTGAACTGCGCAGCGAGGTTCTGCGAGTAGTTGTAATAGTTTTCGCCACCAAGGAGAAAGCCTCCGGTAGTGCCGGGACCGGTATCGACCACGACATTGTCGGCGCGAGCGAGCAACGCGGCGCCGACCATGAGGATCGCGACGCCAGCGGATTTAATGAGCGAATTCGGGGGGAGGTGTGTTCGCATGATGGCAGGAGATTTAGGGGAAGGGAGACATCGGAGAATTAGCAAACACGATGCCAAGGGATCTCAACATTAGGTAAGATACTGTGCTTCAACCGAGTGGCATTCGTTTTTGCCTGATCCCGCTCGATCGAAACCGGTGGAAACCGGTCGAAAAATGTCAAAGTTTTCGACGTTCTTACACTTGGGTTTACATAAACACGGCGAGATACGGCTCCGGCGTGACGGGCACGACAGTGTGGTTTTGTCACCGGACAGCCACGTCCGCAGCGGGGGCAAAAAAAGGCCCCGACGAAATTCGTCGGGGCCAGAAGTAGAGACGGTGACAATGCTCAGAATTAGCGGCGGCGGAGGGCCACCATGGCACCCAGCGCCAGGCCAAGCAGTCCGACCACAGAGGCGCCGTCCGGGACGCTGTTGCCCTTGATGCGAACACCCAAATCGAGGTCGTTGTTTACGTACCACTGGCCGTCCCAAGAGGAGGTGTAGGCCTCTGCACCCAAAGGATTGGCCACGCCCGACGGCATATAGGCGAAAAGCGAATTATCGGCAAGGAACGCGACCCAATAGGTGCCGGCGGACAGGAACAGGTTCAGATTCGTGAAGCCCTGCCACGTCGTTCCGGTGGAACTATCGATCCCCAGGTTGTCGGCCCAAATCTGGGCGCCGGGAATCGTGCCATTCGAATTGTCCGTAACCGCGATCCGAATCGTGCCGCTGCCGGAAAGTGACCCGAGCCAGCCCTCGATCGAGGTCACGGTGATATCCTGGGTGACGGTGAACTGAGCAGCAAGGTTCTGGGGGTAGTTGCTGCCCGCATTGCCAAGGGTCCAGCCCCAGTTGGTGGTGCCCGGACCGGTATCGACGATGGTGTTGTCGGCGCGCGTGGTCGCAATCGTGCCAAGCACGACGAGGGTAAGGCCGATGGCCTTGAACAGGGAGGTAAGGCTGAAGTTTGCTCTCATGGCTAGGGGTAGTGGAAGAAGCTGGACGCAAAGACCCTGCAGGATTGGTGCCATCCTCCTAGTATAACTACTTATAGGCCTACTCGTCAGGTTCTTATAGCGATTGTTGCCCAAAGGGCGCCAAGTAGACCGGTCTCGAAACCGTCAATTTCCCCGACGTTTTCGACGGTACTTTACACCTTAGCTCTCGAACTAAAGGTCGCACGAGACCACGTTGAATATACGCCGGATTTGTCGCGATCGCTTGCTTGGCTGGGAAAAAATGGTCGTTGTCCGGCGAGCGAGTAGTCCCATGAGTGCGCCGCCGTCCGATCAGTCACGTTGGTTTGCAGAGGAGATCCAGCCTCACGAGGCCGCTCTGCGGGCATACCTGCGCAGCCGGTTCCCCGACCTGCGGGACGTCGACGACTTGGTCCAGGAGAGCTTCGCCCGGGTGCTCCAGTCGCACGGCACGGTCAAGATCGAGAGCGCCAAGGCGTACCTTTTCGCCACGGCCCGGAACCTCGCGCTCAGCGTCCTGCGCCGTCCCCGGATTTTCAGCACGGAGCCTGTAACTGATTTTGCCGCCCAGAGCGTCGTGGAGGAAAGCATCAATGTCGCCG
>CAZUQB010000174.1:0-5474 GCA_964622405.1 uncultured Opitutaceae bacterium | reverse complement strand
GCCGCTGCAGCGGCCGGCTCGCCCGGCTGTCGTTGCAGTCGCCGAGGATCAGGAAACGCGCCGCCGCCGGGTCGGGGAACCGCGCCAGCACCCGGTCGCGGATCGCCGCCGCCTCGCCCGCCCGGCGCTGCGTCGACTGGGGATCGTCGGGAAAATCGGTGAACCGGCTCTTGAGGTGCACGGCGAAGATCGTCACCTCGACGCCGCCCGCCGCGACCTTCACCTCCAGCAGTCCGCGTTTCACCGGCACCCGTCCGCCGCGATACGGCAGGTTCAGGTCGCGATGCCGGATGATGGATGCGAGGCGGCACCGGGACAGCACCGCCACCTTGCGGTCGGGGTCGTCCGCCTCGATCACGGCGCTTTCCGGATAGTCGAGTCCCTCCGCGCGGAGGTCGCGACGGAGTTCCTCCAGGTAGGGCGCGCCCCCGATCTCCTGCAGGACCAGCACGTCGGCGTGCACCGCCCGGATGACCTGGCGGAGCGCGCGCTTCTCGGTCTCGGGCTTGGGATAGTCCTGGCGATAGCCCTCCTCGGTCAGTCGGTTCGCCGGGCCGTAGTTCTCGACGTTGTAGGTCGCGACGACGAGCGTCGCCGCGGTGAGGCGGAAGGCCAGCAGGCAGGCCGCCAGCCCCAGTCCCTTCCGCCAGATGCTTCCGCCCGCCATCACATGCCGCGCCGGGGCGCGACGGTCCGGGTTCAGGCCGCCTGGGCGGTCAGCGCCCGCTCCCGCTCCACGATCGTCGGATGGGAATAGAAGAACGCGCTGTACCACGGGTGCGGCGTGAGGTTGGAGAGGTTTTTCTGCGCCAGCTTGTGGAGGGCCCCGAGCATCGCGGCCGGCCCGCCCATCGCGTCACGCGCGAACGCGTCGGCCTCGTACTCGTGGCGGCGTGAGAAATGATTCGTCACGGGCGAGAACCAGAAGGTCACCAGCCCGCTGAGCAGGCCGAAGAGCAGGAACGCCGGCGCGAGCTCGCCGGCCGGGAAGCCGAACGCGAGGTTGAACCACGGCTGGCCCGCCAGCCAGGCCACCACCCCGAAGCCGGCGAGAAGCAAGCAGGCCGACACCGCGATCATCTTCGGGATGTGGCCCCGGCGGTAGTGACCGATCTCGTGCGCGAGCACCGCCTCCAGTTCCTCGGCGGTCAGCTGGTTGACCAGGGTGTCGAACAGGACGATGCGCCGGAACCGGCCGAAGCCGGTGAAGAACGCGTTCGAGTGCGCGGATCGCTTGCTGCCGTCCATGATCTCGATCGTCTGCGCGCGGAAGCCGGTCCGTTCCCCCAGCGCCAGCAGGCGGGTCCGCAGCTCGCCCTCGGGCAGCGGCGTGAGCTTGTTGAACAGGGGCAGGATCAGCTTCGGGTAGAGCACGAGCATCAGGAGCTGGAAGCCGAAAACCAGGGCGAAGCCCCAGATCCACCACGTCGGCCCGACCCAGCCCACCAGCGAGAGCAGCGCCCAGAGCAGCGGGTAACCGATGGCGAAGGTCAGCGCGACGCCCTTCAGCTTGTCCGTGAGCCACAGGCGGGGGGTGCTCTGGTTGAAGCCGAACCGCGCCTCGATCCGGAATTGCTCCCACCAGTCGAACGGCAGGCCCGGGACCGTCAGGAGCACGCCGGCGATCAGGATGAAAAGCGCCCGGCTCCACAGCGCGGTCGGGCCGCCCCACGCCACCACGGCCGCATACAGCCACGGGAGCACGCCGCCGAAGACGACCAGCGCCAGCACCAGGGTGTCGAAGACCTCCCGCAGGGACCCGAACCGCGACCGGGCCAGCGTGTAGGCCACGGACTTCCGGTAGGTGGCGTCGTCCATGATCGCGGACACGGCGGGCGGCGGCGTGCCGGCATGGCGCCGGACCTCGGCGCGGTTCAGGGCGGCCAGGACCAGTTCCCCGACGAGGTGCAGCAGCAGCAGCCCGGCGGTCGCGATCAGGACAGGACTCATGCGGCCAATCCACCGGTTTCCCGCGACGCCGCGAGCCCAAAGATGGCCGCAGCCGGGCCCCCGGAACGCGATTGTTTGTTTGAAATGCCTGCCGGCGCGGGCATGGTACCCGCGTGGAAGCCAAAGACGCCAAACTCTCCTTCGAGGCCGCCCTCGGGAAACTCGAGTCCATCGTGGAATCGATGGAATCGGGCGATGTACCGCTCGCCGACCTGCTCGCCAAGTTCGAGGAGGGCAACCGCTTGCTCAAGGTCTGCGAGGCCCGCCTGAAGGACGCCGAGCTCAAGATCGAGCAGCTCAAGAAGGCCAAGGACGGCGCCGCTTTCACCAAGTTCGAAGCCAGCCGCGAAAGCTGAGCGCCCTGCCGATGAACGAACCGACTGCTTCCCAGCCGCGCATTCTCGACGCCATCCGGGGCCCCGCCGACGTCAAGGCCCTCGCCCCCGCCCAGCTGCCCGTCCTGGCCCAGGAAATCCGGGACGAGCTGATCTCCGTCACCGCCCGGAACGGCGGCCACATCGGACCCAACCTGGGCGTCGTCGAGCTCACCATCGCGCTCCACCGCGTCTTCACCACGCCCGAGGACCAGTTCGTCTTCGACGTCGCCCACCAGGGCTACGTCCACAAGCTCCTCACCGGGCGCGGCGGCGAGTTCTTCCGCAAGCTCCGCCAGACCGGCGGCGCCAGCGGCTTCCTCTACCGCGCCGAGAGCCCGCACGACGCCTTCGGCGCCGGCCACGCCGGCACCGCCCTCTCCGCCGCGCTCGGCATGGCCACCGGCCGCGACCTCCGCGGCTCCCACGAGCATGTCGTCGCCATCTGCGGCGACGCCGCCTTCACCTGCGGCATCACGCTCGAGGCCCTCAACAACGTCGTCAGCTCCACCAAGCGCCTCATCGTCATCCTCAACGACAACGAGTGGTCCATCGCCAAGAATGTCGGGGCCATCGCGCGCTACCTCAACCGGATCAGCACCAACCCGACCTACAACAAGCTCCACCACAACGTGGAGGCGTTCTTCACCAGCTTTCCCACCGGCGCGGAGATGAACCGCGTCTACCACAAGTGGAAGCGCGAGACGAAGGACTTCTTCGTCGAGTCCTCCCTGTTCGAGAAATTCGGCCTGCGCTACCTCGGCCCGGTCGACGGCCACAACCTCGACGCCCTGGTCAAGAACCTCGAGTTCGCCAAGCACTGCGACGTCCCCGTCCTCATCCACGTCCTGACCAAGAAGGGCAAGGGCCTCGAGGTCGCCCTCAACTCCCCCGAGAAATTCCACGGCGCCAGCCCCTTCGACCCGGCCACCGGCGAGAACAAGAAGCCCGCCCCCGGCACGCCGCCCAATTACCAGGATGTCTTCGGCCAGGCGCTCGTCCGCTTCGCCCGCGCCGACCAGCGCATCGTCGGCATCACCGGCGCCATGCCCAGCGGCACCGGCCTCTCCCACCTCGCCACCGCGCTGCCCGGCCAGTTCTTCGACGTCGGCATCGCCGAGGAGCACGCCGTCCTCTTCGCCGCCGGCCTCGCCACGAAGGGCCTCAAGCCCGTCTGCGCGATCTACTCGACCTTTCTCCAGCGCGCCTACGACCAGATCATCCACGATGTCGCGCTCCAGAACCTGCCCGTCACGTTCTGCCTCGACCGCGCCGGCCTGTCCGCCAACGACGGCCCGACCCACCACGGGCTCTTCGACCTCGCGTATCTCCGCTGCGTGCCCAACGCGACCGTCATGCAGCCCAAGGACGAGGACGAACTCGTCGACATGCTGCACACCGGCCTCCAGCTCGCCGGCCCGTCCTTCGTGCGCTACCCGCGCGGCCCCGGCACCGGCGCCCGCCTCAAGGACCAGCCCGCCACCCTCCCCGTCGGCCACGCCGAGGTGCTCCGCGAGGGCTCCAACCTCATGCTCTGGGCCCTCGGCCCGATGGTGCCGCTCGCCCTCCAGCTCGCCGACCGCCTCAAGGCCGAGGAGAACCTCTCCGTCGGGGTCGTGAACGCCCGCTTCGTCAAGCCGCTCGACCGCACCCTGCTCCTCAGCCACGCCGCCTGCATCCCGCTGCTCGTGACCCTGGAGGACCACGTCGTCACCGGCGGCTTCGGCAGCGCCGTCCTCGAGGCCCTGCACGAGGCCGACTGCCCCGTGGCCGTCGAGCGCATCGGCTGGCCCGACAAGTTCGTCGAGCACGGCAGCAGCGTCGAGATCCTGCGCGCCGCCTACGGCCTCGCCCCGGACGACATCTACCGCCGCGTCCTCGCGCGCTGGCGCAACCTCAGCACCGAGCAGGTGCATGCCGACGTCTGAGCGCGCGCGCTCCGACGTCGGCAAGTCGCAGGTCACAGGTCGCAAGTGACAGGTCGGTCGCCGCGGCGGCTTCGCCGGAAAGGAAAGTTGCTGCCACGCCCGCCTCCTTCGGCGTTCGAGGGTTCTCCCCGCCCCCGCTCGCCCCGTCACCTGCAACCTGCGACCTGCGACTTTCGACCTTGGAGTAACTCAAGCCGATTTCCGCGCCAGGCGCGGAAATCGGCTTGAGTTACTCCAAACCGGGTATCATCTGACAGGCTATCACCTGATAGCCCATGCTCACCGAACGCCAGGAAGAGGTCCTTGATTTTGTCCACGAGTACCAGCGCAACCACGGCGTGCCGCCCTCCACCCGCGAGATCGCGCGCACGTTCCAGTGCAGCCAGCCCACCGCGCTGAAGCACCTGCAGGCGCTCGCCCGCAAGGCGCATGTCGACAAGCTCGCCGACGGCAAGTGGGGTCTCAAGGCCACGCAGGTCCAGGCCCACCTGTTCACCGCCCCCGTCTACGGCGCCATCCCCGCCGGCCTGCCCGCCCAGCAGGAGCAGCAGCCCGAGGAGACGATCGCCATCGACCCCGCCGTCTTCGGCGTCCGCCGCGCGCGCGCCGGCCAGTTCTGGTTCCTGCGCGTCACGGGCGACTCCATGGTCGGGGCCAACATCCTCGACGGCGACCTGGTCGCCCTCGTGCGGCGCGACCCGCGGCCCGGCGAGATCATCGCCGCGCTGGTGGACGAGACCACCACGACCTTGAAAACGCTGGTGCGCGAGCGGGGCCGCACCCTGCTCCGCGCCGCGAACCCACGCTACCCCGACCTCGCGCCCGCGCGGATCGAATCGCAGGGCGTGGTGGTCGGGGTGGTCCGGCGGATGTCCGCCTGAGTGCATGAACGCCCGTGCCGCCACCCGCCACCATCGCCGCGCTGCGGTCCCTCGTGGCCGCATGGACGCCCCCGCCCGCCCCCGCCGGGCGGGCCGGCGTGCCCACCGGCGTCCCGGCGGTTGACGCGGCCCTCGGCGGCGGCCTCGCCCCCGGGCGGTTCACCGAGCTGGTCGCGGCCGCGCCCAGCTGCGGCGCCGGCCTCGTGCTGGACGCCCTGCTCGCCCGCACGCGCGGCGCGCGGCAGCGCGTCGCGCTCGTCGACGCCGCCGACGGGTTCTCCCCGGCCGACCATCCCGCGGACCATCTCCGCCATCTCGTCTGGGTCCGCGCCCGCTCCCTC
>CAZUQB010000173.1:0-5485 GCA_964622405.1 uncultured Opitutaceae bacterium | reverse complement strand
CAAGGTGCCGGCTGCCGAGGCCATCGACCTCGACGCCACCGGCCAGATTGTCGGGCTGTTCTGATGCTCTTCCGCCAGATCCTTGTCCCCCGCGTCCTCTCGTTCACGTCGTCGGGCGAGAGGTCGCCGGCTCCGCCGCTGCCCGGCGGGCCGCGCGGAGCGGGGGAGAAGCCCTCCCTGCCGACGCCCGTGGCCGGTTATCCCCGAAGGCGCTGGCTGATCGCCGCCATGGGCACGCTGCTGCAGCTGTGCCTGGGCTCGGTCTACGCCTGGAGCTACTTCCAGAAGCCGCTCGTGGACACCTACGGCTGGACCAACGCCCAGGTGGCCTGGACGTTCAGCCTCGCCATCGGCTTCCTCGGTCTCGCCGCCGCCGGCGGCGGCCTGCTCCTGCCAAAGGCCGGGCCGCGCAAGCTCGCCGCCATCGGCAGCCTGCTCTACGGCGTCGCCCACGTGATCGCGGCCTTTGCCCTGAGCGGCCAGTCGCTCCCGCTGCTTTATCTCGGCTACGGCATCATCGGCGGCATCGGCCTCGGCTTCGGCTACGTCACGCCGGTCGCCACCGTCGCGAAGTGGTTTCCCGACAAGAAGGGACTCGTCACGGGCATGGTCGTGATGGGCTTCGGCTTCGGCGCGCTGCTGATGAGCAAGGTCATCGCGCCGACGCTGATGTCGGCCTTCCACGGCTCGCTGCCGCTGGTGTTCGCCGGGAGCGGCGGCATCCTCGGCGTGACGGGTTTCATCGCGGCGCACTTCCTCCACAATCCGCCTGGCCGCGCCAAGTCGGCGGCCGGCGAGGAGCCGCTGTGGCCCGCGCTGTGGTCGCGGCGCTTCGGCCTGATGTGGCTCGTGTTCTTCTGCAACATCGCCGCCGGCATCGCGATCATCGGCTTCCAGTCGCCCCTGCTGCAGGATCTCTGGCGCAAGGTGGATCCGCGCGCCGACCCGCTCACGCTCGCGGCGTATGGCGCCACCCTGATCGCCGTGTCGTCGGTGTTCAACGGGATCGGCCGCTTCGCCTGGGGCGGCCTGTCGGACCGGCTCGGGCAGCTCGTCACGTTCCGTATTCTCCTCGCCACGCAGGTCGCCGCGTTCGTCGCGCTCATGTTCACCGGCAGCGTCTGGGTGTTCGCGGGGCTGATCTGCTACGTGCTCCTCTGCTACGGCGGCGGCTTCGGCATCATGCCGTCGTTCGTGCTGAACACCTTTGGGGCGAGCCGCATGGCGGTCGTCTACGGCTGCATCCTCACGGCGTGGTCCACCGCCGGGGTCGTCGGCCCGCAGGTCGTCGCGGCGCTCAAGGACCGCTACGGCGCCGGGGCCTCGTCCCACGCCTTCGCGCTCGGCGCCGGGCTGCTGATGACGGGCTTCCTGGTTTCATTGCTTTTGACTGTTCCGCCGCGTGATGGAAAAACCATCACGCATGGCTGACTTCCTGAGCGCGCTGCGGACCGGGCCTCTCCTCGCGGACGGGGCAATGGGTTCCTATTTGTTCAAGCTCACGGGCCGCCTCTCGGAGAGCAACCACGTCTACGAGGCCTTCAACGTCGACCAGCCTGACCTCGTCCGCCGCGTCCACACCGAGTACCTCGCGGCGGGCGCGCGCTGTCTCAAGACCAACACCTTCGGCGCCAACCGCGTCCAGCTGGGGCCGGTTGGCCTCGAGGGACGCGTCGCCGCGATCAACCGCGCCGGCGTGCAGCTCGCGCGTGACGCCATTGCCAAGTTCCAGGAGGTGCACGGCACCGCCGAGTCGTGCTTTGTGCTGGCGTCGGTCGGACCGACCAGCCCGGTGCTCACCACGGCCGCGGAGGTGGCGGCCTGCTATCGCGAGCAACTCGAGGCCCTCGCCGCGGCGGGGGCGGACGCGCTGCTGCTCGAGACCTTCAGCTCCCAGGCGCAGCTGGAACTGCTGATCGCCCTGATTCGTTCGCTGCCGCGCATGCCGCCGGTCATCGCCGAGATGACGCCGCAGGGCGGCGAGGGCGGACAACCGCTGCAGCCGGAGCCGGTCGCGTTCGTGAACCGCATGGCGCTGCTCGGCGTACCCGTCGTGGGCATGAATTGCTGCGCACCCTGGGACGCGAGCGCCTTCGTCGACGCGGCGAAGGACGCGCCGCCGGTCCGCTCCGGCGCGGTGCAGCTCGCGGTGATGCCCAACGCCGGCGGCTTCCAGCGCATTGGCAACCGGCTCATGACCTCGGTTAATCCCGAGCTGGCCGGCAAGCTGGCGCGCTCGTTCTCCGACCTGGGGGTCCGGCTGCTCGGCGGCTGCTGTGAGATGCATCCCGAGCACATCGAGGAGATGCACAACTACCTCGAGTCGCGCCGGGTGGGGGAGCGCGTGGTCGCCACGCCCGCGGCGTCGGGCGCCGTGCCGGTCGGCGACGCCGAGAAGCGCCGGAACGGTCCGCTCTCGCGCAAGCTCAAGGACGGGCGGTTCGTCGTCAGCATCGAGGCCCTGCCGCCGCGCGGCACCGACGACCGCATTGTCCAGGGCAAGGTCGACTTCCTCGCGCAGGTCGCGCAG
The DNA here is from genome assembly GCA_964622405.1 of uncultured Opitutaceae bacterium. Lineage (GTDB taxonomy): Bacteria > Verrucomicrobiota > Verrucomicrobiia > Opitutales > Opitutaceae > Opi-474. Next base: position 2,955 of record CAZUQB010000173.1, on the reverse strand, counting down.
TCGGGACTGGTCGACGCGGTGGACTTCACCGACGGCTCGCGCGGCATCCCGCTGATCTCGCCGGGCGACTTCATCCAGGTGATCCGCTCGCGGCTGGGCTGGACGCCGGAGAAGGGCGACCCGATCGAGCTGATCCCGCACTTCACGGCGCGCGACCTGAACCTGATGGGCATCCAGAGCCGGCTGGTGGGCTACCACCACAACCGGATCCACAACGTGCTCTTCGTGACCGGCGACCCGCCGAAGATGTCGCCGACCTACCCGCGGTCGTCGGCCGTGTTTGACCTCGATTCGATCGCGATGATTCGGCTGACCCATCGGTGCCTGAACGCCGGCGTCGACTTCGGCGGCGTGCCGCTCGGCAAGCACGACCGGCCCCACACCCATTTCACGATCGGCGCCGGCCTCGAGCCGGAGTCACCGGATCCGAAGCGCGAGTTCGAGCGCCTGCAGCAGAAGCTGGAGGCCGGCGCGGACTACATCATGACCCAGCCGGTATTTCACCCGGCGCCGCTGCGGGCGCTGGAGAAATTCCGGGGCCGGTGCGCGTTCCTGATCGGGGTGATGGTCTTGGCCAACCTCGAGCACGCCCGCCGCATGGCCCAGGTGCCCGGCGTCGTGATTCCGGAGGCGCTGCTGAGCCGCATCGCGGCGAAGACGAGCCTCGAGGACCAGGCGAAGGTTGGCCGCGACATCGCCGCCGAGCAGATCCAGGAACTCGTCCGCGAGGGCTGGTCCGGCGTCTACTTGATGTCCACCGCCGTCGGCCTCGGCACCCTCGACGTTCTGCGCGCCGGACTGGGACGATAGCGGTCAGGGTTTGGTTTTCTAGGAAAACCGGAGCCACTGAGGGCTGGTACTGATTGACAGTTTATAAGCTGTCGGAAAGCAGGTGTGGACAGGCTATAGGCTGTAACGGGTGGTTGTATAATAGTAACCAAGGAGCCCACGGGATTTAGCACGCAATGGGGCGCAGCATTGGACCAAGGATGGTTGGGTCAGGTTGACTTTTGACAGACGAGGATGATTTCGGGGCCTTGGCCGAGGGGTGTGCCGTCGTAGTTGCCCAGAGTCTCGACAACGCGCAGGCCTGCTTCGTTCAACAAGGCGACAATCTGCCGAGGATAATAGTAGGCGAGCCGCAGCGGCTCAGTGAAACTGTCGACAAGGCCGGATGCATCGCTGATTTCGAAAGTCATTTCGACGTCGAGGATCTGCCGTTGAACGTCAATCGCCCGATAGGTGGAATAGCGGGTGAGGCGCCGTTGCGTCCCAGGGATGATGGTAGTCCAGTCTTCCTGTCGCGGACGCAGCCAGGAATCATCAAGGGTCTGCTTTGGAAAAAAGACATCCACGATAAAGGTGCCGTCGGCGGTCAAGTGGTCCCGGACGTGGCGGAGACAGCTGAGTTGATCCACCCGAGTGGTCAGCGCCTGAAACGAGCGAAAGGGAATGAAGATAAGTCCAAATGTGCGGCCAAGGCTGAATGCAGCCATGTCGCCCTGAACCAGATGGAGGTTATTGCGCCATGGCGCGTCGGTTACTGCGAGCTTGCGCTCAAACACGCGCAACATCGAGGGAGAGTGATCGAGTCCCGTGACAGAAGTCCCACGTTGCGCCAACGGAATTGCCACCCGTCCGGTACCGCATCCGAGCTCCAACACTGCGCCGTTCAGTCGTTCAGCTCGCTGTTGGTAGAATTCAATGTCAGCCACGTAGAGGTTTCGCGGGTCGAGGTCGTAATACTCGGCCCACCGGATGTATTCGTTGGGATCCATGCGGCGTTGGAATAGGCGTCGCCGAGCAGCGACCAAACTAGGGCGAGCCTCAAGGCGAATCTACGGCCCGCGAAAGCGGATCTGGAGATTTCGCCGCAAAGTGTGCGACGAGCAATCAGGGGCTTGGGCTTCTTGCGCTCCGCATCCTTCTCAGTGCCAGCAAAAGGGCCGGTCCTGATGACCGGCCCTGACTGACACTACCACACACAAAGGCGTCAGCGGAAGCGGATGGACTTGGTCTCCTCCACGAGCGCGAGGATGTTTTCGAACGGCACGTCGGGCTCGAGGACGTGGGTCGGCGCGATCATCACCCGCGCGCCAAGGTCGCGGTGCAGCCGGGCGATCTCCCGCACGCGGCGACGGACGTCGTCCGGCGTCCCGAAGGGCATGGTGGTCTGCGTGCCGACCATGCCGCTCAGGCCGAGGGTCTTGGCGTGGCGCCGCGAAAGCTCGGCGGCGTCCATGCACTCAGGCTGGACCGGATTGAGGATGTCGACACCGACCTCGATCAGCTCCGGCACGATCGGCATGATGTCGCCGTCGGAGTGGTAGTGCACCCAGACCTTGCGGCTGCCCGAGGCCTCGCGGATTGCGGCGATCACCTTCGCCAGCCGCGGCTTGAGGTGCTGGCGCCACATCGGCACCGAGAGCAGCATGCCGGTCTGCATGCCGACGTCGTCGCCCAGCCCGATCACGTCGATGCCCTCGCGGGCAAACGCGCGGACCACGTTGCAGGAGCGCTCCGTGAACCAGTCGAGCAGCCAGTCGGCGATCCCGTTGCCCTCGGCCAGGTCCTGGAAGAGGTTGTCCATGCCGCGCGCGTACCACGAGGTCTCGAAGGTCGTGCACTCCATGCCGGCGAAGGCGACCTTGCCGCGGGTGTGGATCTGCCGCATCTTCCGCTGCACGACCTCGTAGTGCGCCGGGTCCGACGTGTCGGGCCAGGGCAGCTGCTCGAGTTGGGCGACGCTGGTGACCTTCTCCAGCGGGTGCAGCATGGTGCGGAAATGGTAGGCCTTGCCGACCGTGCCCTTGGGCGGCTCGACGTGCGCGATGCAGAACGGCCCGATCTCGGCCTTCTCCGGCAGCACGTAGCCGACCTCGGCCAGCGCGTCGCGCCACGCCTGCGGGTCCTCGTTGTAGCCGACCCACTCGAAGCCGAAGTCGGTCTCGAACG
>CAZUQB010000172.1:0-5514 GCA_964622405.1 uncultured Opitutaceae bacterium | reverse complement strand
CGCGACGCGCCGGTGACAAGAGCGGTTTTCTGAGCCATGGCCCGGAGCGAAACGGTCCCGCCGACCACCCGCAACGCCGATTTCTGGCCAGGATGGCACGGGAGGCAACGGAGGGAACGAAGGGGAAAACCGCCAGTCCGCGCTAATCTTCACTCATCCGGACCACGTGCCCATTGAGCGTCCATGGGTGAAGATGAGAGGTTGCCCAACCCTCTGTTCGCTCCGTTGCCTCCTGTAAAAGGACCGCGGCCTGATTCGGACCCCCTTACTCCGCCCGCCGGTACCGCAGCAGCGCCTGGGGCGCGACGCCGTGGACGGACTTGAATGCCCGCGAGAAATGGTAGGGGTCGGCAAACCCGATCCGCTGCGCCGCCTCCTTCACGAGCCCGCCGTTCTCCACCAGATGCTCGGCGGCAAGGTTCATCTTCCGCCGCAGCAAGTACTGGTATGGGCTGGTCCCCTGGTAGCGGCGGAACCAGCGGCAGACGCTCGAGGTCTCGACGCCGGCCGCCACCGCGATTTCCTCGAGGGTGCCCAGGCGCTCGGCCTGGGAGTCGATCAGGGCCTTGCAGCGCAGGAATGCCTCCCGCGCCGGCTCGCTCGCATGCGGCGCCAGCGTCGCGGTGTCCTGGATCTTCAGCAGCAGCAGCTCGAACAGCTTGCCGCTGATCCGCTCCGCCAGCGCGCCGGAGCGCTGGCCCTCGCGCAGCAGGTCCTCGAGCACGCTCGTCACCTCGGCATGCGCCGCCAACTGCCGGGCGCGGCCGATCGCCACGCCGCACCGCCGCAGCCGCCGCGGCGTGTCGGAGCCCGACAGCGACACGAAGTACTTCACCATCGGGTCGCCCGGATCCGTCCGGATCTCGCAGCGGGTCGCCGGCGCGTACGCGAACACCATGCCCGGCCCGAGCACATGCTCCCAGTCGTCCAGCCGCACCGTCCCGCGGCCCGACGCCACGAACTCCAGCCCGTAGAAGGGGAAGCTCGCCCGCCGGATCGCATAGTCGGGATTGCAGTGCTCCCGCCCGCCCATCACCAGCCCCGCCGGGCCCGCCGGCCGCGGGGCGAGGTGGTGGAAGAAATACCGCGCCCGGCTGACCTGCTGGGAGAGCAGGCTGGCGGGGACCGGTCGGTCAATTTTATCCATCTGATTCCCCTTTCTATCCATTCCGCGCCCATCAGATCGAGTGCATTCTGGGCCTTTGCTCGGTCGATTTTAACTAGCAACCCCGGACTCCCTCCTCCATGGCCAAATCCAAGACGATCCTCCTCCTTGCCAATGGCGACCTCCGCCAGTCGGCGAACGAAAAGACCTGGCCCTTCCAGGAAGCGATGGAGAAGCAACTCACCGCCGCGGTCGCCAAGCTGGGCTACCAGCTGGTGCGCGCGCACCCGTACAAGCCCGACCTCGGGCACGGCTTCATCGCCTCCCAGAAGGAGGGCATGGCCGTGTTCGCCACGATCAACCCGAAGCAGCCGATCATCGTGGCCGAGGCCGTCTGGCAGTACTCGCACCACATCCTCCACGGGCTGATTTCGCACCAGGGCCCGATCCTCACGGTCGCCAACTGGTCGGGCTCCGCCCCGGGCCTGGTCGGCATGCTCAACCTCAATGGCTCGCTCACCAAGGCCGGCGTGAAGTACTCGACGCTCTGGAGCGCCGACTTCACCGACGAGTTTTTCCTCCGCCATCTCGCCGGCTGGCTGAAGACCGGCGCGATCCGGCACGCCGTCAGCCACGTCCGCCCGCTCGCCCGCGCCCAGGTGCCCGCCAAGGCCCGCGCGGCCGCGAAGAAGATCGCCGACGACCTCCGCCGCCGGAAGTCCATCATGGGCGTCTTCGACGAGGGCTGCATGGGCATGTTCAACGCCATCATCCCCGACGAGCTGCTCTTCCCGACCGGCGTCTACAAGGAGCGGCTCTCCCAGTCCGCCCTCTACTACGGCGCCACCCAGGTCAGCGACCAGGAGGCGCGCGGGGTCTACAACTGGCTCAAGGCGAAGGGCATGAAGTTCCACCTCGGCCCCAACGAGGACACCGACCTCACCGAGGGCCAGGTCCTCTGGCAGTGCAAGATGTACGTCGCCGCCCTGCGCCTCGCCGACGAGTTCGGCTGCGAGACGATCGGCATCCAGTACCAGCAGGGTCTCAAGGACCTCCTGCCCGCGTCGGACCTCGTCGAGGGCCTGCTCAACAACTCGGACCGCCCGCCGGTGGCCAACTCCCGCGGCGAGATCATCCGCGACGGCCAGCCGCTCACGCATTTCAACGAGGTCGACGAGTGCGCCGGGCTCGACGGTCTCATGACCAACCGCGTGCACTCCGCGCTCGGCCAGCCCGTCGAGAACACGCTCCACGACCTGCGCTGGGGCGACTTCGACCGCAGCGGCACCACCAAGGACTACGTCTGGGTGTTCCTCATCTCCGGCAGCGCGCCGCCGGCCCACCATGTCGACGGCTACCGCGGCTCCGACTCGCTGCGCCAGCCCTACATGTATTTCCGGCTCGGCGGCGGCACGCTCCGCGGCATCGCCAAGCCCGGCGAGATCGTCTGGAGCCGCGTCTTCGTCGAGGGCGGCAAGCTCAAGATGGACCTCGGCCGCGCCAAGGTCATCACGCTGCCCCGCGCCGAGACCGAGCGCCGCTGGAAGGAGACCACCCTCCAGTGGCCCATCATGCACGCGGTCACGTATGGCGTGACGCGCGACCAGATGATGGCCCGCCACAAGGCCAACCACATCCACGTCGCCTACGCCAACTCCGCCGCCGAGGCCGACCTTGCGATGTACACGAAGGCCGCGCTCGCCGCCGAGCTGGGCCTGCAGGTGTCGCTCTGCGGCACTAAGGCCGACGGCTCCAAGTTCTAGTCCGATACGATACGACCGACCTCCGGTGAAGCGGAGCCCCGCGCGGGGCTCCGCTTTTTTTGCGCCATCGCCCGGGGCGATGCGGCGCATCGCGTTTATCAATTACACCCCCGGCGGCCCCGGCTGGTATGCTTAGCCCGTTTCCCGGCCGCCGTCGCCGGACCACTGCAGCCCTCCAGCCCATGAACCTATCCCACCCCACCCAAAGCGTTCCCCTCCGCTTCCTGCGCGGTTCGCTCGCCGCGCTACTCAGTCTCAGCCTGCTGCTCTCGGGCTGCACCACCCTGCGGACCACCGCCCTGCCCGCCGCCGGCGGCGCGGAAGGGTCCCAGGTGAAGGTCGGCGACTCCATCGTGGCCCACACCGGCGACGGCCGGGCCCACGCCTTCAAGGTCACCGCGATCGAGCCCACCGCCTTCGTGGGCAAGGATGACCGCGTGAATTTCGCGGACCTCACCAAGCTCGAGGTCCGGCGCATCGAGCCGGTCGGCACGACCTTCCTCGTGATCGGTGGCGTCGCGCTGGCCGCCATCATCATTGTGGCCGCCTCTGGCGGCATCGCCTTCATGCCCAGCGGCCCCGTCATGTGACCGCGCCCGGCGGAACTTTCGCCATGATCAAATCCACCCTCCGTCTCCTGGCCGTCCTGCTCGCCGCGGGCCTGGCCACCCCTCCCATTCACGCGGGCGGCAATGTGCTGCTGTACCCGTTCGCGCGCCTGTTCGGTTCGCCGCCCGAGTCCGAGCTGGCGAAATGCCGGGCGGCCTTCGCGCAGCTCCAGGCCGCCCGCGCGACGCGCCCCATCACCGTCGCACCCGTGCTCTGGGTCGACGGCTCGCAGCGCACGTGGCGCCGGGACGCGGCCGAGGCGATTGTCCGTGAGCTGCGTGCGCAGTCCCCGGGCGATTTCCGCTTCGCGCCCGGCAAGCCCGAGGTGCCCGCCGCCGAATTCCGCCGCAACCAGATGCGCTACCTGTGGGAAAGGGGCGCCCAGTACTCGGCCTGGCGCCGCGCCGCCGCGCCGACCGACGCCTACGTGCTGTGCGCGGAGGTCTGGGGCCACGATGGCAAGGTTGGTGCCATCCAGGTCTACCTGCTGGATCCGACCGGCCAAATTGCATACTGCAGCCTCGCCAACTCGCACCAGTTCGGCCCCAACCTGCCGCTGCAGCTTGAGGATCCGGTGCGGGTCCTCGTGCGCCACCTGATCGAAGATCTCCAGAAGAAGCCGGAGCAGGTCTTTCCGCCCTACGGCGTCGGTTAGGCGGCCCGGCGCTTGCGCGCGCGGCGGCGTTGGTTTGTCTCAGGGCCTCCCGCCATGAGCTCCCTACCGCCGCTTCCCGCCGAGCCCCGCCCCGGGCTCTTTCGCCACTACAAGGGCAATGAGTACCGCGTGCTGTCGCTGGCGCGCCACTCCGAGACGCTCGAGCCGCTGGTCGTGTACCAGGCCCTCTACGGCGAGCGCGGGATTTGGGTGCGACCCGCGGGAATGTTCGTCGAGTCGGTCGTGATCGACGGCCGGAGCCGGCCGCGCTTTGAACGGATCGGGGACTGATCGGCGCCGGTTTTTCTCCGGCCTCGCGATTTAAGGCTTTTGACCGGCGCGCCGGGAGCGTACTTCTCGCGCGTCAACCCCATGCGCGCGCTGCTGGCCTTCGACAAGTTCAAGGACGCCCTCACGGCGCGCCAGGCCTGTGCCGCGGCCGCCGCGGGCCTGTCCGCCCGCCACGCCGACTGGCAGGTGGACGTCAGCCCCCTGGCCGACGGCGGCGAGGGGTTCGCCGAGATTCTCACCGCGGCCGCCGGCGGGACGCTCGCCTCGCTCACCGTCACCGGCCCGCGCGGCCAGCCCATCAACGCGCCCTTCGGCCTCGTTTCGTGGGCCCGCATCCCGCCCGCCGCCCGCGCCCGCCTGGCCCTGCCCACGACTCCGCGGGACGAGGCGGAGGTCGCCGTCATCGATATGGCCTCGGCCAGCGGCCTCGCGCTGCTGCCTCCCGACCTTCGCGACCCGTGGCACACCACCACGCTCGGCACCGGGCAGCTGCTGCTCGCCGCGGCGCAGGCCGAGGTGGCCGCGGTCGTGCTCGGCGTCGGCGGCAGCGCAACCAACGACCTCGGCCTCGGCGCGCTCGCCGCCCTCGGGCTCGAGTTCCGCTCGCCGACCGACGACACGGTCCGGCCGCCGTATCCAACCTGGTGGGAATGGATCGACCGGATCGCCGGATCCATCCCGGAGGATCTCCCGCCCATCCGCATTGCCTGCGATGTCTCGAATCCCCTGCTCGGTCCCAACGGGGCCGCCGCCGTCTACGGCCCGCAGAAGGGGCTGAAACCCGACGACGTCGCCAAGCTCGACCACGCCAGCGCGCGGATCGCGATGATGCTCTGCCAGCACTGCGCCCAGCCGGACTCGCTCATGGATCAGCCGGGTGCCGGCGCCGCCGGCGGCATCGCGTTCGGGCTCGTCGCTGCCGCCGGCGCGCAGCTGCTGCCGGGCTTCGACCTGGTCGCCGCCTGGCTCGACCTCGAGGCCAAGCTGGCGGCCGCGGACCTGGTGCTCACCGGCGAGGGCCGCTTTGACGACAGCTCGCTCAGCGGCAAGGGTCCCGGCGCCGTCGCCGCCCGCGCGCTCGCGCTGGGCAA
>CAZUQB010000171.1:0-5523 GCA_964622405.1 uncultured Opitutaceae bacterium | reverse complement strand
AGGAAGAACTGGTACAGCTTGCCCAGCTTCCGGCCCGCGAGGAAAAAGCCCTCCTCGGAGCGCGCGGCGCCGGCCGCGCGCTGCCCGACGTACAGCACCGCCGCGAGGTACGCGACGATGATCAGCAGGTCGAGGACATGCAGGCTGCCCAGGTGCATGGGGTCGGGGTTGCGACGAAGCCAAGCGGTTCCGGTCGCCCGCACAACGAACGGCCGATCAGACAGTACGAGATCGGACGCCGGCCGCGGCAGAGGGGAAATCCCCTAGGGCGGCCGCGCCAGATTTCTGTGTATTTCGCGGCGATCGTTCGCATCATGCCGAAAACTCCCGATGCCCTCCTCCGCGCTGCCCACGAGTACCCGCTCGCCCGCAGTGGATTTCCGAAGCAAGGCCTGGATTCTCGTCGTCGTCGCGGCGCTCGCGTACTTCACGTGGGACACGGGCGTGCGGTGGCGGCACATCCGCGAGGTCTCCGGCACCCCCGGGGTCATGGTCGACGCTCCCGCCGTGGACCGCGCCTCGCCCACCGGCTACGCCGAGGGGCAGCGCTCGCTCCTGCTGCCGGACCGGGACCTGGACGGCTACCACTGGATCATGCAGGCACAGCAGGCCGCGGCCGAGGGCCGGTGGCGGCTGCGCCACGTGGATTACGACGGCGCCCCGACCGGGCGGGACGTCCACTGGGCCGCGCCGTTCCGCTGGTGGGTGCGCGAGCTGGCCGGCCTCGACCAGGCCATCACCGGCGTGCCCCGGGGCATCGCCCTGGAACGGGCGGCGGTGTTCTCCGGGCCCATCCTGCTCGTCCTGCTGATCCTCGGCTTCACTCCCGCCATCGCCCGCCGGTGCTCGGGGGCCGCGGCGGCGTTCTTCGCGGCGGGGCTCGTCACGATGCTGCCGCTGACGGTGGATTTTGTCGCGGGCTACGCCGACCACCACGGGCTCGCCAACACCTGCGCGCTGCTGAGCGTGCTCTGTTTCATCCTCGCCTCGGATACGCGGCAGGGATCGCTGCCGTGGGTGATCGCCGGCGGCGTGGCAGGCGGCCTGGGGCTTTGGATCAGCGCGGCGACCCAGCTCCCGGTGCTGCTCGGCCTGGGCCTGGGCGGCGCCACGGCGTGCTGGGTGGGACGCGGCGCCGAACCCGGCAACGCCTGGACGCGGCATCCCACGTTCTTCCGCATCTGGGGCGCCACGGGCGCCGGCGTCAGCATCCTGGGCTACCTGTACGAGTACGCGCCGTTCGACTTTGGCTTTCGCCTCGAGGTCAACCATCCCCTCTACGCCATCGCCTGGCTCGCGGCCGGCGAGACGCTCTGCCGGCTGGCGTGGCTCGCCTGCGGCTCGTCGCCCGTGCCGCGCCGCTGGAACCTGCTCGCCGGCGGCCTGGCCACCGCTTTGGTCGTCACGCCTGCCATCGTGCTCTGGTCCGGCGGCGAGACCGTGTTCCGGGTCGCCAATCCGTTCCTCTGGCGCCTGCATCACGAGTACATCGCCGAGTTCCAGAGTCTCCTGACGTACCTGAGCCGCGCCGACTACAGCTGGGCGGCGACCGCGGCGCTCTGGCCGCTGGCGGTGCTGGTCCTCGCGGCGGTGGCGATCGCGCAGCGGCGCTCGCGCTTCGCCCGCTCGCAGCTCGTGATGGCGCTCGGCCCCGCCCTCGTGGTGCTGCCCCTGATGCTCACGCAGGTGCGCTGGTGGGGCCTGGAGTGCATGCTGCTGCTGCCGGTGTTCGTCGTGGTGGGCCGGCGCATGCCTCCCGCCGGCACCGCGGGCAATCTCCTCGGCACCGTCCCGCCCTTTGGCGCGCCGCCCCCGAAGCACGACCTCCGCCGCTGGGCGCTCGCGGCCTGCACGGCCCTCCTGCTGCCGGGCGCGGTCGCGGCCCTCGGCGCGACCGTCCGGGCGGCGGAGATCGGCGAGGATGATCTCCATGCCCTCGTCGAGCGCGACCTCGCGCAGTGGCTGCGACAGCGCGCCGGCCATCGCCCGGTGGTGGTCGCGGCCTCGCCCTCGCTGACCACGACCCTGGTGTACCACGGCGGTCTCCGCGGGGTGGGCACGCTCTATTGGGAGAACCTGGCCGGGCTCAAGTCGGCCGCCGAGTTGTACGCGGCCCCGACCGACGAGCAGGCCCGCGCCGTCGTCCAGCGCTGCGGGATCACCCATCTCATCGTCGTCTCGTGGGACGGCTTCGAGGGCGTGTACGCGCGGCTGGCGCGGGGCGTCCCGGCCGACCAGCCGATTCCGCGCGACGCGTTCATCGTGCGCCTGCTGTCGGCCCCGGTGCCGCCGTCCTGGCTGCAATTGGTGCCGTTCACCCTGCCGGGCCTTCCCGTGTTCGCGGGACAGCAGGTGCGGATCTACGAGGTCGTGCCGGACCTGTCGCCCGCGATGGCGGCCGTGCGCAAGGCGGACTTTCTCCTGCACGTGGACCGGGTAGCCGAGGCGCAGTCGATGGTGCCGGAGCTGGCGGCGTTTGCCGACGATCCAGCCGTCACGGCGCTGCGCGCCGAACTGGCCTCGCGCCGAAACGACCAGGCCGCCTTCAACCGCGCGGCCGACCTTCTCCAGCAACAGCTGGCGAAGCATCCGCCGCTCGCGCTGGCGGACCGGGTGCGCGTCGCCACCGTCCTGGCGGCGGCCGGGCAGTTCAGCCCGGCCCAGGACGAGCTCGGCCGGGCGCTCGCGGACGCCTCCGAGGCTGACCTGCGGCTACTGGCGCCGGGCACCCTGGAGAACCTGCTGCTGCTCGCGAAGGCATCAAACGCCACCTGGCCCAACGGGCAGCTGCACGAGCTCGCCGACCGCCTGGTCCCGCCCAACCGGCGGAAGTGAGGCGGACGATCCTCACCGGCCGGCTCGGAGCGCCTCGGCCTGGGCGAGGTTTTCCTGGACGGACCGGTCGCCCGGCCGAAGCCGGAGGACCTCGCGGTACTCGGCGATCGCCGCCTCAACCTGTCCCGTCACCAGCAGGGCGTTCGCGAGATTGTTGCGCGCGGCCGCGTAGGCCGGCACGAGTGCGGCCGCGCGACGGTACGCGGCGATCGCGGCGGGAAACTGCTGTTGGGCAGCGAGCTGGTTGCCACGTTCGTAGAGCGCCTCCGCGAGATTGGCGGTGGCGGCGGCGTGGCCGGGCGCGAGACCCAGCGCGGCCTCGCCCTGGGCAACCGCCTCCTCGATCCGGCCCAGCCGCCGGTAGGCGAGGGCCAAGTTGGCAGCCGGCTCCGGGGCGTTGGGCTGCAGCCGCCGCGCCGCCTCGAGCTGGGCGGCGGCCGCGGCGGGTTCGCCGGCCTCGAGCAAGGCCGCGCCGAGATTGACTCGGGCGCGGACATTGCCGGGGACCTGGGCGACGGTGTCGGTCCAAAGGGTCACCTCGCTCGCGTAGATCGCATTGCGCTGCCAGGTCATGACGCCCGCCCCCAGCGCGACCGGGAGCGCCACCGCCAGCGCCGCGCGTCCCAGCCAACGCAGCAGGCCGGCTCCCACGGCGGCGATCAGCGCGGCCAGCGGCAGATACATGCGGTGCTCCGCGATGCCCTGGGCGGAAAGCGGTACGAAGCTCGAGCTGGGCGCCAGGATGAGGAAAAACGCCGCGCCGAGGAAGCCGAGGGCCGGGCGCCGCACCAGCGCCCAAACCGTCGCGCCGAGCAAGGCCCCCACGACCATCACCGGACCGAGGGCCGCGCCAAGGGCCGGGGGAACCGCCGGGCCGTAATCCACTACGAGCGGATGCGGCCAGAGCGCGAGGCGGAGATAGCGCAGCACCGCCTGCGCCTGCAGCAGGAGGTAGGAGCCGGAGCCCACGCCCTCGCCCCATCCCGCGGCCGTGCCGCGGGCGCCGCCGCCCTGCCAGACCAAGGCCGCGAGGACGATCCAGCTGGCCATCAGTCCGAGGTAAAGGCCGCGGCGCCGGCGCCAGGCCTCGGCCCACGAGCCGGCGAGAAACGTCCGATCGTAGAAGAGCGCCACCACCGGCGCGGTCACCATGACCTCCTTGGTCGCCATGCCGAGCACCGCGGCCGAGACGGCCAGCACGGTCCCGGCCCGGGCCTCAACCGGTGATGCGGCGGTGCCGGCGCGCGCCACGCCGTAGAGCACCAGCAGATACCATAGCGCGCAGAGCGACTCGGTTCGCTGCACCACACAGGTGACCGTCTCGGTCTGCAGGGGATGCAGGGTCCAGAGCAACGCGATGAGGAAGGAGCCGGGCGCGGCGAATTCGCGCACGGCGGCCGGCCAGGGAGTGCGCCGGAGCAGCCCCAGCAGCGTCAGCGCCGCCAGCACGTGGATCGCGAGATTGACCGCATGATAGCCCCGCGGATCGGTCCCGCCCCACGCGTAGTTCAGCGCGAACGAGAGATTCACGACCGGCCGCCCGCCGACGGCGCGGCCATCGGCCGGCGGGAGCAGCACGGCGCCGAGGTTCCCGAGGTCCCGGATGGTCGGGTTGTCGACGATGGCGGCCCGGTCGTCGAAGACGAACGGGGCGGACCCGGTGTTGGACCAGGCGAGCAGCGCGGCGCCAACGAGCGCCAAGACAGGCAGCCAGATCCGCAGCAGGCGATTCATCGCGCAGGAGGGTGACCGGGAATCCGGCGGGAGGCAGGCGGAAAATCTCCGGCGCTCACCCGGCCCGGGGCCGCGGGCCGGTTCGCGTCAGGTCGGATGCGCCGCCCAGGGTGGAGAAAAAAGCACCCCCGCCGGCGGGCGGGGGTGCTGGTACCATACCGATTGAACCAAACGAACGTCGGGCGGGAACCCGGCGGAACTCAGAAGTCGAACGACGTCGAGGCGTACCACTGCCGCGGGTCGATGATGCGGTAGGCAAACGCCGAGCCGTCGAGGTTGTAGGCGATCGGCTGCAGCTTGCCGTTCTCCAGCGCGTCGCGGATGTTGAGCTGGATCTTCATCACGGCCTTGTTGTTGAAGACCTTCCGGCTGTACGACGCCCAGAGGTCGAGGTGACCCTCGGCCGGGACGTAGATCGGGCGGGCCAGGTCGGCAGCGACGATGTTGCCGCTCGAGTCCTTCTTGGTCGGGTCGCCGTAGAAACCGGCGATCGCGCGCTGGGCCCAGCGCCAGCCGCCGCCAATCGCGACGCCGCGCAGCTTGCCGTCCTCGAACGCATAATTCGAGATGAGGCTGTACTGGAGCTCGCGCTGGTTCGGCACCGTCTTGCCCTGGAGCGCCTTCGCCACGTTGATCTCGGTGGCGACGGCGGACTCGTAGAAGCCCTTCGGGCTCGTCCAACTCGGGTTGCTGCTGGTGGCGTTCGAGAGACGGACGTCGGAGTTGAAGCCGTAGCCGTTCCAGAAGCTCTGCAGCGCGACCGGCGTGCCGTTCGAGAGCGTGATCAGCGCCGGCATGTCCGGGGCCGTGGCATGCTGCCAGACGTACATCCGGGTGCCCTGCGTGTTGGCATCGCCGACCCAGGCGTCGATCTGCGGGGCGACGTCCTGGTAGGTCGACTTGATCTTCGAGGCGGTGAGCTTGATGTTCCAGTTCCGCTTCGGGTTGTAGATC
>CAZUQB010000170.1:0-5535 GCA_964622405.1 uncultured Opitutaceae bacterium | reverse complement strand
TCATGTCGGGCAGCGCGGTCGTCGGCTGGCTCCTGGTGCACCGGGCGCTGCGGCGGGCGTGACGGCGGCGAGAGTAGCGAGTAGCGGGTAGCGAGTAGGACAATCCTCGCGGCTGCCACTTCGACTCCGGTAGCAGCGGACGTAAGGAGGCTGTTGCGCACAGGCAGCAACTGGTAAAGAGGAGCTGGCTGATCCCAAACCGGAGGTCCCACAAACCGGAGGGACAGGCTACTGAGCGGAACTTCGGAATCCTTCACCGTGGCGGCATGTCGCCGGGAAGCTGCTCAAGGTACTTCGTAAACTTCCACCAGGGCGACACCAGTAGTATTGCCGACGCCAGAGACCTTGGCCGAGTAGACGCCGGGCTGAAGCGTGACCAGAACGGCGGCGTCTTTGCTGGTCGAACTGGCGAGGGCGAATGCGCCGACGGAATTGGCGGTGGAAGCAATCTGGGCATTTCCGCCCCAATCGTCATTGCTTGCGATCACAGTGCTGGTGCCGTTGGTGGTCTGAGATAGGTCCAGTCGGGGATCGGTCAGGACGCCGGCAACACCGTAACTGCTTAGGGTCGGACCGACTCCGCGGATAAGGACGGTGCACGGGGCGGTACCGTCGACGACGAAGCCGGCAATGAGGACACCGTCCCCGGTTCCCACTTGAGCGCGCGCCGAGACGTTGATGAGGCGAGGAGTGCTGCTCGTATAGGCCGAGCCGGAGGCATCGTAGATCTCTGCGAGGGCGATGCCACTCGTGCCCCCGACGCCTGAAACCTTCATCGAGTATGCGCCTGCGCCGGGCGTGAGATAGAGGGCCGCGTCCTTGCTGGTTGAGCTTGAGAACGGAAAAGCACCCAATGAGTTTCCGACCGAAGTGACCTGCGCATTGCCGGACCAATTGTCGTTGGTCGCGAGAGCAGTCGACGATCCCTGCGGGATGAAATCCATGGTTGGGTCAGCCAGCACGCCGGCTACCCCATAGGTCGACAGGGTGGGCCCGACGGCACGGAGTAGGAGCGGTTTCGTGCCCGAGGAGCCGGCGCCGCCGATCACAACGCCAACGATCAGGGTGTCGCTGCCCGTGCCAGCGCCGATCCTCACTGACATGTTGGTCAGGCGTGACGTCGACGCCGCGCCGTAGAGCGCCGTCGCACCCGCGATATCATCCGCCGTCAGTGCATCGGTGTTGCTCGATGCCGAGTTCATGACGGCAACGACGTTTTGCCCGTGCTGGTCGGGATGATCCAAGCCAAGGACATGTCCAAGCTCGTGCAGCGCGACGCGTTTGAAATCCTGCAGGTATTCGGTACTCGAGTAGGTGCGCAGATTGCCGCGGTAGGAATTCCAGTGATAGGCCGTGTTGAACACCACGTCGCCCTCCGAGCGAATTCCGTTGATCGACCAGCGGGTGGTGACGGCGAGCGCCCCTGAGGTGAAGGCCTGGCCGTAGACGGTGGAATTCCAGAACATGTTGTTCAGGCTGTTTCCATCGCCAATGGCGGCAGTCGAGTCCCGCACGACGCGAAACTGGATTCTTCCCAACTTCTGGTTCCAGTCGTACATCGCGTTTTCGGCTACCTGCCCCCATGACGTGGATCCGTCGAGAAAGGTGCCACTGGAGGTGCCAAACTGAAGCTGCATCACCACGCTCGACGTGGAGGCTGACCACGCGCCGTTCGTGAGCAGTGAGTAGGCGCTGGCCCGCGTGCCGGCGCACCATGCAAGCAGGAAAGGGACGAGGATCAAGCGGACAGGACTAGTACGCATTCGCGTGATCGATTTCGCGGAGTATCGCGGCCTCAAAGTCGGCCAATGTGAGAGCACTGGCCGCATCGCCGGTGGCGCCGGTGGCTTGACGGTGATCGGCGAAGGGGCGCGCGACGTCGCCGATCTGCCGCAGCGGGTCACCGTTGCTGCGCAGGACTCGGTCGGTCACGCCGTCTGAGGCAATCGGATAGTTCCCATGGGCCACGGCGACAAGGGGGCAAAAAGCGGAGCCATTTTGCGCGATGAAGAAGACATATCGCGCGCCCTGCTGGAAAGTTGGCATGCCTGGCACTTCAAGTTCGATGTCGCCCACCCGTCCGCCCAGGAAGCGAAGGGTGATTTCACCGGCATTGTCGCCTTTGAGCGACCGTAGCACACGGCACGTGACGAAGGTACAGATCGGACGGTCGCCCGACGGTGACGACTCGTAGCGGGCCTCGATTGCCAACACCTCGGCACGGACTATTTGGGTCGAGGAACGGACCAATTCGGAGAACGTCGGCGGATTCACGCTCATCGCGTGCAGCTGCCCTAAGCTCAAAATCGCACCAATCAGGGCCAGCAAGGCCGACATTTGGCGGACGAATCGACTTCGACCGATGCAAGTATTGGCCATGACAAGACGAAGGCTCTCGCGAGCACGATACTGGATGAAGTGCATCACGATCCGGTTGGGTGGGGCGGGAGCGCGGACGACAGCGCAGAGCTAATTACCTGAATGGGGTGCACCAAGGAGAAAGCGGTCATGTCCGATGCTTAGTAACGAAACTGCTCAGATATGTCGTGGCCGCGGTCGGATTAGAGTTGTTGTAGGATCGATCCGCTCGCCTGGCTCGGCGATCTTGATCCAGCCCAACCCAACGGGGATTCACGTCTTGCGGGCACGAGTTGTAGCGCGACACTGGACAGATCAATCTCCAAGGCGTACGGGCGCTTGTGACGGGCGGCAGCGGGTTTGTCTCAAACCGGAGGGACTCTCAAACCGGAGGGACAGGCTACTGAGCGGAAGGGGAAATGACAAACGATAGCCGGAGTGAGTGCGTGGCGAAAGGCTGCCGGGTAGGCGCAGTTGCTCGGCAACAGGCAGGCGAAGCCGTGTAGGCTGCTGGCAATGCGAGGTGGTTGGGGTCCGGGCCGCTGCGATTCGGCAGCGGTTTAACCGCGGGTCGCGGCGAAGGGGCGCGACGGTGCCAACCGCCACGGCGCTGGCGACAGGTTCACCCAGTCAAGGTCGGGCTAAACGCCTCTGGGACTGCGCAGCGCGCAAAGTCCGCCCCAGTCCGTGTACGCGGGCAACGGCTTTGGGCCGTCCCGCATGCGGGCGCCGGTGCGCCGGCGATAGTCTGCCATCTGACCCTCCACGAAAGCCTGGCCGCCCAGTACCAGCGTGTTCGTCAGGTGGCGCAGCCGGCAGCGCAGCACCGCGGCGAGCGGCAGGGCGCCGCGCTCTTTGATCACTTGCTCCAAGTCTTCCGGCTCAATCGCCCGGCCTTTTCTTGTCAGTTCCGCCCCCGCCGCGAAGAGCATCTGCCGATACCGGGCCTGCGCTTCCTCCCACGTGGTCGACTCAGTCAGGACCATGATGCCCTTCCGCGCCCGTTCGTCTCCTCCGACCGCCGCCCCATACCCGCAGAAACGATAATCCTTCGGGTCTTTGACGATCCCCGCCCGGACCGGGTTCAGGTCAATATACAGCGCGGTGCACAGCGAGGCGTTCTCCCGCGACTGGCCTTCCATCATCACACTCTTGTAGCGCTCCGCCCACACGGTGCCGTATCGATTGTAAGTCCGGTTGTACCGAATCGAAAACCGCTGTTTCAGCAGTTTCATGAACTGGGAAATATCTCCCATCAACCGCACCTGCCGCATCCGCCAGGCTATCGCGTCCGGTCCGTTCTTCTTCAATTGCTCCCGAATCACGTCAATTCGGGCCGCGTTCCGCCAGGTTGGCTTGGGATGCAGCAGTTCGTATCGCCGGAGCAATTCTTCGTCCGAGATTGGCCCCATCATCGGCACGTGCACCTCGATGTGGAAGTGGTTCGCCATGACCGCAAAGGTCAGGACCTGCACGCCGCAAAATTCCGCGATCTTCCACATCATGCGGCAGAAGCTCTCCTTGTCCGTGGCCCTCCGAAAATAAAACTCCCCGTTCACCGCCCGCGACATCACGTGGTAACGCGCCTCGGCCTCGAGCGCAGAGATCTTCAGGCGCGGGTGTCGCATCGGACCGCACTCGGACGTCGGAAGCGGGCGGAGTCAACGCGGCGGGCGTCTATCGTCTGATTCGCGTTTGGGCGACAGTCTCATCACGTCGGCTGCGGCGGGGACGCGAATGACCGCTCGGGTCTCAGTTCTCTCCGTTTCCTCTTGGGAAAAGTCCGACTGACGTCTGACAGTTGATGGCTGACCGCCAACGACCGCCGGCCACGGCCGGTTGCTTCACGTCTTGCGGATGCGGGCCTTCGCATGACACTGAACGGATGAATTTCCACGGCGTGCGGGTTCTCGTGACGGGTGGCAGCGGGTTTGTCGGCAGCCGCTTCGCGCGGTGGCTGGCGAACGAGGGCGCGGTTGTGACGGCGCTCGTGCGGCGAAAGGGGAATCATTCGGGCCTCGAGTCGGAGCGGATCACGCAGGTGGAGGGAGACTTCACGGATCCCGCGACGGCCCGGCGGGCGTGCGCGGGGCAGGCGCTGGTCGTGCACGCGGCGGCGACGGTGAGCGTCGAACTGGCGGAGGCGGTGCGGGTCAACGTCACGGGCACCGGCATCCTCGCGGCCGCGGCGCGTGAGGCGGGCTGCCGCCGGTTCATCCACATCTCCACGCTGTCGGTGTACGATTTCCAGAGCGGGGCGTCCCGATTCGACGAAGACGCGCCGCGGCGGGTGCTGGGCGGAACGTATGGTCACTCGCCCGCAGCTTCGCCCTATTACGGCACCACGAAGGCCGAGGGCGAGCGCGCGCTCGAGGCCGAGATCGCCCGCGGGCTGGCCGCGACCACCTTCCGGCTGGCCGCGGTGCTGGGGGTGCATCCGACGTCGTCGTGGGTCGCGAAGGTCCCAGCCAAGGTGCGGGACGGCAAGGTGGCGCTGCGCGGCGACGGCTCGGACGTGATGCCGTGGACCCACATCGACAACGTCATCCACGCGGTGGCGCTTGCGCTGGATCAGCCGCGCTCGATCGGTCGCGCGTACAACGTGGTGGACGGCCATGTGGCGTGGCGCGATTTCGCGGGCGAGATGCGGACGTGGTTCCCGGAGGCGCCGCCGCTGCCGGTGATCCCGATCGAGCAGGTCAAGCCCAGCGACTACTTCATCCTCGCGTGCGTCGGCGACCGCCTGCGCACGGAACTCGGCTATGCGCCGGTGCGATGCTACGCCGAGGCCATGGCCGAGGCGGCACAGTGGTGGCTACTGCGCAGGTCCCCTGCGCAGTAGCCAGAAGCTAGGAGATGGTAGCTGGTAGATGGAAACCCCTGAAGTTGGGAGCTGGTAGATGGTAGATGGAAGACCGGAGGCGATTGTAGCTGGAGTCAGCCTACGGTTCGCCGTCTTCCGTCCACGGCCCACCGTCCTCCGGTCGAGGTGCCTTCTTGCGGCAAACAAAGCTGACCGCTTACAGCTTACAGCCTAAAGCCTACCGCTTACCGCCTACCGCAGCCTCGACGAAAAAGCCCCGGCCTGTTGGGCCGGGGCTGGTTGAGTCGAGACAGCAGCAGCGCCTTACTTCTTCTTCTCGTCGGCGATCGCGGCCTGGGCGGCGGCGAGGCGCG
>CAZUQB010000169.1:0-5598 GCA_964622405.1 uncultured Opitutaceae bacterium | reverse complement strand
CTGAGCTTCCTCGAGGACGACATCAAGGCGTGGGTCGCGGCGGAGAAGAAGCGCGGGTGAGGGGAGTCTGGGCGGCAGCAGGAGCGCGAGCACATGATCCGACGCACCTGGGTTTCGATCCTTTTCCTGACCACGGCGGTGTTCGCCCACGCGGCGAAGAAGGCGCCGCCACCGGAGGATGTGTTCCCCAACGCCGATGACGATTGGCGGCTATTTAGCTCGGAACACTACGCCATCTACAGTCACAACAGCGACGGCAAGACCCGTGACCTGCTGCATCACCTCGAGCTGATGCGGGCGGTTTTTCTGGACCTGCTGGGGCTGCGGCAGGTGCGGCCGATCGAACTCCGGGCCGTCTATTTTGCACCGGGCGACAAGCTCTTGAAGTACCTTCCCTGGGTTGCGGGCGGTCACGTCGCGGCGGCCTACTACTCGAATCCGGACCGGGGGACGATCGTCGTGACCCCGATTTTCGAGAAGGTGAGCGCGCGGCAGGTGATGTTCCACGAGAGCGTGCACTATCTCTGCCATCTGGCAGGAGACCGGGCGCCGCGGTGGTATGCCGAAGGCCTGGCGGAACTGCTCTGCACGATGGAGGAGAGTGGCGGCCAGGTGGTGCTGGGCCGCCCGATCCCGGAGCATCTCGATTACCTCAAGAACGTGGGGGTGCAGCCGCTCGGACAGCTGTTCTCGCTGGGCCAGAATCCGAAATTCTATGATGACGGCGCGAAGGTCGGAGCGCTGTATGCGGAGTCCTGGCTGCTGCTGCACTACTGGAACTTCGGCCGCTCGGATCTTTCCGCCGGCCAGATCGACCAGTTCCTCCGCTACATCCGCTATGAGGGAGAGCAGGGCAATGAGGCGCGGCGCGAGCGGTATTTCCGGTCGACCTTCGGCATGGATTACGCGGCGATGACCGAGCGCCTGCGCGCCTATCTAGCGAAGGGACAGTACGCCTCGCGGAAACTGCCGGCTCCCAGCATCGCGGACCGAAAGACCTATACGGTGCGAAAGGTCCCGCGGGCGGAGATTCAGGCAGAGCTGGTGGAGGTCGCGTTTCGCACCTACCGCGA
Organism: uncultured Opitutaceae bacterium; assembly: GCA_964622405.1. GTDB lineage: Bacteria > Verrucomicrobiota > Verrucomicrobiia > Opitutales > Opitutaceae > Opi-474. The sequence goes on along the minus strand of CAZUQB010000169.1, from coordinate 4,525 downwards.
CTTCACCGCCCGCAATCGCCTGGTGGCCGCGGCCGGCACGGGCGCCAGCGCCGGACCGGATGAGGTGTTGGGCGCGGTGGCGCTCCTGGAGGGCCACGCCGACGAGGCCCGGCGGCACTTGCAGCGGGCGCTCGACCTCGGTTCGGAGAACCCGGCGATCGTCTACAACTTCGCCCTCAGCGAGAGCCGCCGCTGGCTGGATGGCGCCGATCTGCTCAGGCTGCGAATGCCAGCCGAGGAGACCGGCCGGTTGCGGGACTTGCTGGTCCAGTCGATCAAGACCACGCCGGACCAGGAGGAAGGCTACGAGATGCTCGGGCTGGTGGAGGCCACGGCCGTCAAGCCCCGGCCGGAAAACGTCAACCTGGTTCAGCGCCAACTGCAGCGGGTTCACCTGCCGAGCCGCCTGCTCCTGCCCCTCGCGTTGGTGCGGCTCCGCTATGGTGACATGGCCACGGCGACTCAGATGCTCGACGCCATTGATCCCGAGGGGGCGGATGACCAGCTGCTCGAACGGGTGAATCTCGTCCGCGACTACCTGCTGGCCAAGCGCTAGCCAGGCCCCACCGGCTCGGCTTGTCTCGGGAAATATCGGGTCGAACTTCCGCGGGCGAGCCTTAGCTTTCCCCGCCATGAACCCTGCCCCGCGGTCTCTGGCCTGGCTCGGCCTGTTCTGCGCCCTGCTTGCTCCGGTGTCCGCGAAGTCCACCTGGACCCGGATCAGCGCGGAGCATTTCACGATCTACACGGACGACTCGGTCAGCGACGCGCGCGACTGGGCAGTCGCGCTCGAGGCGTTTCGGGCGCATCTGCAGACCATCGTGCCGACGGACTCGCGGATGCTCGACCCGATGCTGATCGTCGTGTTCGAGAATCCGCGCACCTTCAAGGCGGTGGCCGGCACGCACGGCAAGCCGGGTTCGCGGGATGAGGCGACGAGCATTTTCACCCGGCAGAACGGCCGGTTCTTCGGCGCGGTGAGTCCCGAGGGCGAGGAGGAAAACGCCCGGCAGGCGATCTTCCTGCAGGCGAGTTCCTGGCTGACCCGCTCCAGCCGCTGCGCGCTGCCAGTCTGGCTGAACTCCGGCCTGCTGATGCTTTACTCCGACCACGTCTTTACCGGCGGCCAGATGCTGATCGGGCGGGTGCAGGAGAGTTCCGCCCGGAGTCTCGACCAGGGGCTCCGCATCCCACTGCCGCACCTGCTGCGCTCGAGCACGCGGTCGCAGGACTATCAGTCCAACACGGGCTATTTCAACGCCGAGGCCTGGGCGTTCGTGCATTTCCTGCTCTTCGGTGAGGACGGCGCCAATCGCGCGGCGCTCGCCCGCTACGTCGACGCGCTACAGCACACCGATGACGCTGCGGCCGGCGAGCCACTGCTCTACCCGCGGGGCCTGGCCGACCTCGAGGCCCGGTTCGCGCGCTACGTGAAGACGGGGAGCTACCGCATGGAGGCAATCCCAATGCCGTCTGCGGCGCGCCTGGACGTGGCGCCGGCGACGGACGCCGAGGTCCAGACCGCACTGGGCTACCTGGCCCTCGTGTTCCGCGACGCCGCGACCGCCGGGCCGTATTTTGAGCGGATGGAACAGCTCGCGCCCAAGTCGCCGTCGACCCTTGAGGCCCTGGCCGAGTTCGCCCGGGCGCGGGGCGACGAGCCGGAGATGGTCCGCTACTACCAGGAGGCGGTGCGGGCGGGCTCGACCTTCTACTTGGCGCACTTCGAGGCAAACCACCCGGCGATCCAGGCGATGTTCGGCGGCGAGGCCGCGGCCGATGCCACCGACGCGGCGGCCGCCCGGCGGGGCGTCGATGGCCTCAAGGCGCTGCTCCGCCTGCGGCCGGGTTTTCATGAGGGCTATGAGGCCATGGCGGGACTGATGGGCTCGGTGACGTCGGCGAACGACGACGACGAGGCGATCCTGCAGGAGGGCCGCCGGTATTTCCCGGACGACGCCGTGCTGGAGTCGGGCCAGGCCGCGTACGAGATTCTCCAGCGGCGGTTCGTGGACGCGCAAAAGCGGCTCGACCGGGTCTGGGGCGGAGCCCTCGACAATTCCGGCCGCTCGATGCGTTACGCGGAAAAACTTAAGGCGCGGCTGCGTTCGGCGAACGGCCTTTACTGGATGGAGAAGTTCGCGGCCGCGGACGACTATGCCAACCTTGAGAAACTGCTGCCCCAGCTGAACGGCGCCCCGCTGCGGCGCGAGGAGCGTGAGCGGGTCACCCAGGTCCGGGTCAGCGTCGCGGGCTGGACCACGCTCACCATGGTCCGCGAGGCCATGGCGCGGAAGAACTGGAATGCCGCCGACACCCTGCTTTCCGACCTCCCGCGCGAGAAGCTGCCCAAAAAGTTGCAGGCTGAGGCCGAGAGCCTGACGGCAGAAGTCGCGGCGGGGAAAAAGCCGGGCTGAGTCCGGTTTGAACCACAACGGGCCGGATCCTCCGAAGCCCACGGCAGCATTCGCGAGCCTCATGCCCTGCGTCACGAAGGCTGATCGTGCCGCTCAGGACACCGCGATGGTGCGTATCCGCTCGACCTTCGGCGCGGCGTTGGTTGCCATGGGCACCTCGCCGTTGGCGATCGTGCCCATGAAGAAGATCCTTGGTGCCTTGGTGCTGATGGGGTGGTTGGCCGGCCCGGTGCGGGCCGCCGATGTGCAGTGGACCCGGGTGGCTTCGCCGCACCTGACCCTCTACACGGCGGGCCCGGCGGCCCAGGCGCGCGAGTGGCTGCTCAAGGCCGAGGCCTGCCGTCAGTTCATCGCCGGACTGGGACCATCGGATGAACGGGCGCTGGAGCCGTTCACGGGGGCGCTCTACCGCGACGAACCGCATTTCGAGGAGTTTTTCACGCCGCCGGCGGACCGCACCCTGGTCAACCGCTACACCATCTCATACCGGGTCGGCTCCCGCACGATGGTGCGCGACGGCAGCTGGTGGGCCGCGATCAACTCGGGCCAGCGCGCGTTGGCCGAGCCGGCCTTCTTCCTGTTCGTCGGCGAGTGGGCCTCCACGCCGTTTCCCCGCCCGTTGCCGGAGTGGCTGGCGCGGGGCCTCGGGGAATTGTGTGTCCAGGCGGCGGCCAAGGGCGACCGCTTCGCCTTCGGCGGGCGCTTCAAGCCGGATCTCGACGTGCTCGATGGCAAGTTCTTGGCCCCGGTGGACAGCCTCCTGCAGCCCAACCTGCCGCACGGCGACATGCCCTCGGCGCAAAGCTGGCTGCTGGTCCACTATCTCCTGTGGGGCGACGGCGGGGCCAATCGGCCGGCGCTGGTGAGATTCGTGAAGGCGTGGGAGGCAGGGAGCGATTGGCAGGCGGCCGCCGCCGCCGCGTTTCCGGCCGGACTTGAGGACCTGAGGGTGAAGGTCCAGCGCTATCTCAAGCAGGGCAAATTCGACGGCGAACTCGTGACCCTCACGCTGCCGCCGACGGCGATCGAGGTCCGCCCTACGACCGAACTCGAGAGCGAGGTTCTGCTCGGTTATATGCGGATGGTGGCGGATACGCCCGAGCTGGCTTCCGACCACCTTGATCACGCGTGGCGCCTCGGACCGCGGGCGCCCGCCGTGCTGGAGGCCAAGGCCATGCTCGCGCGGATGCAGCGGCAGCAGGGTGAAGCCGAGGATTACTTCCGGCAGGCCTGCGCCGCGGGATCAACCTGGCGCTATGCCCATGCGGTCCGGGTGATGGGATTGGTCCAGCCGCTCGCGGGCGCCGATGCCGCCTTCGAAGGCGTCGAGCCGGCGAAGGCCCGCCAGGCGGCCGACGCGGTCCGAGACCTCCTCCAGCGCGGTCCCTACGGCTATGCCCCCTACGAGTGGTACGCGATGCTGATCGGATCGCTGCCGAGCATCACGCCGGAGGACGAGGCCGTCCTGGCCCAGGGCAAAAAGCTCTACCCGAACGAGGCGGGGCTCGACCTCGGCCTGATGGCCGTCCACCTGCGGCGCAACGAGGCCGAGGCGGCGCGGGCGATCTTCACGCGGCTGCAGGAACGCAAGACCCCGATTGCAAAGAATCTTGAGGGCTTTGCCACCCGGCTCTGGCTGCACTTCGAGGCGTCGGGCAAGTTCGAGACCCTCAAGCAGCAGTACGCGGACGGCCAGATCGAGGCGGCGACTGCGACGTTTCAGACGCTGGTGGTCGGTCCGTTGACGAAGGAGGAAAAAACCGCGGTGGAGGAGATCCGCGAAGTGCTTGAAAACACGATGCGGGCCCGCGAGGCGATGAAGCAAAAACTCTACGGTTCGGCCACTGGGTACGTGTCGCAGGGGTTGCGGGACAACCCGCCACCCAAGATTCGAGCGGCGCTCGAGGCGCTGCAGGCGGAGATCGCCGCCGCCCGGCAGGCGGCCCAGGCCGCGCCCAAGTAGGGGCGCGGGTTCGGATGCGAAGCGGCCGGTCGCCCTGAGCGGCCGCCGCTCAGGCCGCGGGGACGATGCGGATGCTCTCGACCTCGATGCGGTCGATGGGCGTGCTCTTCTCGCCGCCGCCGCCGTGGCTGGTGGGGACGTTCGC
>CAZUQB010000168.1:0-5611 GCA_964622405.1 uncultured Opitutaceae bacterium | reverse complement strand
TCGCGTTCGCCCTCGACTTCCTCGCCATCGCCACCGCCGAGATCGCGTCGATCTCGGAGCGGCGGCTCTACCTCCTCCTCGGCGGCGACACCATGGGCGACAAGAAGCTGCCGAAGCTGCTGATGAGCGACACGGGCCTGAACAGCGGGTTCATGCTGCCCCAGTACGCCGCGGCGGCGCTCGTGTCGGAGAACAAGATTCTCGCGCATCCGGCGTCGGTCGACTCGATCCCGAGCTCGCTCGGCCAGGAGGATCACGTGTCGATGGGCGCGACCGCGGCGACCAAGCTCCTCCGCGTCGTGGCCAACACCGAGACGGTCCTCGCGATCGAGCTGATGAGCGCGGCGCAGGCGCTCGACTTCATTCATCCGCTCAAGGCGGGACGCGGCCTGGAGGCCGCCCACGCCGAGGTGCGGCGCCATCTGGCGTTCGCCGAGGCGGACCGCCTTTTCCACAACGACATCCAGACCTCGCTCGAGCTGCTCCGCAGCGGCGCGCTCCTCACGGCCGCCGAGGCGGAGAGCGGCCCGCTCGTGTGAACCAGCGCCGTATGTTTCTCACAGGAGGCAACGGAGGGAACCGAGGAGAAAAAAGCACCGCCTGCGGCGCAACGTCGCCCGCGGTGGGATATCGAAGCGCTGCCTCGGACCGGCGATCGGTGGCTCGCCTCCGTTCCTCTCCGTTTCCTTCTGTGCAAATTTCCCTTTCCCCATGAAACCTGGTCACGTCTTTCGCGCCCCGCGCGGCGCCGAGCGCACCTGCCAGACGTGGGCCGCCGAGGCCGCGATGCGCATGCTGCTGAACAACCTCGATCCCGAGGTGGCCGAGCGCCCGCGCGACCTGGTCGTCTACGGCGGCCGCGGCAAGGCCGCCCGCAATCCCGCCTGCCTGGCCGCCATCCTCGCGGCGCTGCCGCGGCTCGCGCCGGATGAGACGCTGCTGGTGCAGTCCGGCAAGCCCGTCGGCATCGTCCGCACCCACCCCGACGCGCCTCGGGTGCTGCTCGCCAACAGCAACCTGGTCCCGAAGTGGGCCACGCAGGAGGTCTTCGACGACCTCGAGCGCCGCGGCCTGATGATGTACGGGCAGATGACCGCCGGCTCGTGGATCTACATCGGCACGCAGGGCATTCTCCAGGGAACCTACGAGACCTTCGCCGAGGCCGGCCGCCAGCATTTCGGCGGCGACCTCGCCGGTCGCCTGTGCGTGACCGGCGGCTGCGGCGGCATGGGCGGCGCCCAGCCCCTCGCGATCACGATGGCCGGGGGCACGTGCCTGATCGCGGACGTCGACGTCTCGCGTCTCCGCAAGCGCGTGCATGACCGCTATCTCGACGAGATCGCGCCGGACCTCGACGCCGCGATCGACCGCGCCGTGGCGGGCGCGGGGCGTCGCGACGCGCGCAGCATCGGCGTGGTGGCGAACATCACGGACCTGCTGGAGCGGCTGCTCGTGCGCCGCGTGCGCGTCGACGTCCTCACCGACCAGACCAGCGCGCATGATCCGCTCGTCGGCTACGTGCCGGTCGGCTATCCGCTCAAGGCGGCCGCCGCCCTGCGAAAAAAGGACCCGGCGAAGTACCAGCGCCTTTCGCTCGCCTCGATGGCCCGGCACGTGCGCGCGATGCTGGCGCTGCAGCGCCGCGGCGCGAAGACTTTCGATTACGGCAACAACCTCCGGCAGCACGCCTTCGATCAGGGCGTGAAACGGGCGTTCGACTTCCCGGGGTTTGTCCCGGCCTATATCCGGCCGCAATTCTGCCTCGGCCGCGGGCCGTTCCGGTGGGTGGCGCTGTCAGGCGATCCTGCCGACATCTTTGCCACCGACCGCGCCCTGATGGAGCTCTTCCCGCAGGATGCCGGGCTGCACCGGTGGCTGAAGCTGGCCGGCGAGCGCGTCGCGTTCCAGGGCCTGCCGGCGCGCATCTGCTGGCTCGGCCTCGGCGAGCGGCACCGCGCCGGGCTGCTGTTCAACCAGATGGTGGCGGACGGACGGGTGCAGGCGCCGATCGTCATCGGCCGCGACCATCTCGACTGCGGCTCGGTCGCGAGCCCGAACCGGGAGACCGAGGCGATGCGCGACGGCTCCGATGCGGTGAGCGACTGGGCGATCCTCAACGCCCTGGTGAACGTGGCCAGCGGCGCCTCGTGGGTGAGCTTCCACCACGGCGGCGGCGTGGGCATCGGCTATAGCCAGCACGCGGGCCAGGTGATCGTGGCGGACGGCACGCCGGATGCCGCGCGCCGGCTCGAACGCGTGCTGACCAATGATCCGATGATGGGCGTCTTCCGTCATGTCGACGCCGGCTACGAGGTTGCCCGCGACTGCGCCATCCGCCTCAATGTCCCGATCCCGATGGGCGCGCGTCGGCGTGGTTAGGTTCCACCGGGCGCTTGGCGGCCCGCTCCAGCATCCCATATCAACTCTCACCCATGAAAGCCGTGCCTCACACGCGACCGGGTCGGTGGCCCAAGGCGATTTCGCCCGCGCGGTTCGCCGCGACGATCCGCCGCGGCTCGCCCGCGGGATGCGCGGTGGCGCTGCTGGGACTGCCGGATGACACCGGCGTCCGACTGAACGGTGGGCGACCCGGCGCCGCGGCGGGCCCGACGGCGTTCCGCGCGGCGCTGGCCCGCTACGGCGTGGCGGACCCGGCGGGCAACCCCTGGCCGGTGGTGTGCGATGCCGGTGATGTCGTGCCGGGCCGGTCGCTGGACGCGACGCACGCGCGCGTGACCGAGGCCGCGACTGCGCTGCTCGACGCCGGGCTGCTGCCCGTCGCGGTCGGCGGAGGCCATGACCTGACCTTTCCGTTCGTGCGGGCGGTGGCGGCGCGCCATCCGCGGCTGGCCGGGATCTATTTCGACGCGCATCTCGACGTCCGCGAGACCGCCGGGTCGGGCATGCCGTTTCGGCGGCTTGTCGAGGACTGCGGGGTCGCGGCGCTGCACCTGCACGGGTTCCGCCCGATGGTGAACTCTCGCGCGCACTATGCGTGGTTCCGGTCGCACGGCGGCGTCACCTATCCGGCCGGCGGCCGCGTGGGCCTGCCGCGGGGACGGAATTTCTTCGCGAGCTTCGACCTCGACGTGCTCGATGCGCCCCATGCGCCGGGGGTCAGTGCGCTGAATCCGGCGGGCTGGTCCGTCCGCGAGGCGGAAACGTGGGTGCGCGCGTGCGGCGCCGATCCGCGCGTGCGGTGCTTCGACCTGATGGAACTCAATCCGCGGCACGACGCGGACAACCGCACGGCCCGCGTCGCCGCCCACCTGTTCCTCACTTTCCTGTCCGGCTTCGTCGAGCGATGAGCCTGCTGATCCGCAACGCCCGCCTCCTCACCCTGGCCCAGCCGGGAGCCGGCACCCGGCCGCGCCGGGGCCGGGCCCTGGGGGATCTGGGCGTGATTCCGCACGGCGAGGTGCTGGTGCGGGAGGATCGCATCGCGGCGGTCGGCGAGAAAGTCGAGGCTCCGGCCGACGCCGAGGTGATCGAGGCGAACGGCCGCGTCCTGCTGCCGGGCTTCGTCGACTGCCACACCCACGCGTGCTGGGCCGGCGACCGCCTGGCCGAGTGGGAGCAGAAGCTTCGCGGGGTGCCGTACCTGGAGATTCTCCGCCAGGGCGGCGGCATCCACGCGACGGTCCGGGCGGTGCGGGAGGCGACGCAGAAGCAGCTGGCGTCGGGCCTGCGCGACCGGCTGCAGCAGATGCTCCGCGAGGGCACCACCACGGTGGAAGTGAAGAGCGGCTACGGGCTCACCACCGAGGCCGAGCTGAAGATGTTGCGCGCGATCCGGCGGGCCGCGGCGGACTGGGCGGGCACGGTGGTGCCGACGGCGCTGCTGGGCCACGCGTTCGAGGGCGAGCTCGCGGACTATGCCCGGATGGTGGTGAAGGAGATGCTGCCTGAGATCTCGCGCGAGTTCCCGGACGTCGCCGTCGACGCCTTCTGCGAGCAGAACGCCTGGGACGTCGAGGCCTGCGTGAAGCTCTTTGAGAAGGCGCGGAAGCACCATCCGATCCGCGTGCACACGGACCAGTTCAACTCGCTGGGCATGGTGCCGGAGGCGATCCGGATGTTCGCCCGCAGCGCCGATCACCTTGAGGCCGCGACGAAGAAGGACCTGGTCGCGCTCGCCGCGTCGGAGACGATCGGGGTGATTTTGCCGGCGACCGGCTTTCACACCGACCAGCGCTACGCCCGCGCGGGCTTTCTGGTGGACCAGGGCGGCGCGGTGGCGCTGGCGACGAACTGCAACCCGGGCACGGCGCCGACGCACTCGATGCCCTTCGCGATCGCGCTGGCGGTGCGCGGCTGCGGGCTGACGCCGGCCGAGGCGATCGCGGCGGCGACCGTGAACGCGGCGGCCGTGCTGGGACTGGCCGACCGCGGGCGCATCGAGCCCGGACTCCGGGCCGACCTGATTCTGCTGCGCCACAAGGACGAGCGGCAGCTGGCCTACGAGCTGGGGGGCAATCCGGTGGACCTGGTGATCTGCGCCGGCCGGAAGGTCTGACGGCCGCCGGCCGTTTTCCCTTTGCCTGCGCCCCGGCCGCGGCGTATCGCCGGTGACGTGTCACTCGCGGGCTTTCTCGGGCAGGACCTCGTGGTCGCGTTGGGCCGCCTCAACGCGGACCGCGTGCTTGGGCCCTGGCGCGGCGCGCGGCCGCAGGACCGGCGGCGCCGGATGAAATTCGCGCCCGTGCTGTACGGCGAGGATCACGCGCACGGGCACGCCGAGCTCTGTCTCCTGCTCGAGGGCCGGTGCCGCTTCAGTTACCAGCACGGCGGCAGCGTGCTCGAGGCGGGCGACCTGGTGGTATGCCCGGCCCGGCTGCCTCATGCCGAGGCTCATGTGCGCCCGGGCGCCGGCTACCGCCTGGCGTGGTGGAGCCTCAACGAAGCGGAGCCGCGCCTGCATGTGACCCGCTACGCGCGCCGCGGCGGCTTTCGGATGGAGCACCTCATGGACCTCGCCCTGCTGCCGGCCGACGCGCGCGAGAAACTCGCCGGGCTGCGCGAGCTGGTGGCGTCGTCGCGGGCGCCGTCCGCGGAGGCGCTGCGCGAGGCGCTGCTGACCCTGACACTGGCGCTCTACCGGCGCGTGCTCGACGGCGGCGAGGCGCAGCTCGACAGCCGGGCGCAGCTGGTCCGCCGGGCCGTGGAATACGTGCAGGCGCACGCCGCCCGGGCCCTGACCCTGGCCGAGGTGGCCCGCGCGGCCCAGGTGTCGCCCAATTACCTGACGGGGTTGTTTCGCGCCGAGACCGGCACCTCGCTGGGCCGGTTCATCCTGGCCGAGCGGGTGGCGCTGGCCCGGCGCCGCCTCCGCCAGCCGGACGCCACCGTCAAGGCCGTGGCGCTGGACCTCGGGTTTGCCGATCCCTTCACCTTCAGCCGGGCCTTCAAGCGCGTGACAGGCCGCTCGCCGACCGCGTGGCAGGCCGCCCGCCACCCCGCCTGACCTCCCGACCCGCCCCCGCGGATTTTCACCCGTCCCTGGTCTCCCGCCTGTTTTTCCCCCCGTGTCACTTATTGAGTGACACGGCGAGGGGGCGGGGGTGGAAGAATGGACATGGATTCGGAAGGGCGGACATTCCCTGCGGCGGGC
>CAZUQB010000167.1:0-5635 GCA_964622405.1 uncultured Opitutaceae bacterium | reverse complement strand
CGAAGGTCGCGAGCAGGGCGCGGTACTCCTCGAGCTTGTCGACGTCGGGCTCGTCATGCACGCGGTAGAGCGAGGGCAGGGAGCGGGTGCGGGTGAGGCGGGCGACGGCCTCGTTGGCCGCGAGCATGAACTCCTCGATCAGCTGGTGGCTCTCGTCGTGCTCGATCTTCTCCAGGCGGTCGGCGTAGCCCGCGGGATCCACGAAGATCTTCGTCTCGGGCATGTCGAGGTCGAGGCTGCCGCCCGTCATCCGGTCCTGCCGCAGCCGGCTGGCGAGGCGCCACAGGGCGCGGATCCAGTGCTGGAGATCGGCCAGCTCCGTGTCGCTCAGGTCGCGCAGCGCCCGGCCGGTCGACCCGGTCTGGTGCTTCGGCGGGAGCGGCAGCGCGCGGATCCGGTCGAGCTTGTCCTCGAACAGGAAGGCGTAGGCCTGCTTGTAGGTGAGCCGCTTCCGGCTGCGGATGACGGTGTTGGCGTAGGCCGTGTCCTTGATCCGGCCGTTGCGACCGAAGGTCAGGAAGACGGCCTTGCAGAGGCGGTCCTGCGCCTCCACGAGCGAGCACAGGCCGTTGGAAAGCTTCTCCGGCAGCATCGGGACAACGACGCCGACCAGGTAGGTGGAGTTGCCGCGGCGCTGGGCCTCGGCGTCGAGCGCCGTGCCCGGAATCACGTAGTGGGAGACGTCGGCGATGTGGATCCCGACCCGCACGTCGCCGCCGTCGAGCTCCTCGTACGAAAGCGCGTCGTCGAAGTCCTTCGCGTCGTCCGGGTCGATCGTGAACACCGGCTTGGTGCGATAATCAAGCCGGTGCGCGAGGTCGCGCGGGCCCACGCGGTCGGGCAGGGCCTCCGCCTCGCGCACAACGGCGGGAGGGAACTCGGTCGCGAGGTCGTACTTCGTGAAGATGCCGAGCAGCTCCGCGCGCGGCTCGTGCGTGCGGCCGAGGCGCTCCGTGAGCTTGCCGCGGAGGGGCTCCAGCCGGTCGCGCCAGTCGCCGAGCGCCACGACCACCTTGTCGCCCTCGCGGGGCGCCGGGGTGAGGCCGCTGCGCGCCGGGTCGCCGACGAGGACCTCGCGGCTGAAGCGCGGGTCGTCGGGCTGCACGTAGAATTCCTTCCGGCCGCGCCGGAGGTCGCCGACGATGGCGGTGCGGACGCGCTCGAGCACGCGGACGACCTCGCCGATGCGTTCGCCCGGACGGCGGCCGCGGCGGCCGGGGATGATGCGGACCACCACGCGGTCGCCGGGGAGGGCGACGCCGGTGTCCTCGGGAAACACCTGGATGGCGGGCTCGTTGGTCGCGCCTTCGCCCTCGCGGACGACAAAGGCGGAGCCGCCGGCGCGGAACTGGATCCGGCCGGACACCTCGCCGCGACCGAGCCGGGGCGCGGGTTCCGGCGCGGGGGCGGCCGCGCGGGCCGGGGCGGGCGCGCCGGGAAACGGCGCCTCGGGCGGCGGCATCGCGGGACCGCGGTGCGTGGGCGAGAAGACCGCGCGGCCCTTGGCCGGGCGGGGCGGGGCGGACTTGGCGGCGGGCCGGCTGAGGCGGCTGTGCGGGCCGCGCACGAGCTGGCCGTCGCGCACGAGCTGGCGGACCTCGAACTTCAGCTGGGAGCGTTGCGGCTTGGGGAGCGAGAGGCGGCGGGCGAGTTCCAGCTCATCGGCCGGCACGTACGACGCCTCGCGCACCAGGGCGAGAATGCGATCACGGAGAGTCATGAAAAGTTGCGGGGGCGACACATCGCCCCTGCTTTCGTTGTTGGCCTGACGAAAGGCCCATGTTTAGGTGTGAGCGATGAAAATCGTCCATGTGGCCAGCGAAATGTTCCCGTACATGAAGACGGGCGGCCTCGCCGACGCGGTGGCCTCGCTGGCCGGGACGCTGGCGGACGCCGGCCACGACGTGACGGTGTTTCTGCCCGGCTACCGGGCGGCGCTGGAGCACAAGGACGCGGCGGGGGCGGAGCGGCGCATGCGGCTGAAGATCGAGATGGGCGACCAGTTCCTCTCCGGCGACGTGCGCGTGTTTTCGCCGCGGCCGCGCCTCCAGGTCTACCTGATCTGCCGCGAGGAATTCTTTGACCGCCGGAACCCGTACGGGAACGGCGAGCGGGACTTCGAGGACAACGCGGACCGCTTCATCTTCTTCTGCAAGGGCGTCGTGGAGGCGCTGCGGCTCGGGGACCTGCAGGCCGACGTGGTGCACGGCCACGACTGGCAGGCGGCGCTGCTGCCGCTGCTGGTCCGGGACGCGGAGCGGCGCCATGGGATCACCCTGGCGGTGAAGACCGTCTTCACGATCCACAACATCGCCTACCAGGGCCTGTTCCCGCGCGGCGTCTTTGCGCGGACGAATCTCCCGGACGACCTGAACTCGATGGACGGCCTCGAGTACTACGAGCAGATCAACCTCCTCAAGGGCGGCATCCTGTTCGCGGACCGCGTGACAACCGTGAGCCCGCGCTATGCGCAGGAGATCCAGACGCCGGAGTTCGGCTGCGGCCTGGAGGGCGTGGTGCAGACCCGCGAGCACGACATCGTCGGGCTGCTGAACGGCGTCGACATGGCGGTCTGGAATCCGGCGACCGACCCGCTGCTGCCCGCGCGCTATTCCGCGGCGAACCTCGCCGGGAAAAAGCTGTGCCGGGCGGAGCTCCTGAAGCGCTGCGGCTTCGGCGCGGACTACCGCGGGCCGGTCTTCGGCGTGGTGTGCCGGTTCACGGAGCAGAAGGGCCTCGACCTGCTGCTGGCCAACCGGGACTTTTTCCTGCAGCAGGACTGCCGCCTGATCGTGCTGGGCTCGGGCGAGAAGCGCCTGGAGGACGCGATGCACGCGCTGGCGGCGGAGGCGCCGAAGAAGATCTCGCTGAGCGCGCGGCTGGACGAGGCCATGAGCCACCTGATCGAGGCGGGGAGCGACTTCTTCGTGATGCCCTCGCTCTTCGAGCCGTGCGGGCTCAACCAGATGTACTCCCAGGTCTATGGCACGGTGCCGATCGTGAGCCGGGTGGGCGGTTTGATGGACACGGTCACGGACGCGGACGACGCGCCGGATCACGGCACCGGGCTGATGTGCAGCCCGACCGCCGAGAGCCTCGGCGACGCGCTGCGGCGGGCCGTGCGCCTCCACGCGGACCAGCCGCGGCTGGCGGCCGTCCAGCAGCGCGGCATGGCGCGCGACTTCAGCTGGAAGGTGGCGGCGGAGGCCTACGTCAGGCTGTACCAGGAGTCCCTGTAGCCGCCGGCCGGGGGCTTGCAACGACCCGACGAGTCCGCTCCTTGGAGCCGTGTCGCTGACGCCCACGATCGTCTGGTTCCGGCAGGACCTGCGCCTGCAGGACAATCCCGCCCTGCACGCCGCCCTCGCGCGCGGCGCGGCGGTGCTGCCGGTGTACATCCTGGACGAGGCCGGCGAGGGCCGCTGGGCGCCGGGCGGCGCAGCGCGCTGGTGGCTGCACCACGCGCTGGCGTCGCTGGACGCGTCGCTGCGCGAACACGGTTCGCGGCTGCTCCTGTTTCGCGGCGACTCGCGGGCCGTGCTGCGCCGGCTCGTGAACGAGACCGAGGCCGGCGCGGTCACCTGGAACCGCCGCTACGAGCCGGCCGCGATCGCGCGGGACAAGATCATCAAGACGGAGTTCACCGCGGCGAAACTCGACGTCCGCAGCTGCAACGGCGCGCTCCTCAACGAACCGCACGCGGTGCTGAACAAGCAGGGCCGGCCCTTCCAAGTCTTCACCCCGTATTGGCGGACCTGCGTAACCCTGCCGGTGGCGGCGCCGCTGAAATTCAGCCCGCAGGCGATCCCGGCGCCGGCAAAGTGGCCGGCGGCCCTGGAACTGGCGGAGTTGGAGCTGCGGCCGCGGATCGCGTGGGACCGGGGACTGGCCGAGACGTGGGAGCCGGGCGAGGCCGGTGCGGCGCGGCGACTGGCGCGCTTTGCGAGCCGCGCCATGGACGCCTACGCCGACCAGCGGAACCGGCCCGACCTTGACGGCACCTCGAGACTGTCGCCGTGGCTGCACACCGGCGAGCTGAGCCCGCGCCAGGTGTGGGCGGCGGTGAAGGCGCGGTCGCGGGACAGCGGGGTGTTTCCGCCGAGCAACGGCGCCCGGGTGTTCCTCTCGGAGGTCGGCTGGCGGGAGTTCGCCCATCATCTCCTGTTCCATTTTCCCCACACGCCCGAGCAGCCGCTGCGCGAGGAGTTCGCCCGCTTTCCGTGGGCGGCGGATCCGGGTGGCGCGCACCTCCGGGCCTGGCAGCGCGGCCGGACCGGGTATCCGATCGTGGACGCCGGCCTGCGCCAACTCTGGCACACGGGCTGGATGCACAACCGCGTCCGAATGGTCGCGGCGTCGTTTCTCGTGAAACATCTCCGGCTGCCGTGGCAGCACGGCGCGGCGTGGTTCTGGGACACGCTGGTCGACGCCGACCTCGCGAGCAACACGCTGGGCTGGCAGTGGACCGCTGGCTGCGGCGCCGACGCCGCGCCGTATTTCCGCGTCTTCGCGCCGGTGTTGCAGGGGGTCAAGTTCGATCCCAACGGCGACTATGTCCGGCGCTGGGTGCCGGAACTCGCGCGGCTGCCGGCCGAGCATATCCACGCGCCGTGGGAGGCGCCGGCGCCCGTCCTCGCTTCTGCCGGCGTCCGGCTCGGCGCCGACTATCCGACGCCGATCGTGGAGCACGGGACCGCCCGGGCGGCGGCCCTGGCGGCGTTCAAGGAACTGCGCGCCGGCGAACCCGAGACATGAGCGACGAAGTCTTCCGGCTAAGCACCCCGGTCAACCGGCCGGCGGCGGAGGTGTTCGACTGGCACCTTCGGGCGGGAGCGCTGGAGCGACTTTCTCCGCCGTGGGAGCCGATCACCGTGGTCTCGACCAGCGGGCCCCTGGCCGACGGCATGAGGGCCGTCATTCGCACCGGCCGCGGCCTAAGCCGGATGGAGTGGGAGGTGGAGCACGACGGATTCGTGGCCGGCGAGCGATTCCGCGACGTGATGCGCCGCGGCCCGTTTGCCCGATGGGAACATGTGCACGCGGTAGAGCCTGACGGCCCGGATGCCTGTCGGTTGACGGACACCATCACGTATCGCCTGCCGCTCGGCGCCCTGGGCCGGCTCGCCGCCGGGCGCTGGGTGCGGCGGCGGGTGGAGCGGGCCTTTGCCTGGCGCCACGCCGTGACGCGCGCCGACCTGGAACTGCGGACGAACTCCGGGGCGGCCCGACCCATGACCATCGCGATTGCGGGCGCCTCCGGATTGCTGGGACGCGCGCTGGTGCCGTTCCTGCGGACGCAGGGACACCGGGCGGTCGTGCTGGTGCGGCGGCCTGCCAGGAATCCGGATGAAGTCTCCTGGAACCCGGCGGAGGGACGCCTGGACGCCGTGGCGCTCGAAGGCGTGGATGCGGTGGTGAATCTGGCCGGGGAGAACATCGGGGCCGGGCGGTGGACCGGGGCGAGGCGGCAGGCGATTGCCTCGAGCCGGCTGACCGCGACCCGAACGCTGGTGGCCGCCATGGCGAAGATATCCCGGCCGCCCCGGGTCATGTTCAATGCCTCGGCGGTCGGAGTCTATGGAGACACGGGCGACGCGAACGTCACCGAGGACGCGCCGGTGGCGGCGGGATTTCT
>CAZUQB010000166.1:0-5647 GCA_964622405.1 uncultured Opitutaceae bacterium | reverse complement strand
TGTCTGTCGACCGACGCCGGCCGGCATGCTCGCTACTCGCTACCCACTACTCGCTACTCACCGAAACGGTGACCTCACGTCGCCGTTTCGGTGAAGCGCTGCTCGCGGATGACGGTGATCTTGATCGAGCTGGGATACTGGAGCTCGGCCTCGATCTTGGCGCGGAGTTCCTTGGCGAGTTCGCGGGCGCCGTCGTCGGTGACGGTCTGCGGGGAGACCACCACGCGGATCTCGCGGCCGGCCTGGATGGCGAAGGCCTGCTGCACGCCCGGGAGGATGAGGGCCAGCTTCTCGAGCCGCTCGAGGCGCTGGGCGTAGATCGCCATGGACTCGGCGCGCGCACCCGGGCGCACGGCGGAAATCGTGTCGGCGAGGATCACCAGCCCCGCGTAGACCGTCTCGGGCTTCACCTCCTCGTGATGCGCCGCCACGGCGTTCACCACGATCGGGGTTTCGCCGTAGCGCTTGATGAACTCGGCGCCGACGTGCGCGTGGCTGCCCTCGAACTCGCTGCTCACGGCCTTGCCGATGTCGTGGAGCAGGCCGGCGCGTTTCGCGAGGTTCGGGTCCAGCCCGACCTCGCTCGCCAGCATCGAGGCGAGGTAGGCCGTCTCGACCGAGTGATCGAGGACGTTCTGGTTGTACGAGAACCGGAATTTCAGGCGGCCGAGCAGCTTCACGATCTCGTGGTGCAGGCCGTTGATGTTGAGCTGGGCGACCGCGTCCTCGCCCGCCTGGATGGTCGTGAGGTCGATCTCCTCCTGCGCACGCTTCACGAACTCCTCGATCGTGGCCGGGTGGATGCGGCCGTCCTTGACCAGCGCCTCCAAGGCGACGCGCGCGACCTCGCGGCGCATCGGGTCGAACGACGAAAGCAGCACCATCTGCGGCGACTCGTCGATCAGCACGGTCACGCCCGTCGCCGCCTCGAACGCCTTGATGTTGCGGCCCTCGCGGCCGATGATGCGGCCCTTCATTTCCTCGCTCGGCAGCGAGACCAGGGTCGAGGTCAGGTCGTTGTTCGGCTTGCTGGCGATCCGCTGCATTGCGGCCACGACGATCCGGCGGGCGGAGGTCTGCAGCTCCTGCTCGGACTTCTCGAGCGTCTCGCGCTTCAGCGCGCGCAGCTCGTCCTGGCACTCGAGCATGACCTCCTCGCGCAGCGCGCGGCGGATTTCCTCGGCGTCCATCTGGGAAACGCCCTCGAGGCGCTTGCGGACGCTCTTGGACAGGGCGCGCAGGGCGTCGCGGGCCTGGCGGACCGCGGCGTTCTCGCGGTTGAGCCGCTCCTGCCGCTGTTCCAGCTGGTAGTCGAGGAGCGCCAGCGACTCCTCGTGCGCGCGGATCTCGCGCAGGCGCGCGTCGGCCTCGATCTCCCGGCGGTCAAATTCACGGTTCGCCTCGGCGCGCTTTTCCTGGATCTCGCCCTCGGCCTTCTGCTTCAGCTCCTCGGCCGCCACGGCCGCCTCCCGTCGCGCCACCTCGATCAGCTCGGCCGCCTGCTCGTGCGCCACGCGCCGGGTGTGCTTCGTCAGCGCCCAGACGACCAGGAAGCCGATGCCGCCGCCGATGACCAGCACCACGGGCGACAACCAATCGCTTTCCCCATTGTCCACCAGGAGCAGCGGAAGATACATTGCGAAGGCAGCCATTAAATCGGGGACGCGGACGGTATGCGGCGTCGGCCCGGTTTTTCAATCCAGATCGCGCGGCTGCCGGGCGGCCGCGCGAAGTGGCAGGAGCCAAGTGGCAAGTATCAGGATTTCAGCGAACTTACGGGATCATGCTTTGCCTCTTGGCCACTCGGATCCGGTTACTTGGCCCTTGCCCCACTCACCATGAGGCCGGGCAAGACCTGATCCAGTACCGTCCGCATGCGGGACAAGGCAGCGGCCTCGCCGTCGCGGGCATCGGCCTGCACGAGGATGTAGGCCCAGCGGTCGGCCCGGCCGTGGACCACCCGGTTCCAGGCATCCACCGCCAGCCGGCGCCAGTGCGTGCCGACGATCGTGTCGCCGCCCACAAACCAATAGGCCACGAGCTGCGGCACCACCACCGTGCCCCGCGGCGTGCGCACCTCCCGGCGCACCTGGAGCAGCGTCGCGGGAAATTGTCCCCCCTGCCACGCAAGTTCCTGCTGGTCTGACCGCGTGATGGTCCAACCCTGGCCCACGAGACAAAGCTCGGGCCGGTGGATCGAGGTGCGGTCGCGGCCGCTGAGAACCACCGAGACGTAGACCCGATCCTGGGAATTCGCGACGGCCACATAGTCCCGGCGCGAGTAGCCCGTGTCGGGCGGCAGGATCTCCCGTTCCACCGGACTGATGTCGACGCGACGCCCGATCCAGTCCGTGCCGAGAAAGGCGGGCAGCTCGACCGGATTCTGGCCATCGGGCGCCAGCAGCACCCCGGACTCGCCGCGCAGCGGGAGCGACTCCAGGTGCGCGAGGAAGAACCACCCGCCCACCGCCAGTCCCACGACCAAGACCGCCGTCGCCCACACGCCGCGGACCACCGCCTGCTCGGGTTCGCCTCCCTGCTCCGTTCTCCCTGCTCCCTGTTCCGCCGGCACCATCGGTTCCGGCACCAGCCGCGCCGTGAGCATCACGCCGCCCAGCACGATCACGAACACGCCGTAGCCCATCACGTCGTGGGCGCGCTCACCCCACGACTGGCCGCCGGCCTGGGCGGAGAAGATCACCGCCAGGATGCGCGCGACATTGCCGAGGTAGATGAGCGGGAGGCACAGCGCCACCAGCAGCGCGCGACGCCACCACGCCCGAAAGGTCACGTAGCCGTAGAGGAGCGCGAGCGCGAGCAGCGCCACCAAGGACCGCACCCCGGAGCAGGCCGCGGCGACGTCATATTGGTAGCGTCCGTCCGGCGCGAGCAGCTGCGTGCCGTTCTGAATCACGCCGATGCCCGCCAGGTGCGCCACGGCGCCGCAGGCCTTGATGACCCAGAGCCGCAGCCAGAAGCCGACCGAATCGAGCGCATTGAACGGGATCGCGAACATCAGGAACGCAACCGGAAAGACGGCCGCATCGCCCCAGCGCCTGCCACCGCCGAGGCGCAGCACGCCCCAGAGGAAGACGAGCAGCGCGACCACCGACACGCGGGTCTGCTGCGCGGCGAAGCCGACCGCGTGCAGCAGGAGACCGGCGATCAGGGCGGCGAGCGCAGGCCAGGTTGATTCCGGATTTCGGATTCCGGATTCCGGATTCGGCGCGGAGGTCGGCGAAGGCCGATTTTCGAATTCCGAATTCCGGATGTTCCGGATGAACAAACCCACCGCCAGCGGGACGATCAGGAGGCCGTGCTCGGTCTCCGACGCCGGGTTGAACCACTGGAAGCCCCACCAGTAAAACAGCGAAGCGGTGTCGATGTAGCCGTGCGTCGCGTTGCCGTAGAATTGGAACAAGGCCGCGCCCGCCGCGGCGCACGCGGCGGCACCGATCCACGGGGAAAAACGGGAGGCACTCGGCTCGCTCATGACGACGACAAGGGCAATCTGAGGATCTCCGCCAGGCGCTCCTGCACAAGGCGGGAAAAGCTGAACGCCTGCGCGCGCTCGAGTCCCTCGGCCCGGAGCCGGGCCGCCAGCGCATCATCGGTGCAGACCGCCCGCAGCGCCGCGGCGGCCGCGACCGGATCGGTGAAGTCGACGAAGGAGGCCGCCGCGCCCGCCACCTCGCGCAGCACCGGCAGGTCCTGCAGCACGCACGGGCAGCCGCACGCCAGCGCCTCCGTCACGTTGCGGCCAAACGTCTCCTCGGCCGTGGCCATGACCAACGCCCGCGCCCCGCGGTACAGCGCGGGCAGGTCGGCGTCGTCGACCCAGCCGACAAACCGCGTCTCGGCCTCGATTCCCAGCCGCCGCGCCTCCGCCTCCGCCCGGGCCCGGCCTCCGGCCCAGTCGCCGCCCGCGAGCACCAGCGGATGCCGCGCCCGGAGTTCGCGGGGCAGACGGGCAAAGGCCGCCAGCACGAGTTCGGCCCGCTTGTACGCGTAGAAATTCGAGACCCACAGGAGATAGCCCCGCGCGACGCCGGTGAGCCCGGCCGGGCCGGTCGGCTGGAAAACGGTCCGGTCCAATCCTTCGTGACTCACGAGGACCGGCACCCGCGCCGCCAGCTGCCCGGCCGTCCACCGCGAGTTGGCGATGACCAGGGCGGCGCGCCGCAGGCCGCGTTCGACCATCGCGCGCCGATAGGCGCCGCCGAGCCCGCCCCCGCGCCGGTGATGCAGCGAGAACACGTGCATCACGACCGGCAGCCCTCCCGCGCGCAGCGGCAGGAAGCCCACGGTCAGCAGCGCCGCCGCACCCCGCCGCCGGGCCTCCGGGCCGACGAGGAAATGGTCCGCCCACAGCCGGGCCAGCCGGCGGTCATTGGCCGGAAAATCCTCCACCACCTCGACCCCCGGCGCCGCGAGATCCGAAAAGGCGCCGGCGCCGGCGAAAATCACCCACTCGACCGACGGGTCCTGCCGCCGCGCCTCGGCGATGAAGCTGCGGAACAGCGTGGTCAGGCCCGTGCGCCGCCCGGGATGCTCGCAGAGAAAGCTGAACGCGAGCTTCATAGGCGGCGGTAAACCTCCTCCCAGCGCAGCGCCGCCTCGGCCGCGCGCCGCGCGGTGCGCCGCACCGCCGCGCGGTCCAGCCGGGTCCAGTCCCGCGTCCGCACCCGCTCCGTGATGGCCGCGGCGAGACTGGCCGCGTCGCCGCTGCGGAACAGCCAGCCGTTGTGTCCGGGCCGCACGACGTCGACCGGCCCGCCCGAGTCGGCCGCCAGCGCCGGGATCCCGGCCGCCCAGGCTTCCTGCAGGATCATCGAGTAGGGCTCGTTGTCCGACGACACCACAACGAAATCAACCGCGCTGAGCAGCCGCCGGGACGACGCCTCCTGGCCGCACCATTTCACCTGGCCCGCGAGGCCGAGTTGCTCCGTCCGCTCGCGGAGCTCCGCGGCACAGGCGAGGGAATCCGCGTCCTCGTTGGCGGCGCCGATGTGCTCAAACGTCACCTGGGCCCGAATGTCGGGCTCCAACGCGGCCAGCGCCGCCAGGACCAGGTCCCAGCGCTTCCACCGCACCAGCATCCCCGCCCCGCCCAGGCGCAGGCGGTCCGGCGCCGGGGCCGGCGGCGTCACCAGAAACTCGGATTCGGCGACCCCGCCCGGCAGGCACTGGTCCCAGCCGGTCCCGGGCACTCCGTAGTGGGCCCGCATGGCTGGCGTGAGCCAGTAGAGCCGGGACCCCAGCCGGCGCGCGGCCCACCGGTAGAACCAGCGGTGCCGACCGTAGCAGTGCACGCTCGCGACGACGCGCGACTCGCCCCAGCGACAGAGCCAGAGGGCGACGAGGAGCCCGGCGCGCGAATGGCCGTGAAACACGCGATCGTCCGCCTCGCGGAGCCACGCCTGCGCGGCGCGGGCGACCGCCCGGGCCCGCCACACCTCGCGCCAGCCGATCCGCTCCCCCTCGATCGCCGGCCCGCGCCAGACCTCGAGCGTCGACGCCGACGCGGGAAAGTCAGGCGCAACGCCGTGCAGCATCCGGCCGCGCCCGCTGGCCTGCAGGGCGCGAAGCACCGCGACCACGCCGCCGCGCTCGGCGCGATACCCGGTGTAGTGCAGCACGGTGAACA
>CAZUQB010000165.1:0-5706 GCA_964622405.1 uncultured Opitutaceae bacterium | reverse complement strand
CTGGACCAAGGACGCGTCCGGCCTCCGCTACTCGCTCCGCACCCCCGTTCCGATCACGCTCCACCTTGCCCCGCGCCTCGCGGCCGCCGCGGCCCGACGGGTCGAGGTGACCGAGTCATTCACCGCCTCGTGGCCCCTCGGCGCGTGCCGGTAGGCCTCGCATCCCGCCGGCGGAGATTCCTCAGTGCGTCAGCTTCCGGTACTTGATGCGGT
Source organism: uncultured Opitutaceae bacterium (assembly GCA_964622405.1). Taxonomy (GTDB): domain Bacteria; phylum Verrucomicrobiota; class Verrucomicrobiia; order Opitutales; family Opitutaceae; genus Opi-474. Next base: position 5,493 of record CAZUQB010000165.1, on the reverse strand, counting down.
GCGGCTCGTCGGCGTCCTTGCCCTTCCGGCGGCGGAGATCCTCCTGGTAGCTGGAGAAGTTGCCGTTGAACCAGTGGACGTAGCTGTCGCCCTCGAACGCCAGGATGTGCGTGGCCACGCGGTCGAGGAACCACCGGTCGTGTGACACCACCACGGCGCAGCCCGCGAAGTTCTCCAGGCCCTCCTCCAGCGCGCGGATCGAATTCACGTCCAGGTCGTTGGTGGGCTCGTCGAGGAGAATGAGGTTGGCCCCGCTCTTGAGCAGCCGGGCCAGGTGCACGCGGTTGCGCTCGCCGCCGGAAAGCACCCCGACCTTCTTGCTCTGGTCGGGACCCGTGAAGCCGAACTGCGCGCAGTAGGCGCGGCTGTTGATGTCGCGCCCCGCCAGCTTCATGATCTCCTCGCCGCCGCTGATCGCCTGCCAGATCGTCTCGTGGTCCGGCAGGGAATCGCGCGACTGGTCGACGTGCGCGATCTTGACCGTGTCGCCGACGCGCAGCGCCCCGCCGTCGGGCGGCTCGGCCCCGGTGATGAGGCGGAACAGGGTGGTCTTGCCCGCGCCGTTGGGGCCGATCACGCCCACGATGCCGCCGGGCGGGAGCGTGAAGCTGAGGTGCTCGAACAGCACATTGTCCCCGTAGCTCTTGGCGAGGTCCTTGGCCTCGACCACCAGCGTGCCGAGCCGCGGGCCGGGCGGGATGATCAGCTCGAACTCCTTTTCCTTCTCGGCGACGCTCTGCTTGAGCATCGCCTCGTAGGCGTTGATGCGGGCCTGCGACTTCGCGACGCGGGCCTTCGCCGACTGGCGGATCCACGCCAGCTCGCGGGCCATCGCCTTCTGGCGCCGGTCCTCCGTCCGCTGCTCAACCGCCTGGCGCGCCTGCTTCTGCTCGAGCCACGAGGAGTAGTTGCCCTTCCACGGGATGCCGTGCCCGTAGGACAGCTCGAGGATCCACTGCGCCACATTGTCGAGGAAGTAGCGGTCGTGCGTGACCGCGATCACGGTGCCCTCGTAGCGCGCGAGGTGCTGCTCGAGCCAGTTCACGCTCTCGGCGTCGAGGTGGTTGGTCGGCTCGTCGAGCAGCAGGATCGCGGGCTGCTGGAGGAGCAGGCGCGCCAGGGCCACGCGACGGCGTTCGCCGCCGGAGAGCTGGTCGACCAGCTGGTCGCCCGGCGGGCACCGGAGCGCGTCCATCGCCATCTCGACGCGCGGGGTCACGTCCCAGGCATTGGCCGCCTCGATCTTCTCCTGCAGCTCGCCCTGCTTCGCCATGATCGCGTCGCGGGCCGCGTCGTCCGTCGCCTCGTTCAGCTCGTCCCAGGTCGCATCGTAGGCGGCCGTCAGGTCGGTGAGGTGCTTCACCCCCTCCTCGACGCACGCCTTCACCGTGGCGCCCGGCGTGAGGGACGGCTCCTGCTCCAGCAGGCCCACCGTGTAGCCGGGCTCGAAATGGACCCGGCCGTCGATCTCCTTATCGCGGCCGGCGAGGATCCGGAGCAGCGAGGACTTGCCGGAGCCGTTGAGGCCGAGCACGCCGATCTTGGCGCCGTGGTAGAACGACAGGGAGATGTCGCGGAGGATTTCCTTGCGCTCGATCTTCTTCGAGACGCCCAGCATGGAGAAAATGATCTTCGGCTCGTCGGGCTTGGCCATGGGGTCCACTCAAACGCACGATTGACGCGCCGCAAGCCCCGTGGCTTCCCTTCCCGCGTGCAAGTCCGCCGCGCCACCCCCGCCGACGCCCGTGCCATTGCCGAGGTGCATGTCGCCTCGTGGCAGTCCGCCTACCGCGGACTGTTTCCCGATGCGGTCCTCGACAACCTGTCCGTCGCCGAGCGCGAACAGATGTGGCAGCCGCGGCTGGCTGGAGACGCGGCCATCTGGGTCGCCGGGAGCGCCGGCCAGGTGAGCGGCTTCGTCTCCGCCTGTCCGTCGCGCGACGCCGACGCCCCGCCGCCGGCCTTCGGCGAGATCGCGGCGCTGTATGTGCATCCCGCCGCCTGGGGCACCGGCTGCGGCCGCGCGCTCTGCCAGGCGGCCCTCGCCCATTTCGCGGCGACGCCCGCGCAGTCCGTGATTGTCTGGGCGCTGAGCGGCAACCGCTCGGCCCATCACTTCTACCAGTCCCAGGGGTTCGTCGTGGACGACGGTCGCCGCGACATCACGCTGTTCAACATCACCCAGCCCGAGGTCCGCTTCCGGCACAATCTCCGCTGACCATGGCGCCGCTCGACCGTCCCACCCTGATCGCCACCGTGCGCGCCGCACTCGAGCCGCAGCCATGGGCCCACGCGCTGTGGGAGGGCGGCTCGGCCGGCTTCGGCCGGGCCGACCAATGGAGCGACGTCGACCTCCAGGTCGAGGTGGATGACGACCAGGTGGCCGCGGCCTTCGCCGCGGTGGAAACGGCGCTCGCCCAGGTCGCCGAGGTCACCCTGACTTTTGTCGTGCCCGAGCCGGCGTGGCACGGTCACAGCCAGCGCTTCTACCGCTTCGCCAACGCCGAGCCGTGGCTGATCCTCGACTTCTGCGTGATGAAGCGCGGCGGCGGCTACAAGTTCAACGAGCCCGACGTCCACGGCCAGATGCCGGTGCTGTTCGACCGCTCCGGCCTCTTTGGCACCCGGGTGGTCAAGACCGACCGCGGCGCCCTCGAGACGCGCCTGCGGGGCCGGATCGAGGCGCTGCGCACGCGCTTCGCGATGTTCCAGGTGCTGGTCGACAAGGAGACCTGGCGCGGCAACCCGATCGACGCCCTGCATTTCTACCAGGGCCTGACGCTCGCCCCGCTGGTCGAGCTGCTCCGCATCCGGCACGACGCCCTGCGCTCCACCTGGGGCAACCGCTACCTCCACCGCACGCTGCCGGCTCCCGAGGCGGACCGGCTGGCGAAGCTGATGTATGTGGCGACACCCGACCAGGTGGCAACGAAGCGGGCCGAGGCCGAGCAGTGGTTCAACGCGCTGGCCGCCGAATTGGCGGCACGGAAGCAGCTGGTGCCGCCGGCCTGACTGCATGGATTCGTTTCATGAATCCGGCCGCCGCCCCCAGTCGAAGCTACCTGACTGTGCTGCATTCACGGGTCTGACCGATCGCCGGGACGACGGGCGCGTATTCGGCCTCGATGCCTTGAGAGCGGCCGCGGTACTCGGGGTGCTTGTGGCTCATGATATCTCGGTTCTCTACCCGCACTTCCCGCGTGTCGGAGTACTCGGCCAAGGTGGCTTTTACGGGGTGGAGCTCTTCTTCGTCCTGAGCGGCTTCCTGATTGGGAGAATTCTGATTTCCAGCAAGGACCAGCTGGCCAAGCCAGCGGGCCTGTTTGCATTCTACCTTCGTCGCTGGTTTCGGACCCTGCCGCTCTTTTGGCTGCTGCTGGTTGGAAATGTCGTGCTCGACCGCTTCCTCGCAGGGTCAAGTCCCGGTGAGCGGGATATTGTCGGCCACGCCCTCTTTCTCCGAAATTTCGGATCGCTGCGGCTGCAGTTCATGCCGGAGTCCTGGAGCCTGGCGGTGGAGGAGTGGTTCTACCTGCTGTTCCCCGCCCTGCTTTGGCTCGGCCTCCGGTTCAGCCGGCGCTTCAATGCTGTTCTGCTCGGCAGCGCTATCGTGCTCTATCTGGCGTCCTTTGTCGCCCGTGTGGTGGCCGCCGCCCATGGCGAGACGCCATGGTTGATCATTCGTGTCGTCGTGGTCTATCGCTTCGACGCGATCATGACCGGCATTCTCGCCGCATGGATTGCCCAAAAGTATCCCGATGCCTGGAGGCGTCATGCGCGCGTGAGCGGGGCGGCCGGCCTTATCTTGGCGGCTCTGCTCTACCTGACGTTGTGGCGGATCGAGGGATCCTGGCTAAGCGATGGTGCCGACTCGTGGTTCGCTCGCACGCTGCGCTTCAATCTGCTTTCCTTGGCCTTCGCCCTCTTGCTTCCGGTTGCGTCGGAGTGGCGCATTGCCCGGGAGACCTGGCCGGTTCGCCTCGTCTCAAACTTGGCCCTGTGGTCGTATTCCATCTACTTGGTTCAACACCCAATCTACCGCCTCGTTATGGGCCTCGGGTTCAGGCATTGGCAAACGTCGGCCGCCGAGGCCCTGGGTTTGCTCGCCACCTTACTTGCCCTGACGGTCGCAACCAGCGCTCTTCTTTTCCGATACTACGAGGCCCCCGGTACGCGGCTTCGCGAAAAAGCCTTGGGGCTTCTCTGGGCGCTATCAGCGCGGCGCGGAGCTGTCGGACCTCAATAACCAGCGCGGGCCTATGCGGCGTCGGACGACCCGAATCGATCCGCCTCGTCGTCGCGCCCTGCCAACAGGTGGCTCGCGGTGTTGTCCCGAAAATGCAGGGGAATCCCCAGTTCGCGGGAACATCTGCTCGCCGCCTCCAGGTGCCGTCGAACCTCGTCTCCATATCCGCCAATCATCTGTTCCGAATAGACAAAAGTCCACTGACCTCGGGTGACCCGCCAAGTCGGCACGTCGCCAAAAGTGAATAACTGGGTGAGGACCACCCCATCCACCGCCAGCTTCCGGGCAAGCGCAACAAACAGGGCCGCCTCAAACACGTTTTCGCGCATCAGCGTCATGTTCACGTTGATGAAGATTCGTGACGCCAGCTCCGGAGACCGCACACGCATCAGGCACCGCACCGCAGCCAACACGCGGTCAAAATCGCCGCCGCGAATCTTCCGGTAGGTCTCGGGCCGGGCCGCATCCAGTGATATGCTGAGCTCCGTGACACACGAAGCGACAATTCGCTTCGCTCGAGCCTCATCCATGAAATGTCCGTTGGTGTTGGCCCGCACGAATCGCCGACGACGGGGCGGCAGATGGTCGACCACCCACCAAAAAGCCGGAGCCATGGTCGGCTCCCCCACTCCGCTGATGATGATCCGGGTCGCCGACTCGAGAAAACCACGGACGCGCTCCACCACTGACAAGGGCATGTGGTGGGGGTTAACCACCATTCCCATGCCCTGCGGGCACATCACGCACCGCAGGTTGCACACGGTGGTCACGGCTAGAACGAGATCGACCGGTCGCGCTTCAAGCTCCACCGCACCGCGGGTATACTCAACCAATCCCAACGCGGCATTTTCAAGCTGGCTGGCTGATCTGCCGGAACGGGTCTGCGCGCAGGTTCGCTCGTTCGCTTGATCCGCTCGATCGTCTGCGGCCAAGGGCGTCGCCGATCGGCGCACGGTCGTGAGACGATACGACCGACCTTCAAGGCGCCCGTGGCGAACAAAGTGCTCCAAACCTGATGCGAACCTCCCCTGCTCGACGACGGCCCGAACATCCGCATGGCCGTCAAGGTACGCCTCTTCATCAAAATCCCGCGCAAACTCCTCTTCGAGGGAAAGCGGCTCAGCTCGCTCGGGAAATGCCGGGTGATCGCGCTGAAAGGGACACTCCGTGGAATGGCACACGCGGTGTACTTTGCCCTGCAGGAGCGAACTCCTGACCTCTTGCATCAAGGGGCCATTCCAAATCTC
>CAZUQB010000164.1:0-5722 GCA_964622405.1 uncultured Opitutaceae bacterium | reverse complement strand
CGGTGTAGTAGCAGTCCTCGACCGTCTTCGGCGCGAGCACGATGCGCGGGGCGTCGCCGTGGCTGCCATAGATGGCCTGCATCAGGTCGCTCTGCTCGACGTTCGTCGGGAGACCCGTGGACGGGCCGCCGCGCTGGACGTTCACGACGACCAGGGGAATCTCGGCCATGACGGCCCAGCCGAGCGCCTCGGCCTTGAGCGAGAGGCCCGGGCCGGAGGAGCCCGTGATCGCGAGGTTGCCGCCGTAGGAGAAGCCGAGGGCGGTCGAAACGGCCGCGATCTCGTCCTCGCACTGCACGAAGATGCCGCCGTACTTCGGCAACTCGGTGCGGAGGGTCTCCATGATGGAGGACCACGGGGTGATCGGGTAACCCGCGCCATAACGCACGCCGGCCGTGATCAGGCCGTAGGTGATGGCGGTGTTGCCGTCGGTGGTGATCTGCGGGCGGGCGTCGGCCGCCGGCGCCGGCTGGTCGAGCTTGTAGAGGATGTGGCGGAGGTTCTCGGCCGGGTAGGCGTAGCCGGCGTCAAAGGCCAGCATGGCGTTGCGGACGATGTCCTCGTTCTTGCCGCCGAAGCGCTCCTTGATGAGCTGCGTGAGCTTCGGGACGTTCAGGTCGAACATGCGGGCCAGCAGGCCGAGCACGTAGATGTTCTTGCCCTTCTCCTTGCTGGAGCCGCCGACGGCCTCAACCGTCGCGCTGGTCATCGGCACGCCGACCGCGGTGATTTCCTTGTCGTCCGGGTTCGGGTTGACGTGGTCCGAATCGTAGAGGAGCACGCCGCCCGGCCGCAGCGCGGCGCGGTGGCTCTCGTAGCTGTGCTGGTAGAAGGCGACGAGGACGTCGGCGCGGTCGCCGGCCGACAGGATGTCGCCGGTGCCCATGCGCACCTGAAAGATCGAGGGACCACCCGAAATCGTCGACGGGATGGTCATGTACGTCATGACCTCCTGCGCGGACCGGCCGGCGAGGCGGGCGAGGAAGCCGCCGACGGCCTGGATGCCATCCTGGGAATTGCCAGCCAGGCGGATGACAACGTCGTTGAGAGTGCGGTTGGGCGCGGCCTTGGCCGGGGCGCCTTCGGGGTTGTTGGAGGATGAATTCAGACTGACCATAAAATTGGAGGGTTCACGTTGCTACCCGGGCATGTCGCCGTCAACCCGGTGGTAGTAGAAAGACTGCTCGCGGATTGCGGACAATCCCTGCATAGCTGGGGGTATCGACACAATCGGCGACCCAATCCAGCTGGTTTCGTAACTAATAACAAAACAGCTGCTTACATCTCGATCAACGAGGCGAATTTGAACAACCCGGCCTGATTTCGGGGGGCTGGCGGATAAGGCAAGCTTCAACCTCGCAGCGCCCTTCCGGAGGGCCCGGAAAACGGCCTCAAGTGGCCTCGTTTTCGTGGGTCTGCTCGGGCAGCCACCACGACCAGGCCATGGCCGCGAGGGCCAGTCCGCTGGAGGCCAGCAGGGCTAGTCGGAAGTCGCCCACGGGCGCCAGCCAGCCGAAGACGAGGGAAGCGGCCGCGGCGGCGAGTCGTCCGATGTTGTAACAGAAGCCCGCGCCGGTGGTCCGCAGCAGGGTCGGGAACAGCGGGGGCAGGTACATGGTGAACAGCCCGAACACCCCCGAGAAGAAGCCGGTCAGCGGCACCCAGAACCAGCCCAGCTCGGCAAAGGTGCGCGGCACGATGAAGGCGCCGGCCATGCTGGCGAAGAGGCCGGCGAACATCACGACGATGGCCCGGCGGTTGCCCAGGCGGCGGGCGAGGAGGCCGGCGGCGAAGTTGCCGACGATGGCCAGGACGTTCACCGCGAAGAACGCCGCCGAGACGAGGCGGGTGATCTCGCCCGGCGCCGCGCCCTCGTTCGCCAGCAGGCGCCGCAGGTGCTGCGGATGCCAGAAGGCGAACAGCCACCACGCCGACAGGCCCAGCGCGCACACGACCATGGTGATCCAGGTCGTGCGCGCCACCCCGCCGCGAAACAGGTCGCGCAGCCCGGGTTTCACCGCCACCGCGTGCTCGGCCTGCCGCCACGTCTCGGGCTCCGGCACGTGACGGCGAATCCAGAATACCAGCAGCGCCGGCCCGACGCCGACGAGGAACACCATCCGCTCCGACGGCGGATAAGGGAGCAGCGTGAAAAGTCCGACCACGACCGCCGCGCCCAGGATCCCAAGGTTCACGCCGGTCTGCAGCACCGCCGCCAGCCACGGCCGCCACGCCTTGGGCCAGGTCTCCGTGAGCAGGGACGCGCCGACGGCCCACTCGCCGCCGATGCCGAGCGCCGCGACGAACCGGAACAGCATCAGCTGCCACCATGTCTGCGCGAACGCGCACAGTCCGGTGCACAGGGCGTAGGTCAGGACCGTGAGGGCCAGGGCGCGGCTGCGCCCGAGCCGGTCGCCAACCCAGCCGAAGAACGCCCCGCCCAGCGCCCAGCCGACGAGAAACGCCGCCTGGATGTAGGCGCTCTTCTCCTTCACGGCCGGATCCGAAGCGCTCGCGGCCCCGAGCAGCTGCACCACGAGCGGCAGCGCGACCAGCGTGTAAAGGTGGAGCTCGAGCCCGTCGAACAGCCAGCCGAGCCAGGCCGCGATCCCCGACCGCCATTGCCGCGGGGAAAGGTCGCGCAGGCGCGCCGCTTCGTGGTGGGGATGAGCCTGGCTCATTGGGGCGGCGGAACGGTCGCCGTGCGCCCGCGGGCGATCAATGTTTTTAAAGGGCGAATGACCAAGGCGGTTGGGCCCACGGAACACACGGAACACGCGGAAGAATACCCGAGCCAAAGTTCGTCTGCCGGATGTAGATCGCGCTCGTCCACCCCATCTGCCGAACCCGAATTGGTATGATTTTCCGCGTGTTCCGTGTGTTCCGTGGGCCCACCTCCGAATTTTACCGGCTGCGGGCCCCGGCCCGTTCAAAGGAGTTGATTAATTTCCGGGCGCCCGCGAATACTCGTTTCCACGGGACGCTCCTTGGGGCGTCCCGACCCTTGTGCCCCCCACGATCGCCCTCACCCTGTTTCGCTTCGCGCGCCCATCCGGCCGGCCGGCGCGGCTTCAGCCATGACCGATCCGCGGGAAAATGACGCACGCCGGACCCTGGAACTCCTGCGTCACGCCAAGACGGCGGCGCTGACCGCCGAGCAGCAGAACCAGCTCGAGCTCGCGAAGTCCGACCGTTCCGGCAAGCAGGCCTGGATCATGGTCGCCGACGATTCGGAGGCCGTCCGCACCATCATCATTCTCATGCTCCGCTCGCTCGGCTACCGGAACCTCTCCGAGGCGGTCGACGGCCAGGACGCGATCGAGCAGCTGCAGAAGAAGGAGCACGACCTGCTCGTGCTCGACATCGAGATGCCGCGCATGGACGGCTACAAGGTGCTGGAGGCCGTGAAGGGCGACCCGGTGCTGCGGCACATGCCCGTGATCGTCGCGTCGGGCCTCAACGAGCTCGAGGCTATCGTCCGCTGCATCGAGCTCGGCGCCGAGGATTTCCTGCCCAAGCCCGTCAACTCGGTCATCATGCGCGCCCGCGTGGCCGCCTCGCTCGAGCGCAAGCGCCTGCGCGACCTCGAGCAGCTGCGCCTGATCGAGCTGCACTGGGAGAAACAGCTGCTGGCGTTCGAGCAGGAGAAGTCCGAGCGGCTGCTGCTCAACATCCTGCCGCCCGCCATCGCCGACCGCCTCAAGCAGGGCGAGCAGACCATTGCCGAGCGCTACGCCGACGTGTCGGTGCTGTTCGCCGACCTCGTGGATTTCACGACGCTGGTCCAGAACACGACCGACCCGGTCGAGCTGGTCGGCATGCTCAACGACCTCTTCTCGCGCTTCGACGAGGTGGCCCGGACAATGGGCCTGGAGAAGATCAAGACGATCGGTGACTGCTATCTCGTGGTCGGCGGCCTGCCGTTGCCGCGCGAGGATCACCCGGAGGCGGTCGCAAGCATGGCCCTGGCGATGCTCGACACCCTGGCGGCGTTCAACCAGGAGCGCGGCCTGAACCTCAGCCTGCGCCTCGGCATGCACGTCGGCCCGGTGGTCGCGGGCGTGATCGGGCACCAGAAATTCGCCTACGACCTCTGGGGCGCGACCGTGAACCTCGCGAGTCGCCTGCAGACCTCGGGCACGCCGAACCGGGTGCTGGTTTCCGGCGAGACCGGCGACCGCCTGCGCGACAAGTTCCGCATCGTCGAGCGCGGCGCGATCATGTGCAAGGGCATCGGCAAGGTCCGGACCTGCTTCATCGATGGGAAGCTGTAGCCCCGCGGGGCGGGGAGGGAGGTGGGCGGTGGCCTGTAGGCAGTAGGCTGTAAGCGGTAAGCGGTAAGGCCGAGCCGAGCATTTCGCCTTCCAACTACCATCTCCCAGCTTCCAACTACCGGTAGTCAGGTTTCCTACTCGCTACCCGCTACGCGCTACTCGCTACTGGCACCGCGCCTCCGGCGCCTTATTGCCTGCCCCCTGATCGCTGTTACTTTCCCCTCCCTTATGTCTTCGATCGAACGCATCCATGCCGAAGGCGAGGCGCCGGCGGCGGTGCGGTCGCATCCGGGACGGGTGATTTTCATTCTTGGCGCCGTGACCGCCTTCGCGCCGGTGGCGATCGACATGTACCTGCCGGCGTTCCCGAGCATCGAGCGCGATCTTCACGCCGGAATGGGTTCAGTGGAGCTGACCGTGTCGCTCTTTCTCGTCGGGATGGGAATCGGGCAGGCCGTCTATGGCCCGCTGTCCGACCGCTGGGGCCGGCGCGGTCCAATGCTGTTCGGCAGCCTCGCGTATGCGGTCGCGGCGATCGGCTGCGCGATGGCGGACTCGATCGGGCTCCTGCTCGTCGGCCGGCTCCTGATGGCGCTGGGTGGCGCGGCGGGCTCGGTCATCGCGCGGGCGATGGTGCGCGACTGGTTTGATGCGCGCCAATCGGCGCATGTCTTTTCCACGCTGATGCTCGTGATGGGCGCGGCGCCGGTGCTCGCGCCGGTCCTGGGCAGCCAGATCCTGCTCTTCGCCAACTGGCGCGGGATTTTCATCGCGTTCGCGGCCTTTGGCGTGGCCTGCGCGGCCGCAGTGGCGCTGTGGCTGCCGGAGTCGCTGCCCCCGGAGCGCCGCTCCCGCGGCGGGGTGGGAGGCGCGTTCGGCACCTACGTGCGCCTGCTGCGCGACGGGCGGTTCGCGGCGTTCGCCGTCGCGGCCGGGTTCGGGTCGGGGCTCCTTTTCAGTTACATCACGGGCTCGGCCAATGCCTTCATGGGCGTGCACGGGGTCTCGTCTGCGGGGTTTGGCCTGCTCTTCGGCCTGAATGCGCTCGGCATGGTCGCGGTCTCGCAGCTGAATCGGCGCCTGCTCTCGCTCTACAGTCCCGCCGAGCTCCTGAAGGTCGGCTATCACATCCAGGCCGGGGCCGGGATCCTGCTGCTCGTGCACGGCTGGACCGGTTGGGGCGGCATGCCGGCGCTGACGGTGCTGCTGTTCGTGATGCTTGCCATGATGGGTTTTGTCTTTCCCAACATGACCGCCCTGACGATGGCGCCCTACAAGGCCGAGGCCGGCAGCGCCTCCGCGCTCATGGGCACCGCGCAGTATGCCGTCGGCTCGACCGCCGGCGCCGTCGTGAGTCTGGCCCACAACGGCACCGTGCGCCCCATGGTCGCGGTCATGTCGGGCAGCGCGGTCGTCGGCTGGCTCCTGGTGCACCGGGCGCTGCGGCG
>CAZUQB010000163.1:3616-5734 GCA_964622405.1 uncultured Opitutaceae bacterium | reverse complement strand
AGATTCCCGGCCGTCATCAGGTTCGGCAGGAAGTAGATGCGGCTCGCCTGCGTGACGTGGTACGGATCCTCGCGGGCCTCCAGGTCGTCGCTGGGGGTGGGACGGCGGAAATTCATTTCTTGGTGAGGCTCTCGAGGTACTTCCAGAACTTGGAATGCTGCTCCACGAGCTGTTGCTCCGACACCGGCAGCTTGTTCCGCAGGAGGAAGTCCTCGAGGGAGTTCTTGTGGAGGATGTAGTGCGTGTGGAGGGTCTCCCCCTTGACCTCGAAATAGAAGCGGTAGTCGCCGGAACGCAGGCGGTAGTACTCGCGCTCGCCCCGGTGGAAGCGGCCGAGCGGCTCGCGCGGATTCGCGAGATCGGACGGCTTGAGCGCGCTGATCGGCTCGATGACCTCGAGCTGGGCCAGCTTGTCGAGCCGGTTCAGCTCGTGCATGCTCTGCTCCGAAAACGTGACTTGATACATGGAAAAAGGCGGCGGGCGGCGGTGGAACCGCGCTCGCAGCAGGGTTCTACCCCCGGTCCCGGGCGCGGCAACGCTAATCCCGACGGCGCCGGCCGTCCGGCCATCTTTCTGGTTCCCACGCGCCGCCCGGCGGGCTACATCCTCCCGCATGCCCGTCACCCTGACTGACATCCGCGCCGCGCACCGCCGCATCGCCAGCGGCGTCATCGTCTCTCCCTGCCCGCACTCGATCCCGCTGTCGGAGATCACCGGCGCCGATGTCGCCTGCAAGCTGGACAACTTCCAGCGCACCGGCTCGTTCAAGGAGCGCGGCGCCCGCAACGCCCTCCTGCGGCTGCCCGCCGCCGCCCGCCGCCGGGGCGTCATCGCCGCCAGCGCCGGCAATCACGCCCTCGGTCTCGCCTACCACGGACACCTGCTTGGCATTCCCGTGACCGTGGTGATGCCGGATTACGCGCCGCTCATCAAGATCACCACCTGCCAGCGGCTCGACGCCAATGTCCTGGTGCACGGCCGCGACTTCGCGGAGGCCCGCGCCGAGGCCGACCGGCTGGTGGCCGCGCAGGGCCTGACCTACATCCACGGCTTCGACGCCCCCGACATCATCGCGGGCCAGGGCACCATGGGGCTGGAGATCCTCCGGCAGGTTCCCGACGTCGAGGCGATCGTCTGCCCGGTGGGAGGCGGCGGTCTCATCGCCGGTCTCTCGCTCGCCGTGAAAAGCGTGCGGCCCCGGGTGAAGGTCATCGGCGTCGAAAGTGTCGCGACGGGCAACTTCGCCGCTGCGCTGCGCGCCCGGCACCCCGTCATGGTCCCCCGGCGCGCCACCCTCGCGGACGGCCTCGCCACCCTCACGGTCGGCGCCAACGCCTTCGCGCTTGCCCGCCGCCATGTCGACCAGGTGGTCAGCGTGGGCGAGAACTGGATCTCGCTGGCGATCCTCCGCATGCTCGAGCTCGAAAAGACGGTGGTGGAGGGCGCCGCCGCGGCCCCGCTCGCGGCGCTGATGGCCGGGCTGCTGCCGAAGCTGAAGGGCCGGAAGGTCGTGCTCGTGGTGGGTGGCGGCAACATCGACCCGGCGATCCTGAGCCGCGTGATCGAGAAGGGCCTCGTGAACGACGGGCGCCTGACGCGGTTCACCGCCCGCATCAGCGACCGGCCGGGCGGGCTCGCCATGCTGTGCCGCGTGATCGCCGAGACGGGCGCGAGCATCAAGGACATCGCCCACGACCGCGCCTTCAGCGGCCCGGACGTGTACGAGGTGCACGCCGACTGCACGGTGGAGACGCGCGACCGCGGCCACATCGCCGCGCTCTATCGCGCGCTGAAGCGCAACGGCTTTCCCCTCGTCGTGGCGAAATGACCCGCCGTTGGAATCTCCGCTTCCTGCTGGGCTTCGCCGCCGGCCTGCTGGCGGTGATCCGGCTGGGGGCGGTGACCGAACTCGACATCCCGGTCTTCGCCGGCGGCTACGGCATCGCGTTTTACGAGGAAACCGCGCGGAAGTTCGAGCAGGCCCGGCCCGACGTGCGCATCCGGCTGTACGGCGACCCGCGCATCGCGGACCAGCTCCGCATCCGGCTGATCGACGGCAATCCGCCGGACGCCGCGGCGGCCGCGGACATCCTCTGGCCGCAGCTCATCCGCGCGGG
>CAZUQB010000163.1:0-3516 GCA_964622405.1 uncultured Opitutaceae bacterium | reverse complement strand
CCGCTGTCGGTGCCCGGGGTCTACCTGCGATACACCGACTGCCTGCTGCGCTCCGCCTGGTGCAGCCTGGCTGGGGCGGAGGCGTGGCCAGACTACCGGAACTCTGCGCCGGGCATTTATCTGGACCCAAGGTTCCTCCGGTCGGTGGAAACCTGGCAGCGGCTGGCGCCGTATTTTTCGCCGGGCTGGCAGGGCCTGACCCACACCGCGGCGCAGCGCGAGCTGCTCGAGGGCCGGGCCGCGATGAATCTCTCGGGTTCCTGGATGGTGAATGAGATGAAGGGAAAATTCCCGGAGGGCTTCGAACTGGGCGCGATGAGGCTGCCGGTGTTTGCCGAGGGCCGGGGCGACCCGCGGCTGCTGCAGGTGGGCTCGGACTATTTCTTCGTCTTCGCGACGGGCGACCGCGTGAAGGAGCGGGCGACGGTGGATTTCCTGCGCTTCCTGACCTCGCGCGAGCGGGCCGAGGCCTGGGTGCGGCGGGTGGACTCGCCGGTGGCGGTGCGCGGCGTGCCGCTCGCGGCCTACTCGGACCGCATGCGGGACACGGCGAGGCTCATCGAGCAAAGCTCCTCGGCGATCAACGTCGCCGCCGACCTCTCGCAGCCGCCGGCCATCCGTCAGGCGCTGACCGACGCGCGGCTCCGGCTCATGCGCGGCGAGATCACGGCGCGCGAATTCTGCGAGCGGCTCGAGTCGGCCGCCGAGGGCGAGCGGCGGCGCGCGGCGCAGCCGGGCTGGGTGGACTACCGCCATCCCGTCGCCGGCACGCTCCTGCTGGCGCTGCTCGCCGGCTTCGGCAGCTGGGTGGGCTGGAGACAATGGCGCCGCCGCGCCTCCCGCCGGGCCGGCGGCGGGTCGGACTCCGACGAAAGCGCGACCTTTGCCCGGCTGCGGCCGCGGATGGCGATCGGGTTCGTCGGCCCGGGCTTCCTGCTGTACGCGGCGCTGGTCATCGCCCCGGGCGTGGCGGCGTGGCTGTGGGCGTTTACGCACTGGGACGGACTCAATCAGCCGCGGTGGGCCGGCACCTACAATTTCCGGTGGCTGCTGTTTGAAAGCGACGTGTTCTGGTCGGCCCTCGCGAACAACGCGTTCCTGATGATCGTGCCGGCCCTGGTGGTGGTGCCGCTGGCGCTGCTGCTCGCGACGCTGATCCATCGCGGCGTGTGGGGCGCGAACGGGTTCCGTGCGGTGTTCCTCTTTCCCAACCTGCTCGGCGGCGTGGCGGCGACCCTGCTATGGCTCGGCGCCTACGAGCCCCACGGTGGCATCGTGAACGCCGGGCTGGTCGCGCTCGGGCAGCTGCTGGACAGCGACTGGCTGCGCTCGTTCGAGGGCTACCCGTGGCTGGCGCAGAGCCACCTCTATTGGGCGCTGGTCCCGATCTACCTCTGGATGGCCTGCGGCTTTAACCTCATCCTGTACCTCGCCGCGATGGAAGGCATCGACCCGCAGCTCTACGAGGCGGCGGAACTCGACGGGGCCTCGCCGATGCGGCAGTTCTTCCAGGTCACGCTTCCGATGATCTGGGAGATCCTCGTGGTGAGCGCCGTGTTCCTCGTGATCGCGGGCCTGAACGCATTTGAGATGATCTGGCTGCTGACCTCGCAGGATCCGACCACCACGGCGCACACGCTCGGCACGCTGCTGGTGGCGACGATGTTCAAGGAGTTCGCCATCGGCCGCGCCACCGCCATCGCCGTGGTGCTCTTCGTGCTCGTGTTCGCCGCGAGCGCCGCGGTCATGCGCGGGCTGAAACGGGAGACGGTCGAGACATGAAAAAGCCCGGCCTCCAGCTCTCCAGCGGACTGGTCCTCGCGGTGCTGCTCGGCTACGCGGCCTGGGTGGTCTACCCGATGCTTTGGGTCGCGTATTCGTCGCTGAAGACCGACGAGGCGATTTTCCGGGAGCCGTTCGCGCTGCCGGCCGCGGGCCGGCTCCAGGTTGAAAACTACGGTCACGCCTGGCACGAGGCGCGCTTCGGCGACTATTTCCTCAACAGCGTGCAGGTGACGGCGACGTCGGTGGTGCTGATCGTCGCGCTCGGGGCCATGGCGGCCTACGCGCTGGCGCGGTTCTACCATCCGCTGGGCAAGACCGTGTTCTGGCTGTTTCTCGCGGGCCTGATGATCCCGGCGCAGCTCTCGATCATCCCGCTCTTCTTCGAGATGCGGGCGCTGGGACTGCTGAACTCCAAGCTCGGACTGATCCTCGTCTACACGGCGAACGGGCTGCCTTTCGCCGTGTTCATCCTGGCGGGATTCTTCCGCTCGCTCCCGCGCTCGCTCTACGAGGCGGCGGTGATCGACGGCTGCGGCGAGTTCGCTGCGTTCTGGCGGGTGCTGCTGCCGCTGGCGCGGCCGGGACTCATGACCGTCGCGATCTTCCAGTTCATCGGCGTGTGGAAGGAGTACTTCTTCGCCTTCATGCTGATCGGCGGAGATGCGACCCAGTCCGCCCGGACGCTGCCGCTCGGACTGGCCAACCTGTCCATCACGGCGCAGTTCCGCACCGACTACGGCATGCTCTTCGCCGGGCTGGTGCTGGTCACGCTGCCCATCCTCGCGGTGTATCTCCTGCTCCAGCGGCACATCGTGAAGGGTGTCTCCGCCGGCGCGCTGAAGGGCTGAACCGGAGACCGCCGCCATGACCCCGCGCGAACGCTTCCTGGCCACGGTGCTGGGGGCGCCGTGTGACCGTCCCCCGTTCTGGCTCTACTGGTGGATCTGGGGCAGCACCTGGGAGCGATGGCGGCGCGAGGGACTGCCGAGAGAGTTCCGGTCATTCGCCGACGTGCGCGCCCAGTTCGGGGCGGAAGAGGTTCCCCGCGCGCTGCCGCTGCGCTGCGGGCCGTGGCCGGATCGTTCCGCGCCGGTCGCGGAGGACGCCGAGTCCGTGACGTTCATCGACAGCTGGGGCATCCGGCGGCGGAACCTCAAGGGCATCGAGGGCATGTCGGAGTTCATCGAGTGGCCGGTCAAATCGAGGGACGATTGGCAGCGGTATCGCGACCAGTACCTCGACCCGGAGGATCCGGTCCGGCTCAACACCGACTGGCGCGAGCGGGGCCATGAGTGGGTGCGGGCCGGGATCCCGGTGCAGCTCGGTTCTTTTCCCGACGTCGGCATCTTTGGATCACTGCGGTGGCTGCTTGGGGACGAGGAGTGCCTGATGGCGTTTCGCGAAGACCCGGACTGGGTGCATGAGATCATGGGGCACATGACGGACGTCTACCTCGCGGTCTTCCGTCGGGCCGTGCGGGAGGTCCGGGTCGACATGATCCATCTCTGGGAGGACATGTGCGGCAAACAGGGTCCTTTGATCTCGCCGGCGGACTGGCGGGAGTTCCTGGGACCGTGCTACCGGCGAATCGCGGACTTCGCGCGGGAGCACGCGATCCCGGTCATCTCGGTCGACACCGACGGCCAGCCGGACCTCATCGTGCCGGCAATGATGGAGGCCGGCGTGAACTACCTTTTTCCCATGGAGGTGGCGGCCGGGGCGGACGTGAAC
>CAZUQB010000162.1:0-5744 GCA_964622405.1 uncultured Opitutaceae bacterium | reverse complement strand
TGGTGATCTGCGTGCTGCTCTACCTCGTCGGCCGCGAGAAGTGGCTGGTCCCGCGCAAGCGGTGATCGGGCCGCGCGGCCGTCAACCTGGGTTGGCCCCGCGGAGCGCCCGGCTCACGGCCCAGGTGAGCGACGTGCCGGTGAAGGGCTTGCCGATGGTGTCGAAGACGCCCATCTCCTGGAGCTTCGAGAGGTTGAGGTCGCCGAGGTAGCCGGTCGCGAGGAGGATGGGCAGGCCGGGGCGCACGCTCTGCAGGTGGCTGGCCAGGGTGGTGCCCTTCATGCCGGGCATGGTGAGGTCGACGATCACCAGGTCGTAGGCCAGCGGGTCGGAGAGGAAATGCGCGTGGGCCTTGACCGCGTCGTTGAAGGTTTCAACGCGGTAGTGGGCCCGCTCGAGAAAGCGGCGGCAGACATTGGTGATGATCGTCTCGTCGTCGACGACCAGGATGCGCTCGCCATTGCCGGGCACGAGGGCCGGGCCGGCGGTGGGACCGGCGGGGGCGGCGGCCGCCTCGCCGGCGACCGGGAAGTAGAGCTGGAAGGAACTGCCCCGGCCAACCGTGCTGTAGACCACGATCGCGCCCTGGTGCTGCTGCATGATCCCATGGACGACGGCGAGGCCGAGACCCGTGCCGCGGCCGGCCTCCTTGGTGGTGAAGAACGGATCGAAGATGCGCTGCTGCGTCGCGGCATCCATGCCGCAGCCGTTGTCGTCGACCCGGAGGCGGACGAACTCGCCGACGCGGAGCTGCGGGCGCTGCTCGGCCATCGCCTCGTCGACGCGCACGGCCTCCGCGCCGATCTCAATGCGGCCCGGGTCCTCGCCGATGGCATGCGCGGCATTGGTCATCAGGTTCATCAGGATCTGGTGCACCATGGTCGGGTCAGCCAGGATCCGGGGCAGGCTGTCCGCCAGGCGGAGCTCGATCGCGATCGAGGAGGGCAGGGAGGGTCGGAGCAGCTCGAGGGCCTCGCGGACCAGGGTGTCGAGGCGCGTGGGCACGACTTGGTGCTCCTGCCGGCGGCTGAAGGTGAGAATCTGCCGCACGAGATCGCGCGCGCGGTTGCCGGCCTGGGTGACGCCGCGCAGGAACTCCTGGGTCGGGGAGTTGGGCGCGAGATCCATGCTGGCCAGCTGGGCGTTGCCGATGATGCCGGTGAGCATGTTGTTGAAGTCATGGGCGATGCCGCCGGCCAGCGTGCCGATGGCCTCCATCTTCTGGGACTGGCGCAGTTGGACCTCGAGTTTCCGCTGGGCCTCGGCGGCGCTCTTGCGCTCGGTGATGTCACGGCCGATCCCGAGCAGGCCGGCGACCTGACCGTTCTTGTACCGCGGCGAGATCGCGAACTCGAGGTCGAGCATCTTGCCGGACCGGGACCGGATGCGGAGCTCGAAGGAGGGCGGATGGCCGCCCTGCACGACCTCGGCGAACAGGGCCCGCGCCTTCTCGCGGTCCTCGGGCAGGAGCGGGTCGGTGAAATTACGGCCGATCCAAAGCGTGGGCTCCCAGCCGGTGATCACCTCCACGGCCTTGTTCAGCTCGAGGATCCGGCCGTCATTGGAGAGCGTGAAGATCGCGTCCTTGGCCTCGTCGATCAGGCTGCGGTACCGCGTCTCGCTCTCCCGCAGGCTGGCCTCAGCCCGGGCCGACTCGTCGGCCTCCAGGGCGAGCGCCACGCGGTCGGTCGCGAACACGGCGAAGCTGACCTCGTCCCGGTGCCAGGCGCGCGGCCCGCCCACGTGCTCGTGGCAGAGCACGCCGACGACGCGGTTGCGCCACCGGATGGGGACGTCGAGCATGGCGCCGATCCCGAGCGGCTCGGTATAGGTCTCGCGCAGGCCGGCCGTGCGGGGGTCCGTGCGGCAGTCGGTCACCTCGACGGCGCGCTCGCCATCGAGCGACATGAGGTAGGGCGCGCTGGCGTCGACCGCCAGGCGGCTGCCGCGCTCATGGTTGCCGGTAAGGCGGGAATAGAGGTCCGCGCAGCGGAGCATCGTCAGGTCGTCGCCCTCGAACAGCCAGATGCCGACGCGATCGACATCGAGCACACGCACCAGGATCTCGTTGAGTCCGCCCAGGGCGGAGACCGCGTCCTCGCCGAACTGCTGCTCCGTCCGGGCGATCTCGACCAGGCCGCGGTTCTGGCGCGCGAGACGCTCCTGGTGCTGCTCGCGCTCGATGTCGCGCTGCTGCACGGTGGCGAGCATGTTGTTGAAGGCGGCGGCCAGCCGGCCCACCTCGTCGTCGCGCTCGACGGGCGCGCGGAGGGAGTAGTCCTTCCGGTCGGTCACCGCCTGGGCCACGGTGGCGAGGCCCCGCAAGGGCCGCGAGACCGTGCGCTGCAGGGTGAGCGACAGCATGACCGCGAGGACCACGAGGGAGAACGCCGAGGCGGCGGCCACCGCGCCGTACTGGTAGAGGCGCTGGCTCACCGGCGGGAGGTCGAACTGGAGCCACAGGTGCCCGACGGTGCGGTTGCCCACGGCCATGGGCTGCATGAGGGTGACGACGTTGCTCTCCGCCTCGCCGGCCGGATCCGGCGGGCGGGTCGCGGGCATCCGCACCTCGCCTGGCAGGCGCTGGTGGCTCGCGAAGCTCGCCCCGCTCGGCAGGTAGATGGCGGCGGCCCGCAGGTCGGGCCGCCCATGCATGGTGCCGAGCTGCCGGGCCGCAGTCAGGTCGTCGCCGAAGTCGACGGCCGGGGCCAGCATGGCGGCCATGATCTCGGCGTCGGCCCGCAGGGCGTGGAGCACCCGCGGACGGAAGGTCGTGGTCTCGTAGATGACCAGCACCAGCGCGCTGATGGCCGCGGCCATCGTCACCGCCAGGGCGACGATCCACAGCAGCTTGCGCTGCAAGGGAAGCTGGGAGAAGCGGGTCATCTAGGTCCGGCGGGGATCCGCCTCGCTGCGGTATGCCTGGCGGGCCGCCTGCAGCATCGACGAGCTGATGCGCAGGCCGGCGCGTTCCATCGCGGGGATGCTGGCATCGAACTTGAGTCGGACGCCGCCCTGCGCCGGCTCGCTGGCGAAGGTGATCACGGCACCCTGCCTCAGGCCGTCATCGGTCTCCGCCACCGTGAGCACCGGCTGGCCCTGCAGCGCGGCCAGCCAGGTGGCCTGGACGCGGCCGTTGGCGCGGCCGATGAAGACCACGTGACAGCCGGCGGCTTCCTCGGGGCTGGAAATGCGGCGCACGGCGATCGGCCGGCCGTTCTGCGTCTGGCCGGCGACGGTCTTGTCCAGCACGCCGTCGAAGGGATTGTCGCCCAGGATGCCGATGACGATCGGGCTGGTCGGTTCCGGGAAGCAGCGCGCGGGCCACTCCACGTAGCGCGTGAAGAGCAGCAGGTAGCCGGCCTTGGCATTGTACTCCGGCACGCCCGGAGCGGCGCTGGCCAGGGTGGCGGTTAAGGCGGCGAGCAGCAGGGCAACGCACACACCCGCGTGGCGGAAGGACCAGCGGGCCGTGGTGGACCGGGTGGACGGGACGTTCATTTGCGCCAGTCCAGCCGCACGTACGCGCCCCGCGCGACGGCGGCGCGAATGGTGAAGAAGCGAAATTCCTGGTGGCTGGGCGCCAGCAGATTTTGTCCCACCAGGGAAAGCTCCCAGCCGGAACCGAGCTGCTTGCCCACGCGGACATCGAGCGTGTGGTAGGCGGGAATCCCGCGTCCGGGCTGGGCCAGCGCGCCGACGTGCCGCAGGTCGAGGTCGGCTTCCCAGCTGCGGCTCAAGTTCCAGGACGAGCGCAAGCCGGCCTGCCAGCGGGGACTCTGGTAGGTGGTGAGCACGAGGCTGGTGTCCAGGCTCGACGGGTCCACCGACAGGTCCAGGTCGAGCACATTGTACGTGGCCTGCAGGCGCCACCAGTCCGCTGGCTGCCACATCGCCGAAAGCTCGGCGCCGATCCCGCGGCCCTGGCCGAGGTTGGCCAGCGTGGTGATGGTGCCGACGGGGCTGACCGTCGGGGCATTCTCGTTGGTGACGAGCCGCTGGTAGTCATTGTAGTAGAAGGCGGTGTCGACCGTCCACTCCCGGCCCAATTGCCACCGCACGCCGGCTTCGTAGGACTGGAGGATCTCGGCCCGGAGGCGCGGACTGGGCAGCGTGAGGGAGGTGAAGCCCGGGACCGCCAGCGTCAGGGACTGGTCGTGCTCGAACCGCGACGGGATCCGGGCCGCGCGGCTGCTGGCCAGCCAGACCGTGACGTTTGACTGGGGAAAGTACGCGAGGCGCGCCGACGGCATGAATTCCCAGCGCGTAAAGTCATTGTACTCGGCCTTGGCTCCCAGGGTGAGGGCGGTGACGGGCGCGGGGCGAAACACGTCCTGCGCGTAGATGCCGCCCTGATTGAAATTGCGGACCAGCGGATCAAAACTGGAAGTGAAGCCGGGGGTGTTGACCGTGTCCTCGAGGCGGCTGCGGCGGAAATTCGCCCCCCAGGTCAGGTTGTGCCGCTCGCCCGCGGTGATTTCCTGCACCGCGTCCAGATCCAGCGTGTCGGCTTTGCTGAAATTCCCGCCGGAGTCCCGCGTGTAGCTGTCGAGGTATGTCTGGAGCTGGAGCGACGAGCCGTTGCCCAAGGTCCGGCGATGGCGGACGAGCACATTGCCGCCGTGCGAGCGCGCGATGTCCGGCTGGCCGCCGACCAGTTGGTCGCCCTCGCTGAAGAAGACGCCGCCCGTGGCCATGGTGTGGTTGCCCTCGCTATCCTCCCGGTCATAGCGAAAGCCGGCGCGGACCTGGTTCCAGTCATCGTGGTTGTTCGCGACGTTCACGGGCTCGGAATCGTCGCGGGCGAACGCCTTCACGTAGACGCGGACCCAGGAATGCGGCGAAAGCGCGACGCCCTGGCGCGCATAGAGCATGCCCTGCTGATAGGTGCCGGCGACCGTGCTGACCTGCGTGCCCAGGGTCTCGCGGGCGCTCTTGGTGATGACGTTGATGACGCCGTTGACGGCGTTGGCGCCCCAGGTCGTGCCGCCCGGCCCGCCGATCACCTCGATCTGCGCGACGTCATCCAGCGGCAGGTCGCGGATGTCCCAGATGGTGCCGGCGAAGCGCAGCGAATAGAGCGATCGGCCGTCGATCAAGGGCAGCAGCTTGTTGGCCGAGGTGCCGTTGAACCCCCGCATCGTGATGGCGAAGGTGCGGCTGTTAACCATGCCCACCTCCATGCCGGGTGCGAGGCGGAGGGCGTCAGGCAGCGTCATGGCTCCGCTGCGTCGGATTTCGTCGCCCGTGATGACGTGGACCGCCGCCGCGGTGCCGAAGTATTTTTCCTCACTCTTCGAAACGGAGACGACCGTGAGCTGGGCGAGTTGCTCGAACGTGGCGTCGCGGAAGATCTGGTCAGGGGCGGATCCCGGAACCTGGGCGCGAATCGGACCGACGAGCGCCAGGACCGCGGCTAGCCTGCACAGGAGCGCGCGACCGGGGTACAGCCTTCGGACAAGGAACGTCATACTGCGGGGGGAACAGCGTGAGGGATCCGCCCAACCCAGGCTGGGCGGTATTGAATCATCCAATTCTAACTCGCCGTTTTGCCGATGGCAGCGCAAGGGCAAAAGCTCGGCCAGCCACTGCGCATAAATTGTCCACCGCGGCCCCGATCCGGCCCCTGGCGGCATCGCCGCGGGACTATTCCTCGCCCTCGTAGTACTGGGTCTCCGTCATCCGGAAATTCTTCCGGTAGGGGCGCAGGCCCCACTTCCCGGAGTCAGGATAGCGGAAGATGT
>CAZUQB010000161.1:0-5762 GCA_964622405.1 uncultured Opitutaceae bacterium | reverse complement strand
TGCGGCCGAACTCGACGAAACGCTTGCCCTTCTCGTTGGCCGTGTAGTCGGCGGCGACTCGGTTGCGGACCTCGGCCAGCGCGGGCTGGCGGGACGGCAGGGTTTCCTTCCAGAACAGGACCACCGCGCCGGCGGGCGCGGCGAGGGCGTCGGAGTAGGTGCGGTTGGCGCCGAGCTTGAAGGCCTCGGCGGCGATGTCGGCCGAGTGGCCGAGCTCGGCCGGGCCCTCCTCCTGGGTGAACGGCGCGAGGGCCTGGAGCTGGACTTTCTGGGCGGCGAGCAGGCTGGCAAACGCGGGCGAACCCGGCTCGATCTTGCCGTCGTACAGGGCGAACGAGAGATCGGAGGCGGCCTTCACGGCGAAGCGCTGCGCGCGCTCGAGCTTGAGCGCGGCCTCGACCTGCGCCCGCACGGCGGCGTAGTCGGCGGCCGGGTCGGCCTTGGCGCCGGGCTTGGCGGCGGGATTCGGGAAACGGCCCGGGTTCGCCTCGTAATAGGCGCGCACCTCCGATTCGCCGACGTTCACGCCGGCGGTGTAGGCGGAGGCCGGGAAGAAGGCGACGGACACGACGACGCGCGGCGCGATCGTGTAGCGGAAGGTGTTTTCCTCGTAGAATTTTGCCAGGGCGGCGTCGGCGACCGGAATCGACGGGTTGAAGGTCCCGAAGTCGGCGGTCGCGGTCGCCAGCGTCCAGAGCGAATCGGCGCGGTCGAGCTGCGCCTTCACGTCATTGGCCTGGACGTAGCCCGGGCCGGAGAGGATGCGCTGCACCTTGTCGGTGCGCACGTCGTCGGAGATCACGCGGCTGACATCGGCCTCGGTGAGGCGGGAGTTGGACTTGAGGTTGTCGCGGAACTGGCCGTACCGGACCGCGTCGAACTGGCCGTCCGGGCCGGCGAAGGCGCGCAGGTTCTTGATGTAGTCGGCGACCTCCTGCTTCGTGGTGGCCGGGACGTGGAGCTCGTCGGCGAGCGCGAGGGCGGCGACGCGCTGGAAGGCGTAGTTCTGGAGGTCGGCGCCCTCGAGGGCGTTGAAACCCGACTGGAGATTGGCGCTGAGGCTGGCGTCGCCGATGATCCGGCCCTGGTCGTCCTGCGAGGCGAGATTGTAGCCGAAGAAAGGGCGGGTCACCGCATTCCGGCGCTCGGTCTTGCCGAAGTTCGAGCCGGGGGCGAACGCGATGATGAACGAGATGATCGTGCTCGCGAGCACCAGGGCGAAAATGATGCGGAAGTGCTGCTGGAAGTAGCGCTGAATCCAGGAAATCATGGAGGGAAAAGCGCTGACGCTAGGTCACCCCGGGGTGGTGGCAAGGGCGAAAAACTGGCGCAGGCCGGGCCGTTTCCGATCTCCCCGTCGCCGGTCAGCCGTTCCGGAATCCGGATTCCGGAATCCGGAATTTTCTAGCGCCGCGACCGGTCGCCCATGGCGAACGGGGGACGGGATTCGTCGAACTCGAACTCGGCCAGCAGCTCCTCGAAGTTCTTGCGCAGCAGGGTTTCCCCGGCGAGGCGCTCGATGGCGCCGTTGTAGTGGGGCAGGATGGGGTCGATGCGCTCGAGATTCTGGCCGACCGGGTCGTGGCCGAGGTTCTCGTTCAGGCGCTTGAACTCCGCCAGGGTGATGTGGCTCAGCGGTCGCGCCGGCTGGTAGAAATAGTCGGTGGGCCCCGCGTCCGGCGGCGGCGGGATGGGCGTGAGCAGCTGCATGTCCACGAGGCGGTTCAGGCACTCGTTGAGCAGCTGGGTCGGGACGCGCAGGAGGTCGCCCAGCTGGGCGGCGGTCACGGGCGGCAGCGCGACCCGGAAGCGCCGGCAGACCGTGAGCAGCACGATCAGCGAGAGCCGCTCGCGCATCGCCCCGCTCAGCTGGCCCCAGGCGGCCTGGCTGTTGCGGAAGTTGGCGTTCTGGACGGCGTAGCTGATCTGGCCGCCGATCAGGACGAACACCCAGAACACGTACAGGCCGAGCATCAGGATCGGCAGGATGCCGAGCGAGCCGTACAGGCTCTTCTCCAGGTAGACGCGCCGCAGGTAGAGGAACGCGAGGAAGTTGTTCAGCAGCAGCAGGGCCGCGACCACGATCGCGCCCGTGAGGGCCGCCCGCCAGTAGACCTTGGTGTTCGGGATGAACCGGTAGAACAGCGTCAGCAGGCAGACCATGGCCGTGACCGAGAACACCGGCAGGGCCCAGCGCAGCGCCCCCAGCAGCTCCCGGCCGAAGGGCAGGCGCTCGAGGAAGACGTTGATGAACGCGCCGGCGCCGAGCAGGGTGAGGGCGGCGAAGAAGAGCACCGCGCCGAGCGTCAGCACGGTCCAGTACAGCATCACCCGCATCGCCAGGGTGCGCCCGGTGCGCACGCCCCAGATCTCGTTGAACGCGTCCTCGATCGACTTGAAGAGGAGCAGGACGATCAGGATCAGGGTGAGGGCGCCGACGGCCCCGGCGGTGCCGGAGCGCGAACCCTCGATGATGCCCTGGATGAGGGAGGTCAGGCCGGCATCGGTCGCAGCCGCGGCCGAGGGCGTCTGCAGGCTCTCCAGCTGCTGAAGCTGGGGCGCGACGCTCTTGATCATCTGGCTGAGCTGCTGCGCCAGCATCGCCGGGTCGCTGTTCTGCCCGAGCATGAAACCGCCGACCAGCACCGCCGCCCCGATCAGGGGACCGATGCCGAGCAGGGAGCTGAAACTGAGCGCGGCCGCGCGACTGGCGGCCTTCGTCTCGGCAAACACGGTGCCGGTGATCGAGATCACGCGCAGCACCGCGTACAGTCCGGCCCGGAACGAGCGCTCCCGAAAAAGATCGGGCGCCCAGATGTCCGAATGGAAGAACCGGGCGAGACGGCTGCCGCGCTGGTCGGGACTGGCCATGGCCGGGCCGCCGCGGTCAGGACAGCAGGAACCAGGAGACCGCCCCCAGCCCGACGATGCCGAGCGCGCCGAAGAAGAGCACCGGCGCGTAGCTCACGAAGACCGTCGACACATAGAGGCCGAGCGAGCCGCCCGCGAGGGCGAGGATCGGCATCGGCTGGCCGTGGACCCAGAAGATGAAGCCGAGGAATCCGAGGCCCAGCGCCGCCCGGAAGCGGATGAACGGGTAGATGCTGACGACGCCAAGCGCGAGCACCACGGCAAGCACGAGATCGACCGCGCCGAGCGCGACCAAAGGGTGGGCGAGAAGCTTCGGCACGTCCACGGCCATGATCGCATCGACCGACGGCAGCGCCTCGCCGGCGGCGGCCAGCAGCAGCATGACCACGATCGCCCACCGGCCGATCGCGGCGGCCCGGGCCATCGCAATCAGCGGGTCGGCCCGGCCGGCGGTCTCCGCCGTCCGGCCCTCGGCCGCGGCCAGCATGTCGTCGACGGTGATCGGCGGGGCGCTCTCGCTCTCCTGGTTGAGCGATTCCATCTTCACCTTGGTCTTGATCTTCAGCCGCTTCTTCTGCGGGAAGACCTGCGCGATCAACTCCTGGTTCGACCCCAGCGCGACCCACTGCTCGGTGCCCGCGTCGTAGTACAGCGTCTCCGCGGTGACCTGGCCGTTCTCGGCGAGGGTGACCAGCTGTTCGAGGTTGAAGGGGCCGCGAGCCTCCGTCTCCGTCTCGTTCCGGATGTAAATTTCCTCGGTGGCCATATGGGCCGAAATCTGTGACCGCCGCCGGGGAGCAGCAAGAGTAATAGTGCCCGGTAGCCCGCTACATGCGCGTGAGGGTGCGCAGGCCGAGCAGGCCCAGCCCGGTCTCCATCACCAGCAGGGTCCGAGCGCACAGCAGGAGGCGCCGCGCCCGCACCGCCGGGTCGTCCACCGCCACCTTGTCGGCCGCGTAGAAGGCGCTGAACTCGCCCGCCAGCTCGTAGAGATACAGGCAGAGGAAGTGGGGCCGCAGCGAGTCGGTCACCAGCCGGATCGCGTCCGCGAACTTCACCAGCTTGCGGGCCAGCGCCAGCTCGGCGGGGGTCTCCGGCGGCGTGCCGGCCGACTCGCCCGCGAGGTCGCCGGCGGTGAGGCCCAGCTTCCGGAAGATCGAGTGGATCCGTGCGACCGCGTACAGCAGGTACGCGGCCGTGTTGCCCTCGAGGGAGATCATCTTGTCCCACGCGAAGACATAGTCGCTCGAGCGGTTCTGGGAGAGGTCGGCGTACTGCACCGACGCGACGCCCACCACCGCGGCGATCGCCCGGCGCTCCTCCTCGCTGAGCTCGGAGCTGCGCTCGCTCACCAGCGCGTACGCGCGGGCCTCGGCCTCGGCGAGGAGCTCCTTGAGCTTGATCGTGCCGCCGTCGCGCGTGCGCAGCGCCTTGCCGTCCTCGCCCGTGACCGCGCCGAAGGTGACGTGGTGCAGCTCGGGCAGGCGGTGCTTTCGGGCCGCGAACCACTTCCTCACCGTGAGGAACAGCTGCTCGAAGTGGTCGGCCTGGCGGAAGTCGGTGACGATGACGATGCCGTCGGCGCGGAAGTGGAGGGCCCGGTACAGCGCGGTGGCGAGGTCGGTCGAGGCGTAGTTGCTGGCGCCGTCGGCCTTGCGCATGATGAACGGCTGGGTCTTGAACCGCGGGTGCTCGGGATGGAACACGACGAGCGCGCCCTGGCTCTCCTCCGCGAGCTTGGCGTCGGTGAGCTCGCGGTAGACCTGATCGACCTTGTCGTTGTAGAAGCTCTCGCCGAGGGTGACGTCGAACCGGATGCCGAGCAGGTCGTAGATGCCCTGGAAGGCCTGGAGGCTGGCCGCGTTGATCTGCCGCCAGATCGCCAGGTTGGTGGCGTCGCCGGACTGGAGCTTCACCAGCTCCTGCCGGGCCTGCTCCAGCACCGCCGGGTCCGCCTCCGCGGCGGCGTTGCCCACCTGGTAGAGCCGCTCGAATTCCTCGATCGGGTCCGCCGCGAGCGCGGCTTCGTTCCGGTGGAGCTTGTAGGCCCAGATCAGCTTGCCGAACTGCGTGCCCCAGTCGCCGATATGATTGTCGCGAATCACCTTCGCGCCGCTGAACTCCAGGATGCGGCAGATGGCCTCGCCGATCACGGCCGACCGCAGGTGACCGACGTGCATCTGCTTGGCCGTGTTGGGCGCCGAGTAGTCCACGACCCAGGTCTGGCCGTGCTTGGCGGACGCCGCGTTCTTCCGGAGGTGCTCCTGGGAGTCCTGCGCCCGCATCCACGCCAGCAGCGTGGCGGGCTTGAGGGTGAAGTTGATGAACCCGGGCCCCGCGATCGCGACCGTGTAACCGTCGGTCACGTCGGTGGGCAGGGCCGCCACGAGCTGGGTGGCCACGGCGCGCGGGTTCAGCTTGTGCGCCTTGGCGTAGCCCAGCACGCCGTTCGCCTGGTAGTCGCCGTGCCGCGGATCCGCCGTGCGCACGTCCGGCGCGAAGGCGGCGGCCTCGAGCCCGGCCTGGACGGCGGCGGACTTGAGGGCCGATTCGAGGGTGTCGGCGACATGGAAGGACACGGGCATCCTGTCACTTCACAGTCGCCGCCGGGCACCCTGCAAGCGCGGAGTTCGGGCTGCTGCGGACGCCGCCGCGCCGCCCGACCGGAACCAGCGGGAGCGGGCGCCGCGGGCGGGACGACTCGCCTTCCGGGTTGTTAACCGTCTGGTTATCAGCGTCCTGGCATGCACCGCCGGGAGCGCCGCGGCCGGCGGCAGCGTATCCGTCAGGGTGTTATCCGGAGGCCGCTCTGGGCGGTTTTGGCTCGACAAATTCCGTGTATCGAGTGTGATGGCAAACTTTTCCGCGACGCGGCACTGCCGCGGGCCTTT
>CAZUQB010000160.1:0-5772 GCA_964622405.1 uncultured Opitutaceae bacterium | reverse complement strand
GCGAATAACCTCTTCGCTCGCATGACCATTCTCGAAGACCTCCAGTGGCGCGGCCTGTATGCCGACTGCACCGATCTCGAGGCGCTGACCAAGCGCCTCGCCGCCGGGCCCATCACGCTCTACTGCGGCTTCGACCCCACCGCCGACTCCCTGCACGTCGGCAATCTCGTCCCGCTGCTCGCCCTCCGCCGTTTTCAGCTCCAGGGTCACCATCCGATCGCGCTGGCCGGCGGCGCCACCGGCATGGTCGGCGACCCGTCCGGCAAGTCCTCCGAGCGCAATCTCCAGACGCCCGAGCAGGTCGCCCACAACATCGCGGCGATCAAGGAGCAGCTCAGCCGGTTCCTCGACTTCAACACCGCGCGGAATCCGGCGAAGCTGGTCGACAACGCGGCGTGGACCGCCCCGGTCACGTTCCTCGAGTTCCTGCGCGACGTCGGAAAGTACTTTTCGGTGAACACCATGATCGCCAAGGACAGCGTGCGCTCGCGGCTCGACCGGGCGCGCGACGACGGCGAGGGCGGCATCAGCTACACCGAGTTCAGCTACATGCTGCTCCAGGCGCATGATTTCCTGCACCTGCGGGAGTCGGCCCAGTGCGAGCTGCAGGTCGGCGCCACCGACCAGTGGGGCAACATCACCGCCGGCACCGACCTCATCCGCAAGAAGTCCGGCGGCACGCTCAACGCCTGGGGCCTGGTCTTCCCGCTGCTCACGAAGGCCGACGGCACCAAGTACGGCAAATCGGCCAGCGGCGCCGTCTGGCTCGATGCGAAGCGCACCTCGCCCTACCGCTTCTACCAGTTCTTCGTGAACTCCGACGACGCCGACGTCGGCAAGCTGCTCCGCGTGCTCACGTTTCTGTCGCACGAGGAAATCACCGCCCTCGACGCCGAGCTCAAGGCGAACCCCGGCGCCCGCGGCGCCCAGAAGGCGCTCGCCCGCGAGCTCACGCAGCTCGTGCACGGCGCCGACGCCCTCGCCGGCGCGATCAAGGCCAGCGAGATCCTCTTCGGCGGCTCCCTCGAGGGCATCAGCGAGTCCGTCTTCGCCGATGTCGTCGGCGAGGTGCCGACCAAGGCGCTCGAGCGCGTCCGCCTCGACGGCGCCGGCACCGCGCTCACCGACCTCCTCGTCCACGCCGGGCTCTGCCCGTCCAAGGGCCAGGCGCGCAAGGACATCGAGGGCGGCGGCATCTACGTGAACAACGTCCGCGCCGCCGAGGCCGGCCGCACGCTCACCGCCGCCGACCTCCTGTTCGGCCGGCACATCCTCCTGCGCAAGGGCAAGCGCACCTACACGGTGCTGTCCGTCGCCTGAGCCGCTAGCGCCGCGGCGGCTGCTTCAGCGGGCAGAGCCGTCCGCAGTCCACGGGACCGCCCGTCTCAGCGCCGCTCCTCCATCAGCCCGACGAGGTTGCCCTCGGGATCGCGCACAAACGCCATCCAGAGTTCGTGGTCGGGGAGCTTCGCCACCAGTCCCGGCTCGCGCTCGGGCTTTGCCCCGCGGCCCACCACCGCGGCATACAACTCCGCCAGCGCGCCGGTGCGGAGGTAGAGGACGGAGTTCTTCCCGGCCTCGCCCTCGCCCTGGGGGGTCGTGATCATCAGTCGCACATTGCCCAGCGACACAAAGGACAGGTTCGGGCCGGCGTCGAAGAGCAGCGCCAGGCCGAGCACGTGGGTGTAGAAGTGGCGGGCCGCGGCGACATCGCGCACGGTGAGCGCGACCTGGCCAAGCCCGTCGATCGTGGGGGTTTTCATGACGGCGTTGGGGATGGGCCCGTGATATCCGCCGCGTCCGCTGCGTCGAGGACGATTCGGTGGCCGCCCCACGCCAGGATTTGAATTGCCGCACATTCGGGTTTCAAATCGGGCCATGACCCCGCCCGCCACCCACCCGCTCCAGCCGCGCAGCTGCTGGCTGCCGGACGGGGCGACGGCCTACACCCGGATCATCGAGGCGATCGGGCTGGCCCGGCAGTCGGTGCGCTTTGAGTTCTACATCGTCGCGCCCGACGCCACCGGCGCCCGGTTTCGCGCCGCCCTGGTCGCGGCGGCCCGCCGCGGGCTGCGCGTCGAGGTGCTGGTGGACGCCTTCGGCTCGGCGAGCCTGCCCGCCAACTACTGGGACGAGCTCCGCGCCGCCGGCGGCAGCGTCCGGGTGTTCAACCCGATTTCCTGGCGGCTCTTCTCGCTCCGCAACCACCGCAAGCTCGTGCTCGTGGACGACGCCGTCGCATTCGTCGGCGGGTTCAACATCGGCGACGAGTACGACGGCGACGGCGTCACCCGCGGCTGGCGGGACCTCGGCCTGGAACTGCACTCGCCGCTGGTGATCCGGCCGCTGGCCGCGGGGTTCGACGGGCTGTTCCAGGCCGCGCGACGGCCCGGGCGCCTGCTTACCCGCCTGCGGCGGCTGTTTGCCCGCCGCTATCGCCGGGCGCGCGTCGGGCCGGTCTTCCTCGTCGGGCCGGGACTCGGCCGGAATCGCTTCCGCGCCGAGCTGCTGCGCCGGCTGCGCCGCGCCCGCCAGGTCCAGATCGTGGCGAGCTACTTCCTGCCCAGCTTCCGGCTCCGGCGGGCCCTGCGCCAGGTCGCCCGGCGGGGCGGACGGGTCGAGCTGCTGCTGGCGGGGCGCACCGATGTGCCGCTCGTCCAGCAGGCCGCCCGGGCCGGCTACGGCGCCCTGCTGCGCGCCGGCGTGCGAATCTGGGAATATGAGCCGCAGGTCCTGCACGCCAAGCTGGCCATCGTGGACCACGCCGTGTTCGTCGGCTCCGCCAATCTCGACAACCGCTCCGCCGGCATCAATTACGAGGTCATGGTGCGCTGCAACGACCCCGCGCTCGCGACCTCCGGCCGGGCCCACTTCGCCGCCGACGTCGCGCGCTCGCGCGAG
Organism: uncultured Opitutaceae bacterium; assembly: GCA_964622405.1. Classification (GTDB taxonomy): domain Bacteria; phylum Verrucomicrobiota; class Verrucomicrobiia; order Opitutales; family Opitutaceae; genus Opi-474. The sequence continues at coordinate 2,871 of CAZUQB010000160.1, read as the reverse complement.
GTTACCCTCGCCTCGTGGCGGGCCGAACAGACCTGGTTCACCCGCTTCCGCGGGATGTGCGCCCGCTTCCTGCTGACGAAGATCGACCCGTGGCTCGCCCGCGCGCAGGTGCGGAGCTACTCCTGAGTCCGTCCCCCCGCCTTCCCATGTCCTTCCGCCCGCTCCTCCTCCTCGCCACCGCGCTGGTTCCCCTCGGCCTGCCCGCCCAGTCCCCCGCGCTCCAGCGGCTCCGCGACGGCGAACCCACCCGCATCGTCTGCTTCGGCGACAGCATCACCGGCGTGTACTACCACACGGGGGGACGGCGCGACTGGTGCGATCTGGTCGGCCTCGGCCTCCGCCGCGTCTACCCCCGCGCCGCGATCGAGATGATCAATGCCGGCGTCAGCGGCAACACCACGCTCAACGCGCTCAAGCGGATGGACACCGACGTCCTCGCCTGTCGGCCGCACCTGGTGCTCGTGATGTTCGGCATGAACGACGTCGCGTCCCTCTCGCCCGCCGAGTTCCGCACCAACCTGGTCGAGATCACCCGTCGCGGCCGGGCCGCCGGCGCGGAGGTCGTCCTGATGACCACGACGCCCGCCTTCCCGGGCTATGACCGCCGGCCGCCGGAGAGCGTGGTCCGCTACGCCGAGATCGTCCGGGAGGTCGGTCGCAAACTCGGCCTGACCGTCGTCGATACCCACGCGGCCCTGGCCGCGGCGTTCGCCGCCGACCCGCTGGCCCGGCTGCGGCTCATGAGCGATTCGATCCATCCCAACATGCGCGGCCATGTGCTCATCGCCGAGACCGTCGTCGCCCGGCTCACGGGCCAGCGCGTCTCGCTCGGGCCGCTCCCGGCGCTGGCCCCCGCCTTGCCGCGCGTCCAGGCCCAGCTTCGGTCCGGCACCCCGCTCCGCGTGGTCGCCATGAAGCCGTTCGACATGCTGATCGAACCGGCCCTCCGCCGGATCAAGCCCGACGCCCGCGTGGAGGTCGTGCCCTGGGAGGTGGCCGGCAAGCCGCTCGCGACGCTCCTGCACGAGGCGGAGGCGCGCGGCTGGCCCGCGTTTCACCAGCCGACGGACCGGCCCCGTCCCGACCTCGTGATCCTCGCCGTGCCAAGCGACGCCGCCGCCCCGGACACCGACGCGTACTTTCACGACTACACCTGGATCATGAACTGGTCGCAGAGTTTCAAGCAGCCCGGTTGGGACTGCGTCGTGGTCCTGCCCTCGGTGGCCGATCCCGCCCAGCTGGCGACGGAAGAGCAGGCAGCCGACGTGGTGCAGGGCAATGACCTGCCCTGGCTGCGCCGCCGGGCGGGCGACACGCGCGACCCGCAAACACTCCTGACCGAATGGCTGCGGGGCCTGCTGGCCGAAACGCTGCCAGCGGCCCAGCCCTAGACGGACCTAGAAGAACATCGCTTGGCTCAGCGCCTCATCCGGCGCGAGCACGCTCGCGGCGGCAGGCAGGCGGGTCGGCCCGGTGCCGAAATCCGCGTCAAACCAGGCGTGTCCGGTCGCCAGGTCTCCTGTCCAGGAGAAGCGCTTCGCGCCGCCCGTGTAGCGGAACCCGACCGCGAGGCCCTGGCCGTCGCGGGCCTCGAGCGCGTAGGCGGCCTCGTTGCGGCCGCACTCGCCGATCCGGTCGCGGAGCCAGTCGAGCAGCACCCGGGCCTCCGCCTTCCACTGCGGCGCGTGCGTCAGCGTGACGGCGGCCAGGCCGTCGCAAAGCACGTTCATCGGGTAGCGGCTGAGGAACTGGCCCAGGCTTTGACGCACGGGCAGGAGGCGGGCGAAGGCCAGGTCGCGCAGGGCGCCCGGGTGCGGCCACGGATAGGTCAGCGCGTCGTCGGGCGCGACCGCGCTGTCGATGAGCACGCGCCGGGCCCGGGTGAGGAGGTAATTGTAGTCAGCGAGCTTGCTGCTGGCCGAGAACCGGTGCGCCCAGTAGTAGAGCGGCAGGTCCGTCGAGAGGCAGATCGAGACCTGGTTCTCGAGGAACTGCCGCGCGCGGCGCGGGTAGCTGAGCATCACGAACTCGACGCAGCGCTTGTCGCCCTTGGATTTTCCGAGGTGACACTCGCCATAGATCTTGGCGCGCATGGCGATGCCGCCGTCGTCCTGGACCTGCGGGCAGAGCACGACGATCCGGCTCGGGTAGCGCTTGGAGAATTCCACCGCCGTGCGGAACTGCTCGGCGGCATCCTCCGCCGAGGTGAGAAACCCGAGGTGGAGCACGAAGTTCACCTGCGTGGCCTTGGCATCGTCCGAGGCCGGCGCCGCCCCGCCCGCCGCCGCCGTGCTCGCCCACATCTCGCCCAGGCTCTTCGAGATGGAATCAACCGGAACGTCCAGCCCCGGCAGGGCATCGAAGATGTCAGGCATGGCGGGTGGAATCTTCAAATGCCAATCCGCCAAACGCCAAACGGCGAGCGGTCAGGCGGGACGTCCGGCGACTCACCTTCGTCCGACCCCCGCACTCAATTTGGCGTTTGTCAGCCTTGGCCATTGGCGTTTGCCGCGCGGAAGCGCGGTCAGGGTTGCCTCCACACGTTGCCCTGGCGGCCGAGGAGCATGTCGCCGGCGGGCGGGCCCCAGGAGCCGGCCACGTACTGGTCGAGGCCGTCGCGGCCGGCCGCCGCCCAGGCTTCCAGCACCGGCGTGTACAGTTTCCACGACGTCTCCGCCTCGTCGCCGCGGATGAACAGCGTGCCGTCGCCGATCATCGCGTCGAGCACCAGCCGCTCGTAAGCCTCCGGCGTGTTCGAGCCGAAGGTCGTCGCGTAGCGGAAGCTCATCTTCACGGGCTGCGTGCGGGTCTCGAGCCCCGGGATCTTCGTGTTCAGGATCAGGCTCAGGCCCTCGTCGGGCTGGATCTGGA
>CAZUQB010000159.1:0-5804 GCA_964622405.1 uncultured Opitutaceae bacterium | reverse complement strand
GCATCATCGAGCGCTGGTAGAGCCGGGTGCCCTGCCAGTAGAAGCGCGGGCCCCACGGGGTGCTGCCGGCGGCGAGGTCGTTGGGCAGGACCTGCCCGTCGACGAGCCGGCCGCCGTTGCCGCTGGTCCGGAGCGTCGGGCGCCGGTCGATCGTGCCGTGGCAGTCGATGCACTCGATGGCGGTCGCGGCGCGCGGCTCGCCGTAGAGCAGGCCGTTGCCGTGGACGTCGGTCGTGAAGTGGCAGTCCACGCACTGCATCCCCCGCGCGAGGTGGACGTCCTTGAGATGGACCGCCTTCGCCCACTTCTGCGGGTCGTCGGGCGGAATCACCTGGTCGTCGAGCGTGAGCAGGTTGCCCTCGCGGTCCTTCTTGAACACCGCGCGGAACACCCAGCCGTGGCCGTGGTAATCGGCGAACTGCGTCTCCTTCAGCTGCGGGTTGAGCTCGGCCACCTTCTCGAGGAACTCGGGGTCGCCCCAGAGACCGCGGGCCGCGGCGGCCTCGGGACTGCGCTGGAACGACGCCGCGATCTCCTCCTCGGTGGGGTTCTTCTGCACCTTGGGGTACATGAACGCGCCGTCGCTCTCCTGGTCCCACCAGATGTAGCCGAGGTACGGGTTCACGAAGAGGTTTCCCTGGTGCATGTGGCAGTTCATGCACTGGCTCGACGGGATGCTGCGGGTGAACTGGTGCTTGACCGGGTGGCCGCGCTCGCGCTTCGAGATCATCGGGTCGGCGCTGAAGCTCAGGCCCTGGTGGCCGTACTTCGACCACCAGCCGGAATTGGTCGGCGAGCGGTCGTTGGCGTAGACCACGTGACAGGCCGAGCAGCCGGACGAGCGGTAGTCGCCCGGGTGGTTGTTGGTGCCCATGAAGCCGAGCAGCGGGTCGTGGAGCCGGGTCTTCTGGAGATTGAGGTACACCGGGTCGATGCGGTTGAGCGTGCCGAGCCCGCGCTCGCTGAGGCGCCGCGCCGGCCGGCCGGGCGGCTCGAAGGCGTTCGGGTTCCCGATCTCGGTCTGCTTCTCCCCGCCCTGCTCGAACACCCGGAGCAGGTTGCTCGGCTGCGAGATCGCGAACCGCGGCAGCGGGTCGATCGCCGGGAGGATGCCGTGCTTCAGCGTCATCTCCGGCGTCACCGGGATCGGGCTCTCGAGGCGCAGCGGGGCGCCGTCGAGGCCGTAGGCCTGCCCGAACTTGTAGTCCTTGGTGGGGATGGCGCCGTTGTTGTAGAGCGCGGCGCCCCACAGCATCGCGCCGTGGTTCATCATGCTGTGCGTGACGGTGCGGTTGATCTCGCCGTGACAGAGGCCGCAGGCGCGGTCGGCGACGCGGAGGTCGCCGGGGTTCACGAACTGGATGAACTCGGCCGACTCGTGGTTGAGCAGGACCGAGGACTCGCTCGGGTTGGCGGAGCTTTCCCAGAAGACCGGGTTGCGCGGCGCGACGTGCGCCTTGCGCATCGTGAGCCCCGGCGTCGGGTTGCCGCCGTGGCAGTCGGTGCAGCCGAGCACGACGTTCGGGGACGCGTGCATGTCCTCGATGCCCTGGTGGCACTCCAGGCAGCCCGCGCTCTTGCGGTGGGCGTCGGCGCGCGACTGGTCGACCAGCGTGCGGGGCGCCGCCGAAGCCGCCGCCGGGGCGCGGTCGACGGCGATGGGCGGGCCGGCCACCGCGTCGGCGGGGCCGCCGGGCTGGGCCGACACGACCAGCGCGACCAGGCCCAGGCCCCAGGCGCCAAGCAGGGGCGCCAGCCAGCGGAAAATCCGACCCGATTCGTTGCGGTGGTTCATGGTCTGCGGTGGGTCAATAGGTCAGGGTGATCGCCGCGACGGCGCTATACAGCCACTCGTCCACCCGCGGACTCAAGCCTGTGGTGTAGCCCGCCACCGGCGGCTGGGTCGTGCGGTAGAGGTCGCGGAAGCCGGCCGCGGGCAGCAGCGCGCCGAAGCCCGCCGAGAGGATGACATTGTCCTTGAGCCACGGGCGCCACTGCACGCCGACGCTGAGGTCCGTGCCGAAGTCGCGGCCGAGCTGGTTGGTGAGCAGGACGGTCTGGATCGCGTCGACGTCGTCGAACTGGACGTAGTTCGCGTTGACGAACAGCCGCACCTTGGGCGTGAGCTCGGCGTCCGCCCCGAGCCCGGCGAGCCGGAGGCCCGGGTTGACGAAGTTCGCCTGGCCCTCGGTCTTGCTCGTGCGGATGTCGGGCAGCAGGCTGAACCGCTGCTTCACGTTGAGCGCGGTGCCGGCGAGGTTGAAGCCCTGCCGCACGAAATAGCTGAACGGGCCGCCGACGAAATTCACGTTGTCGACGATGCTGTCGAAGCCCGTCGCGCGGCCGTCCTTGGCCGACCCGTCGCCCGACGCCCAGAAGAGCGACGCCTTGTAGCGGAGCCAGTCGCGGTCGTAGCTCACCTCGACCGCGGCCATCTCGCCCCGGATGCTGACCGGCCGGCCGGCAATGCCGTTGAAGCCGTCGCGGCCGAGCGCCAGGTACGCGGCGTGCGAGAGGTTCCAGCGGCCCACGTGGCCGTCGCCCGCCCAGCCGAGGTAGCCGACGTTCACGTCATGCGCGCGGACCTGGCCGATCGGGGCCGGCCGCACGATCGAGCCGTTGGTGTCGTAGTAGGTGCCGCCCTGGTCGGCGCTGAAGTGGATGCTGGCCTGCGCGGTGTAGCCGTGGACGAGGAAGTCCTGCCGGTAGACGTTCGCGATGGCGACGTACTGGTGCCGGCGGTTGAAGGTGTTCAGCTCGGAATTCGTGTCCTTCTCGCGGAGGTCGAAGAACGCCAGGTTGTACTGCCAGCGGTTGCTGCCGTAGTTGCCGAAGAGCCGGACGCCGAGGTTCGTGTCGTTGAAGAGGAAGCCCCGGAAATCGCTGTTGAAGGTCTGGTTCCCGAGCTTCACCGCGACGAAGTCGTAGTTCACCGAGAGGTCGCGCAGGTGGAGCTCGACGAACGCCTCCTGCAGCGCGACGTAGTCCTTGTTCCGGTGCGTCGCGCTCGCGTCGATGACGGCCGGGGTGGCGAGGCCGCCGGTGAGCAACCCGTCGATGTCGCCGGGATTCAGCACGCCGCCGTTGTTCGCCCCGGAGCCGTTCCCGGCGCCCACGCGACCGCGCGGGTCGGGCGACACCAGGGTCTCGCGCAGATCCACGCGGTTGACGTTGAACACGGGCTTCACGCGCACGAGCCACTCGACGGGCTTGAACACGGTCTCGCCGCGGAACAGGTCGGCCTGCACGGCGAGGTTGCCGACGAACACCTGCGAGCGGCTCTGGCCGAAGAAGTCGTAGCTCGCGGGCCGCGCGGAGCTGACATTGCTCGGCAGCGTGATCCGGCGGTCCTCGTAGACGAAGTCGGCGGACGCGGTGAGGCTGAGGAACAGGTCCTGGCCACGGACGGGCACGTCGCCCTTGAGAATGCTCTGGCGGTAGTAGTGCCAGAGGTCCGGCTGCGCGTGGTAGTACGGCAATTCGTTCGTGTCGCCCGAGGTGTAGCGCCGCCACGGGAAGAAATGCGCGTCGCGCCAGCGGTTGAGCACCGGCTTCGTCCCGGGCGGCAGCTGCTGCCCCGGCCCGGGGGCCGAGAGCGGATATTCCTCCGGCGCATGCCAGGAGTTCGTGATGAACTCGTTGGCGCGCAGTCCGCCGCGCGGCAGCGCCAGCGGCGCCGGGACCGCGTCGAGGCCGTCGCGGGGCTCGGCGACGGCCGCGCGCTCCCGCACCACGGTGGTCTGTTCCAGCGGGCCGCGCGGCAGCGCCTGGCTGGCCGGCACCGGGGCCGTCTCGGGCTCCGGCGGAAACTTCACCTGGTCACCCTGGAAATAGGGCGCGTTGGCCGCCGCGGCCGGGCGCTGGGTCGCACCGGGATCGGGATTGAACTGGGTGGGCGCGGCCGCCGGGGCGGACTGGTCGGGACGGCGCTCGGTGCGGAGCGTCGCCGGCGCGGGCGTGACGACGGGCGGCGGGAGCGCGACGCCCGGGTCGGGATTCACCTCGTCCGGCGACCTGGCGGACGGGCCGCGGTCGGGCCGCTGGTGGATCCGGGGCGCGTCGGCGGGAGTCTCCCGCTCGCCCGGCGCCGGCGGGGTCTGCGCGCGCCCGGGCGCGGCGGCGAGCAGCGCCAGCGCGACCGCGAACGCCGTGCGGGACGGCCACCGCCCTGTGCCCCGCCCGCTCATGACCGCGGCGCGGGACGCCAGCCGCTCGGCGGCGCGTTGTGGTAGCGGTGGCACTCCGTGCACGAGAAGTTCACCCCGCCCTTCGGGCTGTGGCACTCGACGCAGCTCTGGCGGTCGGGCAGCAGGACGTCGCTCGAGAGCTGGCTCCGGCTGGCGTCGTGGCACTTGGTGCAGCCGACCTGGACGTGGCGGGCATGGCTGAACTCCGCGTGCGTGAGCCAGCGGTCCGGGATGGCCGGCGGCGCGATGACCGGCGTGGTGTGCGGCTGCGCGGTGACCACGTGGCAGGTGGCGCAGCCGGCGAACTTCGCGCGGCCGGGGCCGTCGAGGCCCGCCAGGCCGGCGGCGGGACCCTGGCGGAGATCGCTGAAGAACACCTGCTCCTCGAGGAGCTCGCCGGTGCGCGCGCGGTCGCGGAGCGCGAGCATCTGGGCCGAGACATAGGCGGCGACGGCCGCCTCGCCGGTGATCCCGAGGCGCCGGACGGCGTGGTCGGCATACTGGGCCGGGAGGCTGCGGAGGAACGCGCGCACGAAGGCGGCATCGCCGTGCGGCAGCTGCAGGCCCGGGTTGCGCTCGTCGAACTGCAGCGCGTGGCACGGGCGGCAGCTCTGCTCGAACGTGATCCGCTGCATGAACGCGCCCGAACCGTCGGGCTGGTGGCACGAGGCGCACTCGAGCGGCTTGCCGTGCAGGAGCGGGATGTCCCCGCCGGCGAGGTGGCGCGCATGGTTGAACGCGACGGCGGTGCGGTCGCGGGCGCCGGGCCGGCGGGGCGGAAACTCCGGATGGTCGGTGGCGAACGAATGGATCACCGCCGTGAAGCCCTCGGGCGGCCGCACGCGCTCGACGGCGACGACGCCCGCGGGCGCGGGCCGGGCGAACCATGCGGCGGGCTGGCTCCGGCCGCGCTGGGCGGCCGCGGCCATCTGCGCCTGGTCGCCGTGGCAGTCGGTGCAGTTCTGCCCGGCCACCGGCAGGAGCGGCCCGCGGCCCTGGTGCTCGCGGTGGCACGCCGAGCAGGACGTGTCGCGCGGGAGATTCGGCTGGTGGAACGCCTCGTCGGCGTGGCACGAGAGGCAGTTGGCGTCGAGCCGCGAGAAATCCTTCGCGGTCGCCAGGGCCAGCTGTTCCGGACGGAGCGAGGCGCGGCTGGCGGCGAGACCCGAGCGGACCCAGTGCGCGGGCCCCTCGCTCACCTCGCGGTGGCAGGCCACGCAGCCCTGGCCGGGCTCGGCGGAGAGCGCGCGGGCCATCTTCACGAACTCGGGACCCGTGTGGTGGGCGGAGAGCGGCGCGGGGTTGAGGAACGTCTCGCGCGAGGGGCCGGTGAGGCCGATGATCAGGCTGGCGAACGCGGCCGCGACGGTGGCGCGCACGACCAGGCCCCGGCGATGGCGGAGGCTGCGCACCGGCTGGCAGCGCTCGATCGTCCGGCAGCACGAACCGTTGGGACGGGGTCCCTCGGGGCACGGCCCGCCCCACTCCTTCGGGCGCGTGCATTTCCAGGTGCCCTTGGACTCGCCCGGCTTGCAGACCAGCTGGGGCTGGCACTCGGTGGTGGCCCGGCAGTGGCCGGACGGGCTCGGCCCGATGCGGCACGGGCAGCCCTCCGCG
>CAZUQB010000158.1:0-5827 GCA_964622405.1 uncultured Opitutaceae bacterium | reverse complement strand
GCGCGGTGCGCAGCCGGGCCTGGTCCTGGGCGTCGGCGGACTTGCCCAGCTTCCAGGGCGCCCGCCGCTCGATGTAGGCGTTGGTCGCCGTGATGAACGCCATGGCGCGCTCCAGCGCGGTGTGAAATTGGAAGCCCTCGCACAGCGGGATGAACTCCTCGCGCGTGCGCTGCCACAGTGCCTGCAGCTCCTGCTCGGCGTCCTCGGCCGGCCCCGGGGCCGGCACGATCCCGGCGGCGAAGCGCGTGGTCATGTTGAGCGTGCGGTTGACCAGGTTGCCCAGGTTGTTCGCCAGCTCGCTGTTGTAGCGCACGAGGAACTGCTCGCGGGTGAAGTCGCTGTCCTGCCCGACGTTCATCTCGCGGATCACGAAGTACCGGAACGCGTCCGCGCCGAACTCGGTGACGAGGTCGAGCGGGTTGAGCGCGTTGCCGAGGCTCTTGGACATCTTGGCGCCCGACTGCAGCCACCAGCCGTGGGCGATGATACCGCCCGGGAGCGGCAGGCCGGCCGCGTGCAGCATGATCGGCCAGTAGACCGCGTGGGGCGGCACGAGGATGTCCTTGCCGATGACGTGCCAGGTGGCCGGCCAGGTGCCGGGCCGGTCCGCGACGGCGGAGTAGTAGTTCAGCAGGGCGTCGAACCAGACGTAGGTCACGTACTGCTCGTCGAACGGCAGCGGGATGCCCCACTCCAGCCGCTCGCGCGGCCGCGAGATGCAGAGGTCGTTGAGCGGCTCCTTGAGGAACTCCAGCACCTGCTTCTGGCGGTAGCGCGGGAAGATGAAGTCCTCGTGCTGCGCGAGGAACCCGACGAGCCAGTCCTGGTACTGCCGCAGCTTGAAGAAGTAGTTCGACTCGGTGATCTCCACGACCTCGCCGTAGAGCTCGGGCCACGACCCGTCCGGGTTGCGGTCCTTCTCCTGGAGGAACTGCTCCTGCCGGGCGCTGTAGAAGCCCCGGTACTCGGCCCGGTAGATCAGGCCCTGGTCGAACAGCTGCTGCAGCACCTGGCGGACAACCTTCTTGTGCCGCTCCTCGGTGGTGCGGATGAAGTCGTCGTTCGCGACGTTCAGGCGCGGCAGCAGCGCGCGAAACTCGGCGCTGACCTCGTCGGCGAACTGCTGCGGCGGGATGCCGCGCGCCCGCGCGCTCTGCTGCACCTTCTGCCCGTGCTCGTCGACGCCCGTGAGGAAATGGACCTGGTCACCCATCTGCCGCCGGAACCGGGCAATGACGTCCGTCAGCACCTTCTCGTAGGCATGGCCCAGGTGCGGCGAACCGTTCACGTAGTCGATGGCGGTGGTGATGTAGAAGCGCTTCATGCGGGAGCCGGGCAACCAAACCCTTCCCCGGGAAAATGTCGAAATCTTTACGGCGGCCCGCCCCGGCGCACCAAAGCTTTGACGCCCGCCGCGCCGGCGCGCAGGGTGCCCTCGCCCGCCCCGCCGCGACCATGCCCTCGCTCACCCGCCTGATCGGCCTCTCCGTGCTGATCCTGTTCCTGTTCCTCGCCGCGGCGGTCGGGGCCCAGCTGTGGCTACGCCAGCAGGGCACGCGGCTGCGCACCGAGGCCCTCGAGGCCAAGCGCGCCCAGTTCGCGGCCATCGTCACGGCCCTTTCCCCGACCGTCGGCCGCTGGTCCGACGCGGACCTCGACCAGCTCGGAGCCATGTGCGGAGCCCGCGTTTCGCTGCACGACCCCGACCATCCCGCGCCGCCGGCGAGCCCCGGGCTGCTCTACTTTGATCACCCGCTGCCGGACCCGGTGGGCCGGCCGCTCACCGCCCGCGTCGCCTTCGCGCCGTCGCCGCTGCTGCGGCTGCTCGTGCTGCACCAGTGGGTGACGGTCGGGCTGCTGTTCCTCGGCTTCGTGCTGCTGGCCACGGGAGTCGCGGCCGGCCTGCTGTTCGGCCGCGCCAAGGGACCGTCGGTCGAGTCGGTGACGGCCGCGCGCCAGGAGCTGCACAGCCTGGCCCAGCTCGCTGCGACCTCCACCGCGCAGCATGAGGCCCTGAGCCGCGAGCGTGACGGGCGCCGTCTCGCCGAGGAGGACGCGGTGCTGCGGCAGACGCTGCTCGACCAGGCCATCGAGGGCCGGGTGCGGCTCGGTCACGACCTGCATGACAGCCTGATCCAGTCGCTCTACGCCGCGGGCCTCACCATCGAGTCGGCGCGCACGCTCCTGGCCACCGACCCGGCCGAGGCGGATCGCCGCCTGGCCCAATGCGTGGCCCACCTCAACACCACGATCCGCGACGTGCGGGCGTTCATCACGGGCCTCTCGCCCGAGCAGGTCCGCCGCGCGGCCTTCGCCCAGGCGATCGAATCGACGTTCGCCGAGCTGCGCGGCAACCGGCCCGCGCAGCTGGACCTCCGGATCGATGCGGAGGCGGCCGGCGCCCTGAACCCGGACCAGTCCGGCGAGGCGCTGCAGATCGTGCGGGAGGCCGTCAGCAACGCGCTGCGGCACGGCGGCGCCTCGCTGCTGACCGTGCGGCTGCACCGGGTGGACCGCGAAGTCTGCGTGCTGGTCCAGGACAACGGCGCGGGCTTCGACCCCGCGCAGGCCCGCCCCGAGGGCCTCGGCCTGCGCAACCTCCAGGCGCGCGCCGCCCGTCTCGGCGGCACCGCGCGGGTGGAAAGCTCGCCAGGCGCCGGCACGCGCGTCATCCTCACCTTTGCCCACGTCGCATGAGCGCCTCCCCTTCCCTCAGCCTGGTCCTGGTCGACGACAGCGAAGTCGTCCGCATGGGGCTGCGCGCCCTGCTGGCCGCCGAACCGGACCTGCGCATCGCCGGCGAAGCCGGAACGGTGGCGGCCGCGGTGGAAGTTTGCCAGCGGGTGCGTCCCGCGGTCGTGCTGCTCGACATCCGGCTGCCCGACGGCACCGGCTTTGACGCCTGCCGACGGATCCTGCAGGACCAGCCGGACACCCGCGTGCTGATCCTGACCTCGGTGGTGGACAGCACGCTCGTGGACGAGGCCATCCGGGCCGGCGCCCACGGCTATCTGTTGAAGGAGGTCGACCGCCGCGGCCTGATCCAGGCCGTCCACGATGTCGCGGCCGGCAAGTCGATCCTCGACCCGGCGGTCACCGCCCGGGTGCTGCAGCTGGTGCGCGACGGCTCGAGCGCGACCCAGAGCGTGCTGCGCATCCTGTCGGGACAGGAGCAACGTGTGCTCGCCCTGATCGCCGAAGGCCGCACCAACAAGGAAGTCGGCCAATCCCTGGGCCTCGCCGAGAAGACGGTGAAGAATTACCTGAGCAATATCTTTGAGAAGCTCCATGTGTCCCGCCGGTCCCAGGCCGCCGCCCTTTACGCCCGGGAAAATCGTCCCGGCGGAGGCGCTCCCGGTCCTCGCTAGGGCCGAACAGCCCTAGTCGACTAGGGACCATTTCCCTTACGGACGCCTCTACCCAAGGAGGGCGGCGTCCGGTATGATTTACCCATGGTCCCAGCCACCGCGTCACACCGTGATCCCCAAGTATTTCCAGCAGGGACAAAGGCGGCCTGTAAAAATCCCGATAGGTTGTTTGGGCCGTTGTTTTTAGTTCGCCACCGCTGCAACTGATTCACATCTTCCCGCGACTGATGCGTCCAGCCACCCCATCAACTGCCGACCGGATTTCTGCGCCCGGTTTGAGCGTCGCTCCGGCCGCGCGCGAGGAACGACGCCGCCTGCGCAGCCGGCGCGGTTTGACGCTGGTGGAGGCGATGATCGCCACGGCCGTGTTCGCGCTGGGCATGCTGGGCGTCTACATGATGCTGGTGAAGTCCTACGAGCTCGTGAAGCTCTGCCGCCATCGCGATAATGCGCGCGCCGTGTTGATGTCCTACGCGGACCAGTTCCAGCGCCTGCGCACGACGCAGAGCGACGGATCGCTGGGCTTCCTGTTCCAGACGGCGACGACGCCCACGAGCTTTGGGCTGTCGTGGACCGATGCCTCCAACACCACGGTTTCAAATCTCACCAACACCTCCGACACGGCCGGGCTCGCCATCACGCTGGGTGACAACGCGAGCAGCGGCATCCCGGCCCGCGTGTTCCGCCAGGTCCAGCCGGTGAACTCGGCCGACGGGTCGCTGGTGAGCGGATCGCCCACCTACACGGCGGCGGGCTACATCCTCCAGGCCACCTTCACCGTCACCTACACGATCAAGAACCGTCCGATGTCCCAGTCGATCACGGTGGCCCGCTCCTATCGATGATTTACCTGGCCCGCCAACGTCCCGCCCGTCGCGGCACCCAAGGCAAGCGCGCCTTCACGCTCGTCGAGATCCTCGCGTCGCTCGCCGTCGCGGTGATGGTCCTCGGCGCGATCGCGATGATCGTCGTGATGTCCGCGAAGATCATTGAGAAGAACCGCAAGGCGGACGAGGCGGCCGGCGAGACGCGGAAGTTCCAGGAGCGCCTCACCAAGGAAATCTCCATCGCGGTCGCCGACGCGGTGCCGATCGACACCACCAAGCTCGTCGGCCCGAAGTACAGCGGCGCCAGCGGCGGCACGCCGAACCGCTACTCGCGCCTCACCTACCGCGTCGTCGTCGGCCTCATCGCCAAGGTGAAGAACAACACCTCGAGCGCCTCGACGTCGATCGTCCTGACCTGCCCGCCGGACTTCGAGGCCGCCCCGGGCGACTTCTTCATGTGCGACACGCCGGACCTGGGCAGTGGCGCCCTGATCGACGCCGTGGATGATTCCAGTCCCGCGGGTTCGCGGCCGGCGTTGCGCGACGTCACGCTCACACTGCACAACACCATCGCGTCGTACACCCTGGGCGCCGTTTCCGACGTGGCCGGCGGCACCGACGGCGCGCGCGTCTCGATCCAGCGCCAGCGCGCCTTCCAGACGATGCCGTCGGCCAAGTACTCCGGTCTTTACGAGCTGCGCTGGTATCAGACCACCAGCCGCACGACCCCGCCGGGGACCGGCGACACCGAGACCTACGAGATCATCTCCAGCAACCTCGCCCCGGCCGCCCAATACCCGTTCATCAAGATCCCGGACGACGTCCTGGCGACCGAGCCCGCGGTCGGCTGGCAGTTCACCTACGCCGTCCCAACCACGGTCAACACGCTGGGCGGCAACTCCAGCTACTACCTGTCGAACCACTCCGAGGGCCTGATCATGCCGCGGTCCGGCAGCCCGATGCCCGCCGCGTCGGTGATGGCGTCCTCCAGCTCGACATCGACCACGTCCACCTCGACCACGTCCTCGACCTCGACGACGACCACGACGTCGACCAGCACCTCGACTTCGACCTCCACCTCGACTTCGACCTCGACGTCCACGTCGACGACCTCGACCAGCACGTCGACCTCCACGAAGACCACGACGTCGACCTCCACCTCGACCTCGACGAAGTCCACGACGACGACCAAGACGACGACGACTTCGACGAGCACCTCGACCTCCACGAAGACGACGACCACGTCCACGTCGACGACGTCCACAACCTCCACCTCGACCAAGTCGACCACCTCGACGTCGACCACCACCACGTCCACGACGAGCAAGTCGACGACGTCCACGTCGACGACGAGCACCTCGACCACGTCGACGACCAAGACGACGACGTCCTCGACCACCAAGTCGACCACTTCGACCAGCACGTCGACCTCCACGTCCACCACGTCGACCAAGTCCACGACCTCGACGTCCACGTCGTCGACCTCGACCTCCACCACTTCTACGACCAAGTCGACGACCTCGACCTCCACGTCGACGTCGACGTCCACGAAGTCGACGACGACGACGAGCACGAGCTCGACCTCGACGTCCACCAGCACGAGCTCGACCAGCACGTCCAAGTCGACGACCT
>CAZUQB010000157.1:0-5827 GCA_964622405.1 uncultured Opitutaceae bacterium | reverse complement strand
TGGCGCTCACCGAGGAGGGCGGCGGCCGGCTGGTGCTCACGCCGACCTGGGACGTCTTCGCGATGTACCTCGCCCATTACGACGCGCAGCGGCTCCCGGTGTTCTGCGACGCGGGCAGCGCGCGCCACGAGGGCATCGAATATCCCAACGTCTCCGCCACCGCCTCGCTCGCGGCGGACGGCGCCGTGAATGTCACGGCCTGCAACACCGATCCCGCCGCCCCCGTCGAGCTCGCCATCGAGCTGGGGGGCCGCGCGGCGAAGCTCGCCGACGCCCGGCTGCTCGCCACCCCGGTGCTGACCACGTGCAACACCTACGACCGGCCGCGCGCCGTGACGACGCGGCCGCTCGGCGACGCGCGGGTGAGCGGCTCCACCGCCACGGTCACGCTTCCCGCCGGCTCCGTGGCGGCGCTGCGTTTCACCTGATCCGCCACGCAGCCGGCTCCCGTACGAGTCCCAACTCCCTGTGCCGAACCGCGAACGCCTGAACCCAGCCGGCTATTCCCTAGACGTTCGGAGTTCGCCTTCCCGCCGATCCTGCCGTCCGTGAATTATCCCTCCGCCCTGCCTCTCTCCCACGTCCGCCTCACCCGCGGGTTCCTGGCCGACCGCGCCCGCCTGGTGCGCGACGTCGTGATCCCGTACCAGTGGGAGGCGCTGAACGACCGCGTGGCGGGCGCCGAACCGAGCGGCTGCGTGCATAACTTCCAGGTCGCGGCCGGGGAGAAGCCGGGGAAGTTCTACGGCCTGTTCTGGCAGGACTCAGACCTGGCGAAGTGGATCGAGGCCGCGTCCTATCGGCTCGCGACCCATCCCGATGCCGCGCTCGAGGCGGAACTCGACCGCCTCATCGCCACGCTGGCGAAGGCCCAGGGCGCCGACGGCTACCTCAACACCTACTTCCAGCTCGTCGAGCCCCAGAACCGCTGGGCCAATCTCCGGGACTGTCATGAACTCTACGTGGCGGGCCACATGATCGAGGCCGGCGTCGCGCATTACCGCGCCACCGGCAAGCGCACCCTCCTCACGGTGGTGAGCAAGCTGGCGGACCTGATCGAGCGGACCTTTGGCCTCGGTCCGGGGCAGATCCCCGGCTACTGCGGTCACGAGGAAGTCGAGCTCGCGCTGGTGAAACTGGCGCGGGCCACCGGCGAGGCCCGCTACGCGCGGCTCGCCGCCTATTTCATCGACCAGCGCGGCCGGGAGCCGAACTACCTGATGGAGGAGACCCGGCGCCGCGGGGAGGAGAAGCTGCCGTGGCACATGTATTTCGACGGCCTCGCGACCCTGCAGGCCGCGCGCCCGGTGCGCGAGCTGACCGAGCCGGTGGGCCACGCGGTGCGGCAGATGTACCTGCTGGCGGCGATGGCCGACCTGGCGCGGGATATCGGCGACAACTCCCTGCGGCGCTCCTGCGACACCCTCTGGACGAGCATCGTGCAGCGCCACCTATACCTGACCGGCGGCGTGGGCTCGGAACCCTACGGCGAGAAGTTCACCGAGCCGTTCGACCTGCCGCCCGACCGGGCGTACGCGGAGACCTGCGCGGCGATCGGCGTGATCTTCTTCGCGCGCCGCATGATGGAATTCGGCCTGCGCGGCGAATACGCGGACGTGATGGAGCGCGCGCTCTACAACAACGTGCTCAGCGGCATGTCCCTCGACGGGACGAAGTTCTTCTACGTCAATCCGCTCGAGCTCATCCCGGCGGTCGCCAAGCGCCGCTACGAGTGTCACCTCGTGAAGACCCAGCGCGTCGGCTGGTTCGGCTGCGCGTGCTGCCCGCCGAACCTGGCGCGCCTGTTCGCCTCGCTCGGCGAGTACCTGGCGTCGCAGCAGCCCGACGGGCTGGCGCTGCATCTCTACGCCGAGGGCGACCTGCGCTTCACCGCCGCGGGCCAGGAGGTCCGGCTCGCCGTGCGCACCGACTACCCGTGGACCGAGACTGTCGCGCTCGAGGTGCGGCCGACCCAGCCGGCCGAGTTCACGCTGCGGCTGCGCATCCCGGGCTGGTGCCGCGGCGCGGCCGCGACGGTCAACGGTCAGGCGGTCGCGATGGCCGTCTCGGACGGCTATCTGGCGCTGCGCCGGAAATGGGCCGCCGGCGATGCGGTGAATCTCACCTTCCCGATGCCGGTCGAGCGCGTCTACGCGGACCCGCGCGTCGCGCCGGTGGCCGGCCGAGTCGCGCTCCAGCGCGGACCCGTGGTGTACTGCCTCGAGGAGCCCGACCACGGCGACAACCTGGCGGCGGTGAGCCTCCCGCGGTCCGCGACGCTCACGGCGCGGCCGGAGGCCGGACTGCTGGGCGGCTGCGTGGTGATCGAGGGCCAGGGCCTGCGGACCCGGCGGAGTGCGAGTCTTTACCAGGCGGGGCCGCCGGCGACCACGCCCCAGGCGCTCCGGGCCATCCCCTATGCGCTGTGGGCCAACCGCGGCGAGGGCGAGATGCGGGTGTGGATCAACGAATCATGAGACCAAGCCACCGCCTGAAACACCTTTCCGTCCTGCTGGGCGCGCTCGTCGCGACGGCCTTCCCGCCCTTGCCGACCCTGCGGGCGCAACCGGACCAGGCGGTGCAGGATGCGATCTACGCGGAGGCGAAGGCCGACCCGGCGGGCCATGAATTCCTGCGCGACCTGTGCGACGACTTTGGCGGCCGGCTGACCGGGTCGCCGAACAACCGCGCCGCGCTGGAGCGGACGCTGGAGCGCCTGAAGGCGCTGGGTGTCGACGCCCGGCTCGAGCCGTTCCGCATGCCGGGCTGGGTGCGCGCCCATGACGAGGTGGAGATGCTGGCGCCGGTCCGCCGCCCGCTGCGGGTCGCCGCGCTGAGCTACACCCAGCCGCATCCCCGGTTCGAGGCCGAGGTCGTGGACATCGGCGACGGCCGCGAGGAGGACATCGCGCCCCTCGATGCGCGGGGCAAGGTGGGCCTTCTGGCGCCGAACACCACCGTCCCGCGCGGCCAGTACGAGGCGGCCGCCGTGAAGCACGGCATGCGCGGCATCTTGTTCATCGACCGGGTCAACGGCGGGCAGTTGCTGGCGCGGACCGGGTCGTTCACCGGCGAGCCGCTCCGGATCCCGGTGTACAGCATCACGCAGGAGGAGGGGAACTGGATGCTGCGCCTGCTGAAGCGCGGCGTGCCGGTCCGCGTGAGCCTGGAGACCCGCTCCCACTGCGAGCCAATCGAGACGGCCAACATCGTCGCGACCTTTCCGGGCCGGACGCCCGACCTCGTGGTGGTCGGCGCGCACTTCGACTCCTGGGACCTCGGCCAGGGCGCGATGGACAACGGCACGGGCACGGGGGAACTGTACGCGATCGCGAAGGTGCTGCAGGCCCGCGCGCCGCGGAACCTGCGGACGATCCAGCTGGTGTGGTTCAACGGCGAGGAGCAGGGCCTGTGGGGCTCCCGGATCCACGCCCCGACGCTCCGGGACCAGCCGGTGGCGGCGATGATCAACCTCGACATGGTCGGGTTCCCGCTCTCGGTGAACTCGCTCGGCTACGACGACCTCGTCCCGCTGCTCGAGCGCTACAACGCCTCGCTGGGCGAGCACAAGCTGAAGCAGGGCGTCGGCAACATCAACTGGTTCGGCAGCGACCACACGCCGTTCCAGCTCGAGGGCATCCGCGGCATCACGTTCGGCGGGCTGATCCCGCCGGAATCGGTGCGGTACTATCACGACTTTGGCGACACCTTCGACAAGCTCGACCCGCGGCTGATTCCCGAGGCGACGGCCGCGGTGGCCACGCTGGTCTACCGCCTGGCCAACGAGCCTGGCCTGACCACGGCCCGGGTGTCGGCGGCCGACACCGAGGCGCTGTTCCGGAAGTTCGCGCTCGAGAACCGCATGAAGGGTGTGGGCCTGTGGCCCTTCGCCGAGCCGGCCCCGGCCGCCGGGCCAACCGCGCCGCCCCGGGCGCCCTGATTCCTCCCGTCCTGTAACCCGACCCGCCTCCCTCCGCGTCACTAAGTAACCCTGCGCCTCGCGCCCAGCCGCGACCCTGATCGTCTTGCCCGTCCGACCACCATCTTTCAGCCGCACCGATGCACCTCTCGCGCCGTGATTTCCTCAAGACCGCCGTCCTCGCCGGGGCGGCCGCGACCCTGCCCGGGTGCCTGCACCGCGGCTTCGTGCCGGCCGACGGCAAGTTTCCCGCGGCGCCCAACTTTCACACCAGCCCGTTGGCCTCGGTGATGATCAGCGGCGGCACGATCACGAAGAACGGCAAGTTCACCGACGGGGTCCGCGCCGCGCACAAGCTCCACTACGGCGACCGGAAGAAGATCCTGCTGGTGCTCCATGCGAGCGAGCCGGAGAAGCGGGACCTCGACGAGAAGAAGCTCCGGATGCTGTTCGCGGACGACAATTTCGAGGTCGAGTCGCTGCACCACTGGCAGGGGGACGAGGCCTTGGAAAAAATCCGGACCGCCGAGGCGTTCTTCGTCGGAGGCGGCGAGACCTTCCTGCTGCTGCGCACCCTGATCGAGACGGGCCAGCTCGAACTGATCCGCGACCGGGTGCTGGCAGGCGTGCCGTACAACGGCTCGAGTGCCGGATCGAACGTGGCGGGGCCCGTGATCGGGACCACGAACGACTTCCCGGTGGTGGATGTGCCGACCCGCACCTCGTTCGGGATCTTCCCGGCGGTCGTGAACCCGCATCACCCGGCGGAGACCGACTCCGAGTTCGCCGGGCGCGCGAACAAGATCCAGATCTACACCCGGCTCAATCCCGCCGAGACGGTCCTCGGCATCGGCAACGGCGCCGTCGCGCGGCTGCACCGCGGGCGCGTGACGATCGAGGTGGGCCCGGCCTTCTACTACCGCAACGGCGAGCACCACCCGCTGCCCGAGGGCGAGGCCCCCGAGCTGACCGCGCTGGTGCATCCGGCCTGAGCCGGCGGCCTCAGCCGGCGCGCACCGCGCCGAACTCGTAGCGCAGGGTGAACTCGCGTCGCGCCCCGGGCGCCAGCTCGGTGGTAAGGTAGGGCTCGATCGACCACGTGTTGCTGTTGCCCCAGACCGGGCACATGTCCGGCGTGAAGTCGGACGTGAACGTGATCCCGGACAGGCGCGGATGGGACAGGCCGGCCCGGAGCGGCGTGTGGGGACCGACGAGCAGCTTTTCGAAGTGGCCGTCGTCCTTGTGCTGGAACTGGCGCCGGAACGTGAGGGTGTTCCCCGCCTCGAGCGCGAAGCCGACGTTCACCGCCATGCCCCAGCTGGCCGGCAGCGTGCAGGTCAGCCGGCGGTCGGTCAGCGCGAAGAACGGATGGGCGAACCAGTGCAGCGGCAGCGGGCGGCTCCCGGTGTTCGCCAGCGCGGTGGCGGAGGTGAGCGTGCGGCCCGCGAGCGAGATCCGTCGCGTTAGCTGGCACGCGTAACCCAGTCCGGCCTGGCTCGTGCAGAACTCGAGGGCGTCGGCGCCGCGCGTCACGGCCCAATCGCAGGGGCGGGTGACGGCCAGCTCGCCGCCCTCGTCCGGCGCCACGTCGCCGACGCCGATGATGAACCCGCGGCGCTCCTCGAGGATGAGCGGCCGCCCGGTGCCGAACTCGGCATGCCGGAACGACTCGGGCAGACCCTGGCCGTTGAACGGCAGGGGGCGGGGCTCCGGCCACTCGGGGCCGGCCAGAAGCGGGCCGACCGACGGGTCGGTGACCTGCCAGACATACCCGCCCCAGCAGTAGCGGGTGCCCTGCCGGGCGCGGTCGGTGGCATCGGCGGGATCGAGCAGATCGACGCGCAGGGAGGAGTTGGAGAGCTGGAGCATGGGAGATTCCGGATTCCGGAAGGCGGATTCCGGATTTTC
>CAZUQB010000156.1:0-5855 GCA_964622405.1 uncultured Opitutaceae bacterium | reverse complement strand
GCAGGACTTGAGAGGGGTATTTACGCCGAATGGAGTAAGGGCCGCGGGTGCGGCAGGTAACAAGGGGCAGGGACCAAGTATCAGGATGCGGACAACACCGTTGCATCCAACTTGGCGCCGCGCCCGCGAGGTAGTCCAGAAATCCACCCCACCGGCGACCGCTGTCTGCCGCTGACTTCCTGTTACTTTGCCCCTGGTACCTGTTACCTGACTCCTGATACCTGCTACTTGACTCCTAGTACCTGCTACTTGCGCGCCGCGCCGAGGCGCGCAATCGCTTCCAGCGCCGCCGGGTTGTCCACGCTCGTCAGGTCGCCGGCGGGCTGGCCGGTGTAGACGCGGAGGATGGTCCCGCGGAGAATCTTGCCGCTGCGGGTCTTGGGCAGGGCGGCGACGACGTGCACGGCCTTGGGGGCGAGCGGCTTGCCCATCTGGGCGGCCACATGCCGGATCAGCGCCGCGGGGTCCGCGGTCTGGCCGGGCTTCGCGACGACAAAGCACACCAGCACCTGTCCTTTCAGGTCGTCGGGCGCCCCGATCGTCGCGGCCTCGCTCACCGTCGGATGCGAGGTGAGCACGCCCTCCACCTCGGCCGGGCCCACGCGCTTGCCCGCCACCTTGATCGTGTCGTCGCTGCGGCCGAGCACGAACCAAGAGCCGTCCTCGTCCTGTCGCGCCCAGTCGCCGTGATACCACACGCCGGGAAACTGGCTGTAGTAGGTCTCCAGATAACGGGCGTCATCGTGCAGGAAGCTCTTCGTCATCGACGGCGCGGGCTGCTTGCACACGAGGTGGCCGACCGTGCCCCGCGCCGCAGGGCGCCCCTCGTCGGTGAACACATCGACATCCATCCCGAGGCCCGCGCGGCCGAGCGAGCACGGGCGCAGCGGCACCAGCGGGTTCACGGAGAGATGGCAGCCCATGATCTCCGTGCCGCCCGAGATGTTGATGATCGGGCAGCGGCCACCCCCGACCTGCTCAAAGTACCAACGGTAGGAGGTCTCATCCCATGGCTCGCCGGTCGAGCCGAGCACGCGCAGACGCGAGAGGTCGTGCGCCCGCGGACCCTTCCCTTCCGTCGCCCGCATGAACATCCGCACGAGCGTCGGCGACGCGGCAAAGGTCACGACCTGCAGCCGCTCCAGGGTTTGCCAGAGCCGGTCGGTGGTCGGGTGGTCCGGCGCGCCGTCAAACAGCACGAGCGGGGCGCGGTACAGCAGGCAGCCGATGATCTCCCACGGGCCCATCATCCAGCCGATGTCCGTGAACCAGAAGAACGGCTCGCCCGCGCGGAGGTTGAAGGCATAGCGGAGCTCCTTGCCGACCTGCGCGAGGCAGCCCGCGTGGGTGTGGACCGTGCCCTTCGGCCGGCCGGTCGTGCCGCTCGTGTAGATGATCAGGCACGGCTCCTCCGCCGCCGTCCGCTCGCATCCGGCAAAGCTCGGCGCGGCCGCGAGGAAACGCCGCCACTCCGGCTGGTCGAAGCACACCACGCGCTGCACGCTCGGGACCGCGGCCGCCGCGGCGCGCGCGGTGGCGCCGGTTGCCGCCGCTTTGCCGCGACGGTGGAGTTGCTCGACCGCGAACAGGATGCGCGCCTGGCACGACTGGATCCGCTCGACCACGGCCGCCTCGCCATAACCGCAGAAGATCGGGACAAACCGCGCGCCGAGCCGCGCGCAGGCCATCATGACCACCACGGTCTCGATCCGCATCGGCGCGTACAGCGCCACGCTGTCGCCGAGGCCCACGCCCATCGCCTTCAGCGCCCCGGCGCAGTCGTCGACCTGGTCCTTCAGCTCGGCGTAGGTGCAGCGGCGGCGCTCCTCGGGATGATCCGAGTCGGGCTCATAGAAGATCGCGACGTCCCCGCCGTGGCCGTCGCGCACATGGCGGTCGACGCAGTTGTGCGCGAGGTTCACCTCGCCGCCCACGAACCATTTGGTCCAGGGAAAGCCGCGCGAGTCGTCCCGCACCTGGCGGTAGGGCGTGAACCACTCCACGCCCATGTCCTGCATGGCCGCATCCCAGAACCACGCCGTGTCGCGCACGGACGCCGCCTGGAGGTCCGCGAAATTCGCGTGGCCGTGCTTCGCCATGAAGCGCGCGAGGTGCGAGTCGCGGGTCCAGGCATGATCCTCGGGTCTCCAGAGATAGGCAGGCTCGCTCATCGGGGGTAAGGTTCGGGGTAAATAAGATTCGGACCCGACGGCACCGGGGACGTCAACCCGGCGACGGCGTCATTCCATCGGTCCAGCCGGGGCCGTCAGACCAGCTCCACGCACAACGCCAAGCCCTCGCCTCCGCCGATGCAGATGGCGGCGACGCCGCGCCGGAGCCCGCGCTCGCGCAACGCAGCCAGGAGGGTCACGACGATGCGCGCGCCGCTGGCGCCGATCGGATGGCCGAGCGAGATCGCGCCGCCGCGCACGTTCAACCGGTCGTGCGGCACGCCGAGTTCGCGCATGAAAGCCATCGGGACCACGGCGAAGGCCTCGTTGACCTCCCAGAGGTCGACGTCGCCGACCTGCCAGCCAGCCCGCTGCAGTGCGGCCTGGGTGGCGGCGACGGGCGCGGTTGTGAACCACACCGGGTCCTGCGCGTGGCCGCCAAAGGCGACGATTCGCGCGATCGGCTTCAGGCCCTTTGCCTGCGCGGTGGCGGCCGTGGTAAGCACGACCGCCGCGGCCCCATCGTTGATGCTCGAGGCGTTGGCCGCGGTCACGGTGCCGTTCTTGTCGAACACCGGGCGCAGCGTCGGGACCTTGTCGTACTTCACCTTCGCCGGACCCTCGTCGCGGTCGACGCGTGTGACGCCGCCCTTGCCGTCAGCAATCTCGACCGGCGTGATTTCCGCCGCGAACCGGCCATCCTGCTGGGCGGCGTTCGCCCGCTGGAAGCTCGCGATCGCGTAGGCGTCCTGCTGCTCGCGGGTGAAGGCGTACTTGGCCGCGCAACGCTCGGCGCAGCTGCCCATGTGCACGTTGTTGTAGGGATCCCACAGGCCGTCGTGCACGAGCGAGTCGATCACCTGCTGGTGCCCGAGCCGGAAGCCGTCGCGCGCCTTCGGCAGCAGATACGGCGCGGCGGTCATGTTTTCCATGCCGCCGGCCACCACGACCGTGGCCGCGTCCGCCGCAAGCGCATGGGCGCCCTGCATGATGGCCTGGAGGCCGGAGCCGCAGACCTTGTGGATCGTGACCGCGCGGGTCGACTGCGGCAGGCCGGCGGCCAGCGCCGCCTGCCGGGCGGGCGCCTGGCCCTGGCCCGCCTGGAGGACGTTGCCCATCAGGACATCCGTGACATCGGCGGCCGCGACGCCCGCCTGGGCGAGCGCGCCGCGGATGGCGGTGGCGCCGAGTTTCGACGCCGGCACGGAGGCCAGGGCGCCCTGGAAAGCGCCGAGCGGGGTGCGCGTGGCGCCGAGGATGACAATGTCGGTGGCGGGCATGGGGTGAGTGGAAGCCGCGGCGGTCGGGCGAACGGGACCGAAGCTCGGGCCCCGCGAGTCGCGCGACTAAGGCCGTGAAAACAGAGCTAGTCGGGTCGGACGAGCGAAAAAGTCTCGCGGGTCAGGGTGTAGGCCTCGCCGCCGAGCCGGCCGACGAGGTCGAGCTTGGCGGCGTCGGGCTTGCCGTTCGCGCCGAGGACGTCGTCGCGGATGTGCGCGACGAGGATGCGGCCGAACACCACGTTGGCGGCGAGCGGGCCCTCGCCGACATGGACGAAGCGGTCGAGCCGGCACTCGAACGCCACTGGCGCGGCGGCGACCCGCGGGGGCCGCACGTGCGTGGACGGCGTGGCGGCGATGCCGAACTTCTCGAACTCGCTCTCGCCGTAAGGCAGCAGCGCCGCGGTGGCGTTCATCTGCTCGGCCAGCGCATGCGGCACCAGGTTCACGACGAACTCCGGCACGGCCTCGATGTTGCGGACCGTGTCCTTCTTGACGCCCTGGCGGTTGTTGACCGGCACGAACATCAGAGTCGGCGGGTTGGCGCAGATGCCCTGGAAGAAACTAAAAGGCGCGAGATTGGTCCGGCCGTCGGCGGAAATGGTCGAGACCCAGGCAATCGGCCGCGGGAGGATCGTCGCGGTCATCCATTGGTAGGCGTCGCGGGGCGCGAGACGGGTGAAGTCGAGGTGCATCGAGGTGAAATCCAAAGATGAAAATCCGCCATTCGGTGGTCGCTGGCGAGGAAAGAACCCGGGCGACCGCCGCCGGCTTGGTCCTTCCCCCCGAATATCTGGTTCCAACCCGGGTGTTTCCGCCGTTCATCCCAACCAGCTGAGCGGATAGCCTGAGTCATCGATCGCCAGGGCCTCGGCCGTCAGCTGCAGGGGATACTGCGTGTCGAACATCACGGCCAGCTCCTCCGTGCGCTGCGCGTCAAAGCTCTTCCGGGTCGTGCCCGGGTGGGGGCCGTGCGGGATCCCCTGCGGGTGGAGCGTGAACGAGCCCGGCTCGACGCCCTTCCGCGAGCCGAACTGCCCGCGCACGTAAAACAGCACCTCGTCGGCCTCGGTGTTGTCGTGGGCCCACGGCACCTTGATCGCCTCCGGGTGGTGATCCAGCCAGCGCGGCGCGAAGGTGCAGACGACGTAGCCGCGGATCTCGAAGGTCTGGTGAATCGGCGGCGGCAGGTGCACGGTGCCGGTGATCGGCTCAAAATCGTTCGCGTTGAAGGTGAACGGATACAGGTAGCCGTCCCAGCCCACGACGTCGAACGGGTGGTTCGCCATCACCATCCGGGTGTACCTGGCGCGGTCCTTGAGCAGGATCGCGAAGTCGCCTTCCTGCTCGTGCGGGGCCAGCTCGGTCGGGCCGTGAAAATCGCGCTCGCTGTACGGCGCCCCGAGGCGGATCTGCCCCTCGGGATGGAGGTAGCGCGCCGGGATGCGCACCGGGTGGGCGGACTCAAGGATGAGGTAGTCCTCCTGGGCAATGTCATCGGGCACGAGCCGGTAGATCGTGCCGCGCGGGATCACGATGTAGTCGTCCTGCCGGTAGCGGAGCCGGCCGAAGTTCGTCTCAAGCCAGCCGCCGCCGCGCCACACGAAGATCAGGTCGTCGCTCTGGCCGTTGCGATAGAAGTCGTACCCCGCGGCCATGGTTGTCGCCGGCCGGCAGCGCGAGCACGTCAGGTCCTGGTTGAACATCAGCGGCACGCGGCCGGTGTAAGGGTCGCCCTGCCGGGGCAGGTTGAACGACTTCAGGTGATGGTGCCGCAGCGGCGACGGCGCGGCGGGGGTCAAGGCGCACTCGCGGAGGAGTTCCACTGACTTCACGCGCGTCGGCGGCTTCTGGTGATAAAGGATCGAGTAGGCGCGATCAAAGCCCTCGGTCGTGATGATGTGCTCGTAGTGCAGTCCCTCGCCATTGAAGCTCGCCGCCGGATCGCGCGGGAACCTGACATGGTGCTTCCGGGGAATCTGGCCGAGCGAGAGGTAGTGGGGCATGGCGGGTAGAGGTGTCAGGTATCAGGGTTCAAGTATCAGGCATATCGTGTCGGGACTCTTCCTGTCACCTGTGACCTGCGACTTGGGACCTCAGAGTGTTCCCCTCTTCGCCTGTTCGCGTTCGATGGCTTCGAACAGGGCGCGGAAGTTGCCTTCGCCGAAGCCGCGGGCGCGGCCGCGGCGCTGGATCACCTCGAAGAACAGGGTTGGCCGGGCGAACACGCACTTCGTGAACAGCTGGAGCAGGTAGCCGTCGTCGCCCTCGTCGCGATCCACCAGGATGCGCAGGCGCTTGAGGAGTTCCTTGTCCTCCTCGATCTCGCCGACCCGCTTGTCGAACTCCGCGTCGTAGTAGGTGTCCGGCACCTCGAGGAACTCCTGGCCCATCCGGCGCATCT
>CAZUQB010000155.1:0-5975 GCA_964622405.1 uncultured Opitutaceae bacterium | reverse complement strand
GGCAGCGCGTCGCCGGCGAAGGCGAGGCACTCGATCGCGGCCAGGGCGAGCTGGTTCGTGCTGTTGGTCGAGACGTTGGCGGCTTCCTCGACCGGCCTCAGCACGGCCGGACCCGCGACCGTGACGCGGTGGGCCTGCCAGCCCTTCACCCCGGCGGCGAACTCGGTCCAGGCCCGCTGCGCGAGGTCGGACCGGCCGAGCAGCCGGGAAGCGTAGGCGGTCAGGCGCGAGTGCTCCGAGGTGAGGTTGTTGCCGCGCAACGGGGCGCCAAGGCGCTCGGCCTGCACCGCTCGCGGGGCGTTGTAGAGCTCGCAGTATTCGACCCACGCCCGCTTGAATTCCGGGACGTCGAACTGCTCGATGAGCTCGGCGCAGATCTCCACCAGGCCAAACACCGCGCTCAGGTGTGAAACCGCGACCTTGTCGGACTGGACGACCTCGTACGCGCCGGTGTCGAGGCGCATGGGCGCGCTGGCGGTAAAGAACCGCCGCGGTTGCGCCGCGATGCCACGCATGCTGGCCAGCAGGCGGTCGCGGATCTTCGGGTCCCCGGTGCGCTCCCACTCGGTGAACCACGCGCCGGCGATGGCGCTCCAGTCCGTGCCGAAACCGACGCCGACCAGGTTGGGATCGCCCGGCGCCTCGCGCGCCAGGTCGCCCTTCTCCGCCGCGGCGAAAAGCTTCCGGCCCGGCGGGAACTGCTTGAGCGCCCGCACCGCCTCGATCTGCTCCCGCATCAGGTCACCCACCCGTTCGTCGCCGGTGAGATAGTAGTAGTAGCGCCGGTTCAGCGCCGTGCTGATGCGGAGCTGCTTGGCGCTGCAGCCCCAGTGGAGGACATTGTGCCGCGAGCCCAGCGGGGCGAACCGCCCGGCGTGGTGCACGTCCACCTCGCCGGTGTGGCGGGTCATCGCCTCGGCGAAGCGAAACACATCGGCGCGGCCCGACCGGAGAAACTGCAGCCAGAGCCAGATGTCGGTTGAGAGCTCGGAGTTGTCCCACGCGAAGCCGCCGACGTCGTAGCGCCATTCGTGACGGTCGGCGTCGTAGGTGTGGCGCACGTCGCCGTAGTTCCAGTAGCCGTACCACCGGCGCTGTTCCTGCTGGTCGCGGTAGAACTCGAAATGCCAGTCGAGCTGGTCCTCGAGCCGCGCCCGCACCGGGGTCGAGCGGTCGACCACGTTCCACGTCCCGCCGAAGACGCCGCAGCCGTGGAGATAGGCGGGCGACGCCATCAGGACCGGCGGCAGCCGCACGGCCTGCGCCCGCGCCGCCAGCTCCTCGCGGGCCGGCGTCGCCGCGTCCGCCCAGAGAAAGAGCTCGCTCGTGCGGGCGACGCCCTCGGGGGAGTCGAATCCCTTCTCGTAGTCCTCGTAAGTGATCTCGAGGCCGCCGTTGTACTGCTTCTCATAGGTGTCCTGCCCCATTCCGTCGTGATACGGCCGCAGGTCCATGGCCGGGGCGTCCGGCGCCCAGAGCCAGGCCGTCACCTCGGCCGTCTCGCCCGCGGCCCCCCGGACGTCGAGTTGGGCGGGATAGCTCTGCCAGAAATTCCGGAGGCCAAACGTCATGCCACCCTGCGGCGTGCCAATGTAGCCGAGCCCGCCCGCGCGCTGGCCCTGCGCGGCCGTGATCCACGTGTAGCCCGCCTTGGTTCGCTTGCGGATCTCGAAGCCGTCCGCGTTCGGCTGGCACAGCGTCCAGTCCGCGAACGCCGGCACATACTGCAGGCGATCCGCCACCGCGCGATTCCACTCGCTCGTCGGCGGCGTGGCCCGGCCTGCCAGCTGCGCCTCCTTCACCTCGCGGCCCGGGTCGCGCCGCAGGCCCGTGACGCCGCGCACCGCCTCGGCAAAGAGCCCGTCGGCCTGGCCCGCAAAGCGCACGTGGCGGTCGTGCAGCTCGCCCCGGAGCGGCACGTCGAACCGCAGGCCGAGGCCGCGGATGAAGTCCCGCTGCGGGTCCCCGTCGTACACGATCGTTTGCATCACGCGGATCGTGTCGCCGCCGGCGTAGAAATAGAGCCGGACGATGAAGGGCAGCAGGGAGCGCTCGGCCGCCCGGTGGGTGCCCTCGAGCTTGACCACGGCCCGGACGGGCCCGGCCTGCTCGACGGTGACCCGGGAGATCACGCCGCCGAAATTCTCGGTGCGCACCGTGTCGGGACTGGCGCGATCCTCGCGCCGGCACACCAGCCGGCCGCCCCGCGCGATCTCGCGGCCGTCGCGCACGATGCTCCGGATCAGGTCCCCGCCTTGCCGGCCCACTATCACGCGCATCACGCCGGTGTCGACCGTGACGGCCTCGGCCGTCTCGGCCACCTGGACAACTTTCACCGGGGTCGCGGGCGGGCCGGCCTCGACCCGCAGGCTCCCGGTCGCCGCGGCGAACGCGGGGATGGCGTGCGCGGTCCACTTGAGGGAGCCGTCGGGCCAGAAGGCGAGCGGCCAACTCTGGCCCGCCACCTCGGCCCCGTCGTCCGCGCGCAGGGTGAAACGGGTGTCCTTCGCATGGCGTCCGCGCGGCCACGGCATGCCCCAGGTCGTTCCCGGCCGCACGGCAGGCACGCCGCCCTCGAGCCAGCGCACCACCGGCTGGCCGGGGTCAGCGGTCGCCGGCGCGGGTGCAGCCGCGGCGGGGGCGGTGACGGCTCGCAGTTCCGAGACGATCTGGGCCGCGGCGGCGGCGAGGGCGGTCTTGTGGACGAATTCCCGACGGGACAGGGGCTTCATGGGGAGGAAAGGATGTGCAGCCGCCCGCGAGATCCCAGGCCTGGGTCGTCGCCGGCTGCGGGGTAAAGTAAGGCAGGGCTTGCGGTGAGACGCCAGAGCATGCCCTGAATTTCGCCATTCGCCGCGCGAATGAATTCGGACCGTCAGGAAATTGGGTTGAGTCCCGGCGCAAAACTTGGCTCCTAGCACCGAGGATGCCCGCCCCTACCCTGCGCTCCCTCGCGAAAGAGCTTGGGCTTTCGCGAACCACCCTGTCCGACGCCCTCCGCGGCTCGCCGCGCGTCAAGGCGGAGACCGTGGCCCGGGTGCGCGCCGCCGCCAAGGCGGCTGGTTACGAGCGGAACCCGCTGACTGGCGCCGTGATGTCCCAGCTCCGCCGGTCGCGCGGCCAGCAGTTCCGCGGCGTGCTCGCCGTCGTCGAGATCATCCAGTCGCCGCAGACCCCGTTCGCGGTGCGCTACAACGAGTCGCTCGCGGCCGGCATCGCCAAGCGCGCCGACGAGCTGGGATTCAAGGTGGAGCGCTTCGTGGTCGGCCCCCACGGCGTCACGCTCAGCCGGCTCGACACGATCCTCCACACCCGCGGGATCCAGGGGCTGGTCCTGCTGCCGGCCGTCGGCTTTCCGGACCTCGGGGAGCTCAGCTGGCACCGCTACACGGCGGTGTACGCCGACTATTTCATCGACCATCCCCCGCTGCACTGCGTGTGCTCCGACCATTACCGCTCGATGATCGCGCTGCTGCACGAGTTGCACGCCCGTGGTTACCGGCGGCCGGGGCTGTTCATGGAGATCGCGCTCGACGAGCGCCTGCAGTTCCGGTGGGAGGGCGCGTTCCTCGCCCTGCAGAAGTACCTGCCCGACATCACCCAGATCCCGGCGCTGCAGGTCCGCGAGGTCACGCGCGAGCAGTTCACGGCGTGGTTCAAGAAGCACAATCCCGACGTCGTGATGGGCCACTTCCCCGTCGCGATGGAGTGGATGAAGGGCGCCGGCGCCAAGCTGCCGAAGACCCACGGCTTCGTCTGCCTGAACTCCCTCCGCACCGAAGGCGACTGTGCGGCGGTCGACCTCCGCAGCGGGCTCCTTGGCGCCCGGGCGGCGGAGCTCGTGATCGGCCAGCTCCTGCACAACGAATTCGGCGTTCCCGAGCAGCCGTCGCTCACGACGATTCCCGCCCAGCTGATCGACGGCCCCACGCTGCGGCCGGCAGCCGCGGGGAAGCGTGACAAGTAACGAAGGCCCTTGGCCGGAGGAAGGTCAGCGGCCGGTACTCGGTGCAGCCATGATTTTCTTCAGTTCCGTCGCCACGATGGCGGCGGTCACGTCGGCGCCGGCCTTGCTCGTGTGGAGGTCCTTGTCGCCGAAGAGCGGGTCGAGCTTGTCGGCGCCGAGTTCCTCGTAGCGGCGGGCGACCAGTTCGTTGAGGTCAATGAACGGCACGCCTTCCTGCGCGGCCACCTGCCGGGCCCAGCCGGCCCAAGTGTCCGCGGCCCGGACGATGTGGCCGTCGCGCCAGATCTTCCGCGGCACGAGCGAGCACATGACGGGCTTCGCGCCCGCGGCCCGTGCGTCGCTGATCATCCGGCGCAGGTACCAGCCGTAGGTGTGCACCGTCTCGTGCTGCTTGGTGAGCAGGTTGTCGATCTCCTGCGTCTCCTCGCCGATGCCGGACAGGGTGCCGCGGGCGCGCTGGTGGTCGTTAACCGGTGACGAATCGTTCGTGCCAAACTGGATGAGCAGATAATCGCCGGCCTTGACCAGCATCAGGGCGCGGGCCCAGTGACCCTGCGTGATGAAAGTGCGGCTGCTGAGCCCGCCGATGGCGCGGTTGACGAGGTTGACCCTGGCCGGGTCGAAGTGCTGGCCCAGGGAGTCGCCCCAGCCCCACTGGCCGAGCGCGCCGTCGCCACGGCCGTTGCGCACGGTGGAGTCGCCCACCAGGATGATCGATGGCAGGCGCGGATCAGCCGGCTCCGGCAGATTGAGCCAGCCGATCGGATCGGCGGTCACCGCCTCGCCCTTGGCCGAAAGATACTTCCCGAACGGACCGTTCCGCAGTCCCTTCAGTCCCGCCACCACCCCGGCCGCGTGATCCTCCGCTCCGAGGACGTTGGGATGGGTGTGGTCCGGCGTGAACCGCGGGTGCGACGCCTCGGGGCCGAGCGCCTGATAGTGGTCCGCCATGAGGCGGGTGACGTCGATGAAACCGACCCCGGCCTGCTCCGCCACCTGGCGGGCCCAGGTCCGGAAGGAACCGGAGGCCCGCTCGATCTTTCCGTCCTTCCAATAGTCCCGGACCGTGAGCGACAGCACGAACGGCGTCGCCCCCTTGGCCCGCACGTCGGCGATCATCTTGCGCAGGTACCAGCCGTAGGTGTGCACGATCTCGTGTTTCTTGGTGAGCACGTTGTCGATCTCGCGGGTTTCGTCGCCGAGACCGGGCAGCGAGCCGCGGGCCCGAAGCGGCCGCGTGGAGCCGGGCGGCTCCTCGTTGAGCGCGCCGCCGTCATTGTGGCCGAACTGGATGAGGACAAAATCGCCGGCCTTCACCTCGGCGAGCAGCTGGTCCCACAGGCCCTCGGTGAGGTACGTCCGGCTGCTGCGGCCGCCGCGGGCGCGGTTGGCGACGTTGAGCTTAGCCGGGTCGAAATAGCTGGCGAACGGCACGCCCCAGCCCTGCACGGGATGGCCATCGTTGCGCGCGGCCGTGGAGTCGCCGGCGATGAACAGCGTCGGAAGCCCCGGATTCAGCCCCCCCGTCTGAGCGGGCGCATTGACCGCGAGATCGGGTGGCGGAGTCTGCGACCGGAGAATCAACGTCGCCAGGAGGAGGCACAGAAAAAGCGTGGGGCGCATGATCGGGAAACGATGGCCAAATTGCCTCCGGAGGCGAGTGGGTCCATGCGCAGTACAGTCAGATTTTCTGTCCAATCGAGCTGCGGCCGGAATGGGATCCCTTTTAACCACGGAATTCACGGATCGCACGGATCCGGATGAATCTTCGCGGACCAGCACTCGGGCATTCGCCCGAGCGCCGGTCCGCGAAGCCTTGGGGAGCTGACGGCCTGAGTACCTGGTGCTGCCGAGTGGGAGGCAATTCTCAGGCATTCAGCTCCACCACGCCTTGCGGCCAATCGCCGTGCGCGGCGCGCACGGCGATTGGCCGCAAGGATTCATCCGGATCCCTGTGATCCGTGAATTCCGTGGTCCTCCTCATCCGCCGACCGGTTGTCCGCGCCCC
>CAZUQB010000154.1:0-5986 GCA_964622405.1 uncultured Opitutaceae bacterium | reverse complement strand
TCGCACGCCACCGACGTCCACCAGGGCATCACGTGGGCGATCGACCTCACGCCGCTCGTGCAGGATCCATCGCTTTCCGTCCGCGACTTCACGCGCGGCTTCATCGACCGCCTGCGCGATGACGTCGACGCACGGCTCGCCCGCTTCACCTGAGGCGGACCGCGCCGCCAGCCGATCGGGCCTCAGGGCCCGGCGTCGGCATTGACGACTTCATCCGGGAGCATCTCCCGCCGGATCGCGTCGAAGTTTCGCGCCACGGTGCTGCCGCGGGTCAGGTTCCACAGCGAGGTTCGCAGCTCGCGCAACGCAAGGCCGGTGGGAATCCAGCCCTGCGTCCAGCCCACCTCGATCGCCCACGCGCCCCAGCCGGCGTCACCGTTCGAGCCGAAATAGTCCCACTCCCGGAAGTCGAACGCCCGGAACCAGCCGCCATCGAGCGCCGGATGCGCCTCGCTGCGGACTTGGATGCGCACGAGGAAGTGGGCGAGCCGGTCGGCGAGCCGCGAGAATCTCGCCTCGCCCGTCGCCGCCGCCGCCTCGATCAGCCCGAGCAGCGTGAAATTGCACGTGTAGAGGAGGTCCGCGACCGGGTCGCCGTTCCGCTGGATCAGCGGCGCCTCGTTCGTGCCGTACTCCTCGTTCGAGCGGCACGGCCGGAAGTCACCCTGGGCCAGGTCGCCGAGCTCCTCGCGGATCGCCCCGCACGCCTCCTGCGCCCGCTCGAGATCATCGGCCAGGAGGTTGAGCCACGCGCGGTGCTCCGGGCGATCCTCGATCCGGATCAGCCACGCCAGCGTCAGCAGCATCCGGCCGCGTTCCTGCTGAATGCCGTTCGTCCAGCGCCAGCCCCCGGGGTACGCCTCCATCATCGTCCGCACCCCGCGGCGCGTGCGCTCCAGCAGGGGTCGGTAACGGGTCTGGTCGTAGAGCCAGAGGTACGCCGCCCACATCCACGCCTCGTAGTGCGGCTGGCACAGGAGGGTGTCGGCTCGCCAGTATTTCTCCCAGCCGGCCGCCAGCAGCTCGGGCGCCTCGAGGCGCCAGCCGCGAAAGCCCCGGCGCCCGGTGGTGCGGAAGTTCGCGAGGATGTTCCGGGTCACCGCGTCGTCCCAGCGGTCGGTCCCCAGCACCGCGGCCGTGCCGATCGCGCCCAGGATGACCTTCACGTCGTTGTCCTGGTACAGGGCCTGGCCGTTGTCGGGCGCCCAGTGCACGAGGCCGTAGTCCGCCTTCGCCGGATCGGTCTGGAACATCCCGGAGGCGCCATAGACCCAGTCCAGCAGGTTGCCCGCGATCGTCCGGCTGCGGCCGTCGCCGTCGAGGCGCCAGCGCAGCGCGAACGCCAGGGCGCTCTCGCCGTTGGAGTCGCAGCGGAGATTCCAGCGGATCGGCTGGGTGCCGTCGCAGGCCACGCGCGAGTTGACGCCCTCCAGCACTCCGAACTCGCCGTCGCCCGCCGGCCAGCTGCCATCGGGCGCCGGCCCCACGGGATTGGCCGGGTCCACGCGGCCGCTCGCCCGCAGCGCGGCGTACTCCCGCGCGCCCCCGGCGCTCAGCAGCATCCGGGCCGTGGTGTGCCAGTCGACACCGCGCCGAACAGCGCGCCGGGCCGCATCCGGCGGCAGCGCCGCGTCCCGTCCGTAGGTCGGGCGCACCGTCGGCACCCACGCCAGCGACGGCGGCTCCGCCTCGGGCTGCAGCCAGCGAAAGACGTAGGCCCACAGGGCCCGCATGGCCTCGGGCGGACCGTAGCGGGCCGTGACAAACTGGCTGAGCTTCGTGGTCGCAACCATCACCCCCTCATCCTGCGCGAATAGGATCGGTCGCGGCGTCGTGCCGGTCAGGCCGAACACCGCGGTGTCGAATCCTGCGACCTTGGCCACCACGAGCAGCGGCGCCGGCGCGTCGACCACGACATGGTGGCAGTCATGGACCGCCAGCAGCTGCATGGGGCGCAGCCGCGGCCCGAGCTCGGCCGAGGTGACCACGACGTTTTCCTGGGTCGCGCGCCGCACCGTGCCCACGGCCAAGCCCGGCAGGTGCGCGGGAAACTCGACGAACAGGCGCAGTCGCTTCGCCGCTGCCATCGCATAGGTTTCCGGGAGGATGACCGTCGGCCGCACCGGATAGCCGTCGGCCAGCACCAGCACGGCCGATCCCGGACGCGCAAGGTCCACGGCTTCCGCGGCGGAGTCGGCCCGGGGCCAGTCCCGGCGGGTGCTGGCCGTCAGCACGCGGAACAGGTCATTGCCCGGCTCGCACGCGAAATGCCACGTCGCCGCGGCCGCGGTCGGACGGAGATCGGCGGACTTCACGGCGCGTCCGCCGCGCTCAGGGCGCCTTGCGCAGGACGATCTCGTCGGCGCCGCGGTTCACCGCCTGGATGCGGAAATTCGTCTCCAGCATGCGGAGCAACGCCGGGATATTGTCGGAGCGGAGCATGCCGCTGACCTGGAGGCTGCGCAGTTCGGCATCCTCCACCACGAGCTGGCGCCGGTTGTGCTGGTTGAAGGTCATGACCACGGTCTCGAGCGGCGCCCCGGTGAATTCGAGGCGCGGGCTGAGCCACGTGAGCCGCTCCTCGAGCTCGCGCTCGGGCAGCGGCGCGACGGCGAGCGCCGGCACGGGCCTGGCGGTGGAGGTCGGCTCGGCGAGCACCCGCTCGCCGGCGGTCACCAGCGCCGCGCCGGTCGCGACCGCGGGCACCGCTGGGGTCGGCAGGTTGTGCGCGGCCTGGGCGACGGACACCTTGCCCTCCGTCACGATCACCTCGACGCCCTTGGCTTCGATCCCGACGCAGAAGGCGGTGCCGACCGCCTGGACCGCGACGTCGCCGGCCGAGACGATGAACGGCCGCCGGGGATTCTTCGCGACCTGGAAGCGCGCGGTGCCGTTGCGGAGCCGGACCGAGCGGACCGTCGGCGAATACGTCACCTCGATCTGCGCGCCGTCCTTCAGGTCCACGGTGGAACCGTCCTCGAGGACCTGGTGCGGCGCGGCCGTCACGACGATCGACATCACCGAGTAGTTCGACTTCGGCGCCGGCGCGGACCAGCGCCAGGTGACCAGCGCCCCGACCACCAGCACGGCGGCCAGCGACAGGAGGGTCGCCCGGCGGCGGCGATGGCGGCGGCCCGCCCGCACGTTCAACTCGAACAGCAGCTCGTCGGTGGCGCCGGCCCGGCGCGGCCAGTCCAGCGCGGACGGCCCCGGCGCAGCGGCGCCAAGGGGAGCAGGCGAGGAACTGGGATCAGCGGGATTCATCGGAAAACGCGTCATGCACGCCGCGGCGACGCAGGAAACTCTCGCAGCGCTTGATACCGCGCGACAGGTGCGCCTCAACGGTTTTTTCCGAGAGGCCGAGCATCGCGGCGACGTCTTTTTGCGGCATGTTCTTGATTTTGCGGAAGATGACTATTTCCCGGCACCGGGACGGCAGGTCGTCAATGGCCTCCGCCAGCAGCTGGATCTTTTCCTGGCGGCTGAGGACACTGACGGTATCCGTGCCATCATCGATGGCGTGCACGGAATCCAAATCCCTTACCGGATTCACCGGGGAAACCTTGCTGCGCCGCCGGAGGTCAATCGCGGTGTGGCGGGCGATCTGGAACAGCAGGGCCTTGGCCGACCTCACCGGCTGGGCCAGGCGGGTCCGCCAGAGCCGCAGCAGGGACTCCTGCACGATGTCGTCGACGTCGTGTTCCGCCGGGAACGACTTCTTCAGGTACGCCCGCACCGCCGGGGCATGCGGCTGCACCTCGTCGGAGAACCAACGGGCCTGATCGGCGCTGTTGTGGAACGATTCAGGGGGCGGCGACACGGCGCGGGCGGCGGTGGACGGTACGGTGGCTAACTTACCGGTTACTTACAAGCGGTGACTCGACGTTCCGGTCGCCGCGCCCGGCCGCAAGCCCACAACGCGGGATGCCCGAGTTTTTTCGTGCAGGGATTTCGCCGGCTCGTTCGTCCCCGGCCCGCGAAAACGCCTTGTTGCGCGGCCCGCCCGCCCCGCATCATCAACGCCCAGCCGGTTCCGTCATGCCTGTCCCCGCTCCGCCCCCGCCCTGCGGCGCCCTGCCCAGCCCCCGCCAGCTGCGCTGGCACCGGCTCGAGGCCTACGCCTTCGTCCACTTCACGGTCAACACCTTCACCGGCCGCGAATGGGGCTTCGGCGACGAGTCGCCGGCGTGCTTCGCCCCCGCCGACGCCGATGTGGACGGCATCGTGCGCGACTTCCGCGCGGCCGGCTTGCGCGGCGTGATTCTCACGGCCAAGCACCATGACGGGTTCTGTCTCTGGCCCTCCCGGCACACCGACCACTGCATCCGGCACAGTCCCTATCGCGACGGTCAAGGCGACCTCGTGCGGGAGTTCGCCGACGCCTGCCACCGTCACGCGATGGCCTTCGGCCTCTATCTCTCGCCCTGGGACCGCCATCATGCCGACTACGGCCGGCCGGGTTATGTCGCCTACTTCCGCGCCCAGCTGCGCGAACTGCTCACCCAGTACGGCCCGATCTTCGAGGTGTGGTTTGACGGGGCGAATGGCGGGGACGGCTACTATGGCGGCGCCCGCGAGACCCGGCAGATCGGCGAGGACTACTACGACTGGCCCCGCACGTACGAGCTGGTCCGCGAGCTCCAGCCCGACGCGGTGATCTTCAGCGCCACCGGTCCCGACGTGCGCTGGGTAGGCAACGAGGACGGGCACGCCGGCTCGCCCTGCTGGCCGACGATCACCGGCGACGACGAGGCCGTCCGGCGCGGCGACTTTCAGGTCCTGAACACCGGCACGCCGCACGGAGCCGCCTGGCGGCCCGCGGAGGCCGACGTCTCGATCCGGCCCGGCTGGTTCCATCACGAGCACGAGGACGCGGCGGTGAAGACCCCGGAGCAGCTCCTCGAGATCTATCTCGCCTCCGTCGGCCGCGGTGCCGCCCTGAATCTCAACGTGCCGCCCGACCAACGCGGCCGCCTGGCCGAGCCCGATCGCGCCGCGCTCGCGGCCTGGGGCGAGCGCCTGCGCGCCCTGTTCGCCCATAATGTCGCCGCCGACGCGGTCCTCACCGCCAGCAACATCCGCGGCGGCGCCGGGTGCTACGGCCCGCGCCACCTGGTCGACCCCTCGCCCGAGACCTACTGGGCGACCGACGACGAGGTGCGCGAAGCAGAGCTCGTGGCCGAGTTCGCGCGACCCGAGGCGATCGAGTTCCTGCAGCTCCGCGAGTTCCTTCCGCTGGGCTGCCGAATCGAGGCCTTCGCGCTGGACACGTGGCAGGCGGGCCGGTGGACCGAGACGACCCAGGGCCGCGCGGTCGGCAGCCAGAGCCTCCTGCGCTTTCCGCGCGTCACCACGCCGCGGGTCCGGCTGCGCCTCCACGCGACGGCGGCCCCGGTGCTGTCCGCCCTCGGGCTCTATCGGTTTGGGTCGGGCTGAGGCGCCGGGGCAAAAAAAACGCGGGGACCTGGGGGTCCCCGCGCGTAATCCCACCCGTAACCTTACCAGACGTACGTGGCGGTCAACTTGGTCTGACGGCCGTCCTCCAGCAGCGCGCTGATCGAGCTGCTGAGGAAGTACATGTTCAGGCCATCGGTGATGTTCGTCATGCCGAGACGATAGATCATCATCCGGCGGCCCGACAGCTTCTGCCGGTACTCGACAAAGCCATCCCACGAATCAAACGCGGGGGCCGTGAGCTTGGCCGTGCCGTCGATTGAGTCGCCCTGCCGCTTGTAGCCGCCGCCGAACGCGAACGCCGGCGTGACATTGTAGCGCGCCCACAGGTTGAAGGTCTGCTTCGGGACGAAGCTGGCCCGGGTGCCCGTGATCGTGGTCGGGCCGTCGGCGCTGAAGTAGCCCATCACCGCGGAGAGTTTCTTGTCGTCGCTGGTGTAGCCGAGCTGGGCGTCCCAGCCGTTGTTCTCCTGGTGACCGTCCTGGATGAAGAAGCCCGCGTGGGCCGGATCCGGGTCGGCGCGCCACTTGT
>CAZUQB010000153.1:2682-6008 GCA_964622405.1 uncultured Opitutaceae bacterium | reverse complement strand
TCGGCGCTGCCCGCGCCCGACTGCGGCGTCAGGAAGCCCACGCACACCGACTGCACGCTGCTGCCCAGGTACACGCAGCCGTCCACGATGCCGGAGCACGTGGCCGTCGCCTTGCGGCCGCCAAAGTCCGCCGCCGCCGTGCCGGACATCAGCGAGTGCACGCCGGTCACGGCCGCGACAATCAGCAACGCGGCAATGCCGACGAGGAAGGGATAGGAGAACAGGTTCATCGCCATCACCGCGGCCATCATCAGCATGAACGCGCTGAACAGCGCCGCCGGCGGGCCACGCCGCGACTGGAAGAACTTGTCCGAGATCAGCCCGCCCGCGAATCCGCCGACAATGCCGAACAGGCAGAGCAGCAGGCCCCAGTTCTCCACGATCACCGCGGCCGCCGGTTGCTTCACGTCGTGGGCGAAGATCGTGTACCACTGCATGATGCCGTTGCGCAGGACGCCGGCCGTCAGCTCGACGCCCGCGAACATCAGCATAAGGGGGTTGCAGAACACCTTCTTGAGGAGATCGAGCGTGGTGTACTCCTCGTGCATGTGACCCGACGACGCGTCATGCGTGTCGAGGTGCGGGAAGCCCGCGTCCTCCGGCGTCTCCTTGATCAGCCACGCATCGAGGATGAGCCAGGCGACCAGCACCGCGGCGGGCACGAAGAACACCGCCCACGTCGCGTCCACCGCCCCGCCCTCCGGCACGAACAGCGCGCGCAGCAGGGACTGCAGCCAGTTGCCGTCCGGCAGCCCCGCCGCCTTGGTCATCTTCACGATCGCCGCGCCCCACTCGAAGGCGAAGTACACGCCGAACGAGATGAGCGTCCCGAAGATCGCCCCGAACACGCCGCGCTCGCGGACGTGGAACCAGTTCGCCTTCACCTTGATGATCGAGACCGCGCCGTAGCTCTGGAAATACATGTTCAGCGCGTAGAGCGCCGAGAAGATCCCGACCAGCTTCACGTGCCAGCGGCCCGTGACCACGAGCCACGTCACGACGCCCATCGCCAGGTTGGCGACCGCCGCGCCCAGGGCCGCGACGATGATGCCCTTCTTGCCGCCGATCTTGTCGACCAGCGGGCCGTTCACCAGGAACGAGAACGCATACACGCCGGTGCCCGCGGCGAAGATCAGGCCGAAGTCCTCATTGCTCATCAGCGAGCCGAACGAGTTCTTCGCGACTGTCAGGTTGTAGCGCCCCATGTAGAGGAACGCATACGTCATCCCCAGGGGGAACCAGTTGATGAACCGCCGGCTTAGGAACCACGGGCCGTGCCGGAGCGGATTGTTGTAAAAATAGACGCCGATGACAACGAGGAGGCAGAGGGCGACGATGCTGAGGGACATGGTGCAGTGTCGTGGATCGGAGGGCGCGGCCCGGCGCCAGACGCGCACGCCGGAGCCCTCAGGATTGCGCGGAACCCCGCCCCGGTGCACGGAAAATCCTCCGGACCCCCGCAAGATTTAACCGGATTGTTGCACAGGATTACTCGGGATTGGGGATGCGGTATTCGAATTTCGGGTCGAACCAGAGCCTTGAGGACAAGGCGCTCCACCGAATCCCGAATTTCGAATCCCGAGCTCCGCGACGGCCTTCCGGGCCGTCGCTTCTAACCCCTTGCCGCCTTGGCCCGTTTCTAGCATGACGGGGACCCGCATGAGCGCTTCCTTTCGCCGCACCCGGATCATCTTCACCCTCGGCCCTGCCACCGAGGGCGAGGACATGCTGGAGAAGATGATCCGCGCCGGGGCCGACATCATCCGGCTCAACATGGCGCATGCCCGGCACGACTGGACCCGCACCGTCATCCGCCGCATCCGCGCCGTCAGCGAACGGGTCGGCCGCGAGGTGGCGATCCTCATGGACATCAAGGGCCCGGAGATCCGCACCGGCGACGTCGCGGCCCCGATCGAGCTCAAAGTCGGGGAGATCTTCGACTTCACCGTCAAGCCCGGCGCGGGCGGCGGCGCCGGCGGCGAGGAGGTTCGCTCCGTCGACGTCAACTACCAGAATCTCGTCAACGACATCCAGGTCGGCGACACCGTGCTCGTGGACAACGGGCTCCTGCGGCTCGAGGTGCTCGAGAAAAACGACGCCCGCATCCGCTGCCGTGTCCTCATCCCCGGCTCCCTCGCCTCCCGGCGCCACATCAACCTGCCGGGCGTGAAGGTGAATCTCCCTTCCTTCACCGAGAAGGATCGCGCCGACACCACCGTGGGTCTCGAGGAGGGCATCGACTTCGTCGCGCTGTCGTTCGTGCGCGAGGCCGCCGACGTCGAGCTGCTGCGCGCCTTCCTGCGCGAGCGGAAGTCCAAGGTCCGCATCATCGCCAAGATCGAGGACCAGTCCGCCATCGTGCACCTCGACGAGATCGTGCGCGCCTGCGACGGCCTCATGGTCGCCCGCGGCGACCTTGGCATCGAGTGCCCGTTCGAGGACCTGCCCGTCATCCAGCGCCGCGCCGTCCGCACCTGCCTCGCGCAGGGCCGCCCGGTGATCGTCGCGACGCACATGCTGGAGTCGATGATCACGCAGCCCGTGCCGACCCGGGCGGAAATCACCGACGTCGCCAACGCCGTCTACGAGCTAGCCGACTGCGTGATGCTCTCCGGCGAGACCACCGTCGGGAAGTACCCGGTTGAGTGCGTCCAGATGCTCGACAAGATCTCGCGCCGCATCGAGTCCGAGACCGACAACACCGGCCGCGAGCCGTCGGTCTTCACGGGCGAGCGCATGAAGGTCCTGCACTCGGCGGTGGTCCTCGCGAACGAAATCCCGTATTCGAAGATCCTGACCTTCACCCGGCACGGCTTCATGGCGCACGGCCTGGCGGCCCTGCGGCCGGTCAGCGCGCCGATCCTCGCGGTCACGCCCAGCATCGAGCTGCTGCGGCAGCTCCGCCTGCTCCGGGCGGTCGAGCCCTTCCTGATGCCGTTCGCGACCGAGCCGGATGCCACGATCGAGAACGCGATCGCCCTCCTGCGCCGCGCCAAGCGCGTCGCCCCCGGCGACAAGCTGATCATCGCCTCCGACATCCTCTCCCAGGACCGGCTGGTGGACAGCGTGCAGCTGCGGACGGTGACCTGAACCCGTCGGGGCGGGTTCAGGTGGAAGTTGGAAGATGGGTGCTGGGAGATGGAAAGCCTGGTTCGGAGCGGAGTAAGCGGTGGCCGCGGCTCACGGGAGTCTCAGCCGGGCTTCGACCGACCGGCTCCCAGCCCCCATTCCGTAGACGAGGCGCGGCGAGCTTCGTTTACGGAATTCTTACCGTTACTTTGTTGCCCTCGCGGCGTCTTTTCGGGAGACCAGCCCTGCCGCCCCCC
>CAZUQB010000153.1:0-2582 GCA_964622405.1 uncultured Opitutaceae bacterium | reverse complement strand
CCCGGCGTCTACTCCGCGCAGGTCGCCAGCGCCAGCGGCGCCACCGGCATCGCCAACATCGAGATCTACGAGGTCGGCACCGCCACCGCGAAGCTCATCAACCTGTCCACCCGCGCGCTGGTCGGCACCGGCGCAGGCGTGACGCTGCCAGGCTTCGTCATTTCCGACGGCGCCGGCACGCGGCGCCTGCTGGTCCGTGTCTCCGGCCCGGCCCTCGCGGCCTACGGCGTCAGCGGCACGCTCGCCAACCCCACCCTCAAGGTCACGAACAGCGCCAACACCGTCACCTACGCGGAGAACGACGACTGGGGCACCCCCATCGGTCCCAATGCCGTGTCGGGCAGCACGCTGGCCGCCTCGTTCGCCCAGGCCGGCGCCCAGCCGTTCAACGACCCGGCCAGCAAGGACGCCGCCATCCTCGCCGACTTCACGCCCGGCAGCTACGCCATCCAGGTCAGCGGCGTCGGCAACACCACCGGCGTGGCCCTCGTCGAGGTGTACGATGTCACCCCGTCCGGCCCCGCCACCGTCACCATCGCCGCCACCGACTCCGCCGCCGACAAGTCCGGCGCCAATCCCGGTGAGTTCACGGTCACGCGCGTCGGCGATCTCCTCACCCCGCTCACCGTCACCTACACCGTCGGCGGCACCGCCGTGAACGGACTCGACTATTACCCGCTTTATCCCGCGACGGTCACGATCCCGAGCGGCGCCGCCACGGCGAAGATCCCGATCTCGCCCAACGCCGACTTGCTGAGCGGCACGACCTCGGTCGTCACGCTCACCGTGGTGCCCGGCAATGGTTACGTGCCCGGGGCGCAAAACTCGGCGTCGGTCACGATCTCGCCCGCGGCCTCGACCTTGTACGTCGCCAACCTGCGGCCCCGCGCCAACGCCACCACGTCCACCGCGTCCGGCACGGCGACCATCCTTCTCAACGCCGCCGGCACGGTCGCGCAGGTCAGCGTGTCGTTCTCCAACCTGTCGTCGGCCGAGGTCGTCGCCCACCTCCAGATCGGCGGCACGGGCGACTATGTGTTCAACCTGCCGCCTGGGCAGGTCGCGTCGGTCTACTGGAACCTCGCCCCGGTGGGCCAGTACTCGGTTGCGGACCTGGTGAACGCGATCCAGTCGGGCAACATCTACGTCGGCATCGACACCGCCAGCTATCCCACCGGCGAGCTGAGCGGCACCTTCGTCCAGGCCACCGGCTCCAAGACGTTCACGCCGCCGCCCGCGCCGCCCACCCTGCCGGCCGGCGCGCCGGGCGCCGCCGGCGCCGCGCGGTTCCTCGCCCAGGCCACCTTCGGGCCGACCCAGGCCGAGGTCGATGCGCTGGCGACCAGCAGCTACGACACGTGGATCACGGCGCAGCTCGCCTTGCCGTTCACGTCCCATCGCACGGCCGCCCTTGCCGACCTCGCGGCCTACGGCGGCAACTCCGACGGCACGATGAACGCCGCCAACCGCCAGGCCGCGTGGTTCAAGACGGTCCTCACCGCCCCCGACCAGCTGCGGCAGCGGGTCGCCTTCGCCCTCAGCGAGCTTTTCGTCGTCTCCGACGTCTCGATCGCCCAGCCCGAGGGGCTTGCGAACTACTACGATCTCCTCGGCAACGGCGCCTTCGGCAATTTCCGGACCCTGCTGGAGAACGTCACCCTCAGCCCGATCATGGGCAACTACCTCAGCTCGCTGCGGAACGCCAAGGCCACCGCGACGACGAGCCCCGATGAGAATTATGCTCGCGAGGTGATGCAGCTGTTCACCATCGGCCTCAACCAGCTCCAACCCGACGGCACGCTCAAGCTGGACGCCACCGGCCTGCCGATCCCGACCTACGACCAGACCACGATCACCGAGATGGCCAAGGTCTTCACCGGCTGGGCCTATCCCTCGACGAACGCCAACGCCTTCCGCAGCGCGCCCGCGAACTACTTCTCGCCGATGCAGCTGTTCCCCGCGTTCCATGACACGACCACTAAGTACATCGTGAACGGCGTGGTGCTGCCGGCCAACCAGAGCGGCATCACCGACCTCGCGCAGACGCTCGACGCACTGTTCAACCACCCGAACACCGGGCCGTTCGTCGCCCGCCAGCTGATCCAGC
Source organism: uncultured Opitutaceae bacterium (assembly GCA_964622405.1). Lineage (GTDB taxonomy): Bacteria > Verrucomicrobiota > Verrucomicrobiia > Opitutales > Opitutaceae > Opi-474. The sequence goes on along the minus strand of CAZUQB010000153.1, from coordinate 475 downwards.
GGCTGGTCACCAGCAACCCGAGCCCGGCCTACGTCTACCGCGTCGCGCAGGTGTTTGCCAACGACGGCACCGGCACCCGCGGCAACCTCGGCGCCGTGGTCCGCGCGATCCTGACCGACTACGAGGCGCGCTCGACCGCGGTGCTGGGCAACGCCGGCTACGGCAAGCTGCGCGAGCCGCTGCTCCGCCTGACCAACGTCCTCCGCTCCTTCGGTGCCTCGTCCACCGGCGGCCGCTATACGATCACGAATCCCGAGAACTCCCTGGGCCAGGCCGCGCTGCGGTCGCCGACGGTGTTCAACTTCTTCCATCCCGACTACGTCCTGCCGGGCGCGCTCGCCACGAACGGCCTCGTGGCGCCGGAGTTCGAGATCACCAACGCGACCACCACGATCTCGGTGCCGAACTACCTGCGCGGCTTCATCTTCTTCAGCGCCTCGCCGACCGCGACGACCATCACGCTCAACCTGACGGC
>CAZUQB010000152.1:0-6011 GCA_964622405.1 uncultured Opitutaceae bacterium | reverse complement strand
TGCCCTGCAGGAGCGAACTCCTGACCTCTTGCATCAAGGGGCCATTCCAAATCTCCTCAGCCGAGCTGATGTGAAGATTGCCGACCGGAGCCGACCCATGACTGCAGGGCAAAACGTCGCCGTCATTGGTGACAAGCATCCAATGCCAAGGGAAGATACAATTGCGTACGCTCACAAGTGGCTCACGAACCCAGATTGGCGGCCTCACTTTCGGCGCACCAGCGTTTGTCCGTCAGCATAACGGGACAACCAACCAAGGGTAACCCGCTATCCGACTCCGGCAGTCTCGACGACGCTTGGCCCAGCCAAGGTCACGCGGACCCCGTGCAGGGCTGGCCGCGCCTAACCCGCACGGTCGAAGCGGGATCCTTCACGAGCTTTGCGGCGGGGCGGATCGGCCGGCGCACGAGTTCGCCACCGCAATTCGGACAGACAAACTTCAGCCGCTCCCGCGCGCAGTCCCCGCAGAACGTGCATTCATAGGTGCAGATGTACGCCTCGGGCGACGCCGGCGGCAGGTCGCGATCGCAGCATTCGCAGTTGGGGCGGAGTTCGAGAGCCATGCGCCAAGGCAAGGGTCAGTGCGCGAGACCCGCAACGAACATTTTATCCCTCACCACGCACCCTAGCCTCCTGTCGCCCGTTCGAGTGCGCCCAGGTAGTTCAGGGCGAAGTCCCGGGTGGGGCCGCACATCTCCTCACTGGGCCGCAGGCTCGTGCAGAAGGCCGGGCGCTCGGGTCGGCCGAACAGCGCGCAGCGGTAATCAGGCAGGAGCTGGACGCAGCGGACTCCTGCCGGTTTCCCGTGAGGCATCCCGGGAATCGGCGAGGTAATCGACGGCGCAATGCAGCACGCGCCACAGCCAGACCGGCAGTTCATGAGCCAAGCATGGCAGGCAACCGGGCTCAGGAATCAAGTAACAAGACTCGAGCGAGAGGCCTGACCGCCCCTCACCCTGTTACCTGGTCCCCTGTTCCCTGTAACCTCCCCTCACTGCAGACTGAGGAACACTCTCGGTCCCTTGTTCTGCTTCGCCGCGTCCGTCGCCTGGGCAAGGAACAGGCGCTCGCCGGCGATGTGACCGGTGTTGACGAGGTAGTCGCGCACCCGTTCGGCCCGGGCCGTGGCCAGCGCCCGGAGGTCGTTGTCGTCGACTTTCATGGTTTCGGCGAGGCGGCCGGTCATCTCCTCCAGCGGGATGCCCGGAGCCGCCGTCGTCGCGGCCGGCTCGGCCGGTTTCGGCTTGGCTGGTTCGGCGCGGGCGGACTTGAAGGTGATGACGTTGATCACGCGCCGGACCAGACCCGGCTTGGGGGCAGGTGCGGCCGTGACCGGCGGCGGGCCCACGAGTGGCGCGCCAAACTGGGTGCCCGGCGGGAACTTCTCGTCAAAAAGCTTCTTCACCATCGCCGCCTGTTCCTCCGCCGTGATCGCCAGCTGCGCCGGCGGAGCGATGTTCGGGTCGACCGCATGCCGGGCCTCCCAGATCTGCCGGCGCACCAGCTCGGACAGCTTTTCCCGCTTGAGCGCGTAGGTGTCGGCCGCGGGGTCGAAGGAGCCTTCCAGCCCGAGGCTCAGCCCCGGCCGGTTTGTCAGCGCCTTCACCATGGTCGCCAGCTTCGGCAGTTCGGCCGGCTGGAGTTCGCTGCCGCCCGGCGCGAATTCCTGGAATGCCAGCTCCTCGCCCCCGCCTCCGAACATGGAGCCGAGCAGCGAGAACGGCGACGTCGCCGCCTTGGTGAGCAGGTTCACGATCACGCGCAGCACCACCTTGCCGATGCGGAAGTTCGGGTCGTCCAGGCTGCCCTGCACCGGCAGGTCGATCACGATCTTCCCGTCGAGGTCCTTCAGCAGCGCCACGCCCAGCCGCACCGGCAGGCCGGTGGCGTCCTTGCTGTTGGTCGCCGCGCCGAAGGTGAACTGGTGCAGCGTGACGACATTGCTCGTGTCGAGCTGCCGGCCATCGACGTGGACTTTCGTGTCCACCACCAGCTTGCCGCGCGCGAGTTCGTAGCCGGCGTACTTGCCCGTGTACGGGCTGATGGGCAGCAGGTCCACGTTCTTGAAATCGACCTGGAGGTCGACAAACGGCTTGGCCCCGAGCGGATCAAGTTTGCCGGCAATCGACACCGGCCCGACGCCGTCGACCGAGCCCTTCAGGTCGACCTCCGCCCGCGCCAGATTCTCCGACGAGAGTCCTGTGATCGTGCCGCCAAACTGCCCGAGTCCAAGGCGCACGTTCGGCTCCAACGAGCGGTCCGTGAAACTGAAGTCGCCGTCCGCGATGACCACCCGGCCGATCGTGATGCTCGGCAAAGCCGGCGGCGTCGCCACCGGAGCCGTGGGGGACGCTGCAGTTCCCTCCGTCTTCGGCCCCGCGGGGGTCGGTGGCGTCTTGGCCAGGGTCTGCAGGTTGACGGTCGCGTCCGCGTTCACGAGGACACGAGCGTAGGGTCCGGTGAGGGCGATCTCGTCGAGCGCCACGGTCAGCCTGGGCGCCGTCGCCACCTTGATTCCCGTCAGCGCCAGCCGGCCAAAGCCCACGAGGTCCTCGTTGTGCGCGCTGTCCACCAGACCGAGTTTCTCGACGGTCACCTCGCCCGTGACGGTCGCCTCGGGCGCGCCTCCCGCCGGCAGCGCCAAATGGACGGTCTGGCTCGTCGAGACCGCGCCCTGCGTCAGGCGGGCGTTCACGAATTGCTCGAGATACGGACTGAGCGGCCGGAGCTCCAGGCCCGCGACATCCGTCTTCAAGTCCACGACCACCGACGGAAAGACCGTTGCCGTGCCCGCGACCCGCACGGTTCCCTGCGGCGCCCACGCGAGCGACAGGTCGAACGGCATCACCGCGCCGTCGGCCAGCGTGAGCTGCTTCAGCGAGAACTGGAGGCCGCCCAGCGCCAGTTGCGCCGGGCGCGGCGCAGCGCGGTCGGTGATGTTCACCGTGAAGTTCTTGAGCGCGAACTCGGCCACCGTGACTTCCGGGCGCCGGGCCGACGGCGCGGCCGGAGCCGGGGCGACGGTCGCTGCCTTGGGGGAACCCGCGGCCGGCGACGATTCCGGCTGCAGGAGGCTAATCAGGTTCAGTGAACCGTCGGCCTCGCGGCGGACGTTCACGGTGCCGCCCGAAAGCACCAGCGAGTCGAGCGCCACCTTGGGCGCCAGCGGGTCGGCCTTCAGGCCGTTCAGATCCAGGGCGGCGAGCTCGAACGCGGTTTCCTTGGTCGCCCGCTCCACCACCTTTAGCCCGCGCAGCTGGACCGCGCCGTCGCTGAGCTGAACCTTGGCCTTCCCGCCGTCGAAGCTTGCGGCATAGCGGCCGCGCACCGAGAGCAAGCCCCCGGCGAGGTCGGCCCGCGTGAGATTCGAGTAATACGGGGCGTACTTCGGCAGGAGGATGTTCTCGAGCCGCAACTCGCCCTCGGACTTGAGCGGCTGCGCCGACAGCGTGCCGGACCACTCAAGTTTCTCGCCCGCCTCGGTCACCGCCAGGAAATGATACGGCGCCCCCGACTCACCCACGGTGCGGAAATTCGTCACGGCCACCGACACCGGCCCCAGGACCGTGGCGAACGGCTGGGCCCGCGAGCGGTCGGAGAACTCGAGCCGGGCATCGGTGACCTTCAGGTTGCCCACGCGCAGCGGACGGGCCGGCCCGGACGGCGCCGGCGGCGGGCCCGCGGCGGGCTTGGCCGCCACGCGCTCGACCAGGTCGGCAAAATTCAGCGAGCCGTCCTGGAGAATCACCACGCCCACGTGAAACCCGTCGAGCTCGACGTCGCTCACCACCCACTCGCCCCACAGCGACGACAGCGCGTCAAAGTTCACGTACAACCGGTTCCACCCCATGAACGAGCCGTCGCCCGTCTTCAGGCGGATGTCGAAATTCTCGACGGTCAGCGACAGCGCGTACGGATTGAGCCGCACCTTGCCGATGGTCACCGTCCGACCAAGCAGCGCGGTCAGGCGTTTCTCCGCCTGGGACCGGATGATCGGCGGGAGCACGAAGAACCCGACGACCGTGAACACCAGAACCGCGGACAGCGCGACGACGAACCGGCGACGAACACGGGGAGTGAAGTTCATGCGACGAGTTTAGCGGCGGCACGAACTGCCGCAACTGCGCAAAGCATGCCGCGCCCGCTGTCCTCAATTCGAGGGGACCTCACTTCCGTGCTAGAAGTTCGGCGCCCGAAATTCGGCGTTCGTTCGGTTCCGACCTACTGCTTCAATCCCTTCAACACTTCCCTCAGTTGTCCCGCATGATCCGCGGTATCGACCTTCGGAATCACGGCCAGCACGGTGCCATCGCGCGCCAGCACAAACGCGGCGCGGGCCGGGCCGGTGAACTTTCGCCCGTACATCGACTTCTCGACGATCGCGTCGGCCGCCCGCGCGAAGCGGTCGTCCGGATCGCTCGCCAGCACATACGTGATTCGATGCTTCGCGGCGTACTTCGCGTGCGAGCCGCAGCTGTCGCGGCTGAGCGCGATGAGCGTGTAGCCGGCGCGGTCGAACTCGGCCGCGTGGGCCGCCAAGCTCTCGTTCTGGCGGTCGCAGCCGGGTGTATTGTTCCGCATGTAAACGGACACGATCGCCGGGCGCGTGAGCAGGTCGTGGAGCGTGACCTCCTCCTCGCGTCCGTCGCGGAAAACCTTGAGCGGCAGTCGGGTATCGAATTTCTGGCCGGGCTGGATCATGATCCGAGGAGTGAGCGCAGGCGGGGCGGCGGGTCAAGCGGCGCGGGCGGGGGTAAGATAATTCACGCAGTGGCTTCGGGGGCTTTGACGTGCAGGCAAAACTCCTCCAACGTCCGGCCCGTCATGAAACCGGTCAAGGTACCAGCGCTCGAGCTCTTCCTGCACGAGATGATTCCCCTCGCGAAGGCGATGGGCGTCGGCGTGGAGGTGAGCGACGACCACAAGCTGGTGCTGATCGCGCCGAAGGAGCAGAACAAAAACTCCCTCAACACCGCGTTCGGCGGCAGCTTGGTTTCGCTCGCCACCCTCGCCGGCTACGGCGTCGTGTGGGAACTGATGCGCGATGAGGCCAACGCGGCCAAGCCCGTCTGGCACATCGTCGTGAAGGAAAGCCGGGCGGCCTACCGCCGTCCGGTGCTGGGTGATCTGCGCGCCATCTGCGAGCGCCCGGCCCAGGCGGCGATCGCCGAGTTCAAGGACGCCCTCGCCCGTTACGGGAAGGCGAAGCTGAAGCTCCGCGCGCACGTCGTCGAAAACGGCGCCGTCGCCGTCGACGTCACCGCCGCCTTCGTGGTGACCCGCTGACCCGCGGCCCCGCCGCGGTCGGCTCCCCGCTGCCAGCCCCCAGCTGTCAGCCGTCAACTCGGGCCCGTTGCCCGGCCTTCCGCTAGATGTGCTTCGAGTCGGCCTCGTCCTTTTTGGCGTAGCCGGAGTCCTGGCGCTGGTGATTGACGGCGTTCTTCTTCAGGTAGGCCTGGTAGACGTCGTCGGCGGTCATGCCGAGGGTCTGGGCGAGTGACACGAGGAAGTGGAACAGGTCGACGACCTCGACCTTGGCGTTCTGCTCGTCGAACTTCTGGTACTTGGCCCACCACTTCCACGGCACGCTGTCGATTAGCTCGGCGGTCTCCTGCTGCATGGCGCGCGTGTAGTTGAGGATCCACTTGGCCTTTTCCTCGTCGGTCGGGGGCGGCAGATTGACCCCGATCCGGCGGTTGAGGGCGTCCTGCATGCGGAAGATTTCCTCGAGCTTGTCCATATGGAGCCCGAGGCTGGGAAGGCCGGACCACGCTGGCAAGCCCGTCTTGGCCCATTCCGGACGCGCTTAGTCGCTTGTAACCAGTCAGTTGCCGTCGGCCTCCGGGACGGCCGCCAAAAATGAGGTTGCGGCCCGCCGCCCCCCGGGCGAACTTGGGTCCTTCACGCCTGCGTCGAGCCGCATACCCTGCGCTCCGCGGGCCTTCCCAACCACGGCCGCTTTCCTTCGTTCGCTCCCTCGCCCTTCCGCGACGGACCGCCCGGTGGATGAG
>CAZUQB010000151.1:3442-6033 GCA_964622405.1 uncultured Opitutaceae bacterium | reverse complement strand
TCGTGTTCTTCGCGCGCACCTACGTGCTCTGCCACGAGGCGTACGAGGAGGCGCTGGCCCAGGCCGGCCTGGACCTGAAGGACTTCCTGGGCCGCGCCGACGTCATCATCCCGATCGCGAAGAGCAGCGCGGAATACTACCGGCCCCTGCAGTGCGGGGACAAGGTGACGGTGACCGTGACCCCCTCGCGGCTGACGCCGCACTCGTTCGCGCTCGACTACGAGATCACGAAGCTGGGCCGGCCCAACAAGCTGGCCGCCCGGGTCCGCACGGAACACGTGGCCTCGTCGCTGGCCAAGCGCCAGCGCCTCGACCTGCCCCCGGCCCTCGCCGCCTGGATCGAGGCCGGCTGACCCTAACGCCGCGGGCCCGCCAGCTGCGGGTTGGGCGACAGCTTGGCCTGCCGGAGGATTACCTTCCAGAGCAGGAGCCGCTCCACCTCGGCCAGGCCCGGGCGGACGTGGTAGGCGAGCATGTAGATGCCGTCCGGTCCGCGCAGGAACCGCCGGATGCTCTGCTCGCGGGCGAAGAACGACGTGTAGCTGACCGTGACCGAGCCGTCGGGGTCCTCCTCGACCTGGATGGTCATGCCGGGGTCGGCCTTGAGCATGCGCTCCTTCCATTTGCTGACGTAGTCGCCGAGCGGGCGCCGGAAGAACACGACCTGTTGGGCCACCATTTCCTTCCAGGCCCTGAGGTCGTCGCCAACCGGAACAAACTCGGCCACCACGCCGCGCTCATTGCCGTCGAGCCATTTCAGCTCCCATTTCTTCGGATCGGCGCTCTGGTTCCACTCCATCGCCATCTGTGGCGTGGGCACCGCGCCCCGGCAGGGAGCGAGGGCGAGCGCGAGGAACAACGCGGCCAGCGAGAAGCTCTTCATGGGGAAATTGTCGCCGAGCGCAGCGCGTCAACCAGCGCCGCGCGGTTGACCTTGCCCTGGGCGTTGCGCGGCCACGGCGTGATCGGGACCAGGCGCTTGGGCCGCTCGTGCGGCGCCAGCCCGGACAGCGTCCGGCGAACCCGCTCCGCGTCCGGCGCCGGCTCACCGCCGGGATAACAGGCCACCACCGCCTCGCCCCACTCCGCGTCGGGCACGCCGAGCACCACGACATCGGCAAACTCGCCGCTGGATCGGAGCACCGCCTCCACGTCAAGGGGCTGGACTTTCTTGCCCCCGGTGATGATCGCGGCGTCGCGGCGTCCCAGCAGCCGCAGCCGGCCCGCCGCGTCCAGTGTTCCCAGATCTTGAGTGTCAAACTCCCGGGTCTCCCGTCGCTCCGGATAATACCCGCGGAACACCGACTCGCCCGTAACGCGCACCACGCCGTCCCCGTCGATCCTGATGCTCGCGTGGGGCATCGCCCGCCCGCAGGTGCGGTCACCGGCGAGGAATTCCTCCGGCCGCTGCGCCGCGATCATGGCCGCGGTCTCCGTCATCCCGTAGCTCAGCACCACCGGCAGCCGAGCCTCCGCCGCCTGTTCGGCCAGGGAGGGCCACGTCGGTCCGCCGCCGAGGAAAATGAGCCGGAACTGCTGCAGCCTCGCCCGGCCGGTCTCGGAGCCCAGCAGCCGCTGCAGCTGGGTGGGCACAAGCGACAGGACCCAGTCTCCCGGCCCCAGCTCGGGCCACCGCCCGGCCTCCAGGTCCTTCCAGCTCGCGTCGACATGCACCCCGCCCGTCGCGGCGCAGCGGACCCGCGCCATCAGGCCGCTCACATGATGCGGCGGCAGGACGCCGACCGCGTTCACGCGCTCCAGCCCGAAATAACGGCAGAAGCCCCGCACGGCGGCGGCAAGGGTGAGTTCGTCATGCCGTGCGAATTTCAGCCCGCCGCTCGTGCCGCCGGTCGGGACGCACAGCCAGCCGGTGTCCGGCGCCGCGCCCGACGAACCCTCCGGCGCCAGCGCCGTCAGCGCCGCGCGCTCCCGCCCGGTCCAACTGGGATCCGTAAGGAAGATGTGGCCGTCACGTTCGACCGTGCCGCCGGTGGCGCGCAGGAGTCTGATCAGCTCAGCGCGTTCCATATGGCCTCCGGATCGATGCGCTCGAGGTCGTCCCAGCGGATGAACGGCGCCGTCACGAGTCCGTCGAAGCGCGGATCGGCAAAGAGCGGCCAGACCCCGAAGCCGACCGCGCGACGCTCGCCGGTCCAGGCGAAGGCGGCCCGCAGGGCCAGCCGGGTGCCGAGCGCGGTCTCGAGGGCGGACGAAAAGACCACCGGCGCCTTCGCCTCGAGCAGCGCGTCGAGCGCGCCGGCCACGTTGGCGAGCAGCGAGGGCTTCACGACGTAGACGCCGGGCCAGCCGGCCGCGAGCCAGCGCTCGAGGTCGCCTTCGCCAGCGATCGACTCGTCGAGCGCGATCGGGGTCGGATAATCGCCCGCCAGGCCGAGCAGCAGGTCGGTCGCCCCCTCGGCCTCGGCTGGAACCGGTTGCTCCACGTGCTCCACCGGACGGTCCGCGCAGCGGTCGAGCCAGCGCTCGGTCTGGCGACGGTCCCAGGCCCCGTTGGCGTCGAGCCGCAACTGGGCGCCGCCCGGCAGGGCCGCGCAGACATCGTCCAGCAGGCCGAGTTCGTCCGCGACGGT
>CAZUQB010000151.1:0-3342 GCA_964622405.1 uncultured Opitutaceae bacterium | reverse complement strand
GCCGTCTCGGTGCCGTACCACGGGATCGGCGCGGCCTCGCCATAGCCGGCGCGACCGCCCTCGTCCACCAGCCGGACCAGCACGCCCTCGCGCTCGCTCCACGGCCCCTGCGACGTCCGGAGGGGCAGCCGGAACGGGAGGCAGTAGCGGCGGAACTCAAAGCGATACTGCATGCGCCAACGGTCGCGGAGCCCGGAACCCGGTGCAAGCCGTCAGTCCGGCTCGAGCCGCTTGCCCATGCAGACCAGCGGATCGGTCACGAATCCCAGCCGCTCGTAGAAGGCGATGACCTGCCGGTTGGTGTCACGCACCTGGAGATTGATCTTCGCGCAGCCGACGCCGCGGAGGATCCGCTCCGCCTCGGCCATGAGCTGCCGGCCGAAGCCGCTGCGCTGATGGCGCGGCGCGATGGCGAGCAGGTTGATCCAGCCGCGATGGCCCTCGTAGCCGACCATGCAGGTCGCGACCACGCGGCCGCCGACCTCGCCCACGAGGAACCAGTCCCCGTTGACCTTCAGCTTGCGCGCGATGTCCTTCCGGGGGTCGCTCCAGCGCAGCATGGCGCAGTCGCGCCAGAGCGCGATGACATCGGCCTCGTCGGCCGGACGGTAGGGACGGATGAGGAGGGTGGACTTCATGGCCGCGGGTATTGCATCACACCCCGCTTGCCGCCGCCAACCAGGTTTTGCTCGATCGACCGGCGCACCTTGCCCGCCGTCGAGAAGTGCGAGGACCACACGACCAGCATGCCCTCGTCGAGAAAGCAGACCGACGGATAGATGTTCTCGCGGGTCGGCTGGACCGGATCCCAGCCCTCGTCGTCCACGATCACCGGCGGGCCCCAGTGCTCGCCGTCCACCGAGACCGCGTAGACCAGCGGGCACCGCGGGAACAGGCTGCCGGGGCCGTCCTCCTTCACGTGGTTGTAGAACACGATCAGGCGGCCGTCGGGCAGCGTCTTCAGCGTGAGCGAGGTGCAGGGCGAGAGCAGGGTCGTGTTGCGCGGCTCCGACCAGGTGGCGCCGGCATCGGCGGAGAACGCGGCCACGAGGTAGCCGGTGCCGGAGCGCGCCAGCAGCAGGATCCTTCCGTCGGGCAGCTCCGCCGCGCACGGTTCGGCCATGCCCCGGAGCGCGCCCTTCGGCCGCACGAGGGACGAGAGCCGCCACGTCGCCCCGGCATCGTCGCTGTAGAAGCAGCCCGACTCCGCGAGGTCGCCCTCGGGACCGCTGTCCTTGACGGCATGCGCCACCGGCACGAGCAGCCGGCCGGACCGCAGCTGCACCAGCCGGTCGTTCATGATGTACCAGGGATCGTCGGCGGCCACCTCGCGGCCGACGAGGCGGGCCGGCGTCCAGGTGGCGCCCTGGTCGGAGGAAAACGAGATGAACGGCAGGCCGCCGCCCTTGTTGTCCGGCACGTAGCGGTGGCCGACGAGCGCGAGCCGCCCGTCGCGGAGCCGGAGAAACGACATGCCGCCGTTGTTGATGGTGCCGGTGAGTTTCCACTCGAGCGGGATGCGCTCGCCGCGCCGCCACGTGCGGCCCCGGTCAGAGCTGCGGTAGAACGGCGGCGGCGGGTAGACCCCGCGCAGCTCCTCGAACAGCGCCGGCGCCGAGCCCCAGGGTGCCAGCATCAGGATGTCGCCATCAGGCAGCTGCGTCGTGCCGGGGCCGATGAACACCCGCTCGAGTTCATGGGCAACGACCACCGCCGGCGGCACGATCCACTCGGCCCGCGCATAGGGCAGCGGTTTCACCTCGGCACAAACCAAGGACACGGCCAAGCCGAGCCCGGCACAAAGGCAGCGGAAAAACATGGGGTATGGGGCCGGCCAAACGGGACGCCGAACGCCGGACGCCCAATCTTGCCCGCCGAGGGATCGTGCCGCGTCGAGGCGGCGTCGCAAGCGCTACTTGTGATCCCAGGGCAGGTGCACCGCGACCTTCGGAAACTTCCAGATGCGCACCGGCTCGAACATCTTGCCGGGATTCAGGATGCCCCGGGGATCGAGCGCGCGCTTCACGGCCTGCATCGCCTTCACCTGGGCCGGGCGGTGCTGCACGCGCAGGAACGGCGTCTTGGCGAGGCCGATGCCGTGCTCGCCGGAGATCGCGCCGTCGAGCGACACCACGGTGCGCATCAGGTCGGTCACCGCGGCCTCGGCCGCCCGCGACTCGGCGCGATCGGCGCGGTGGTACATGATGTTCACGTGGAGATTGCCGTCGGCGAGATGCCCGAAGGTCGGGATCGCCAGCCCGGAGCGGCGTTTCAGCGCGGCCAGGTAACGGATGAAGCGGACGTAGTTCCGCATCGGGATGACGATGTCCTCGTTGAGCTTCGCGTCACCGAGCTCGAACATCGCGCCCGAGCACTTGCGGCGCACGGCCCACAGCGTCTCGGCCTCGGCGCGGTTGCGCGCGGCGCGATGCGCGAGCGTGTGCGTCCGCGCCCACGCGAGCACGTGGGCCTTCTGCTCGCGCAGCTCGGCCGCGCTGCCGGCCAGCTCCAGCAGGATCACAGGGCGCCCGGCCTGGCCGGGAAACACCGTGGTGCCGGTCGCGCGCTCGGCGCATTCCACGCTCTGGCGGTCGAGAAACTCGCAGATCGCGGGCTGCACCCGCTGGCGGAAGAGCGCCAGCGCCGCGCGCACGGCCGCGGTCTCGTCGCGGAACGAGGTCAGCAGGGTCCACCGCTCGGCCGGCGCCGGTATGAGTTTCAGCACGGCGCCGGTGACGACCCCGAGCATGCCCTCGCTGCCGATCCAGAGGTCGCGGAGATTGAAGCCCGCGGAGAATTTCTTGGTGGCGGTCCCCCACTCCACGAACTCACCGGTCGGCAGGAAACCGCGCAGCGCGACGACGAAATCGCGGGTCACGCCGTACTTCCCGCCGTGCATCCCGCCGGCGTTGCACGCGATGTTGCCGCCGATCGTGCAGTATTCCTTGGACGACGGGTCGGGCGGATAGAACCAGCCCTCGGCCGCCGCGGCGCGCTGGATGTCGCCGACCGTGGCGCCGGCCTGGGCGTGGATGAGCCCCGCCTCGACGTCGACGCGGAGGCGGCGGAGCGGCCGCAGGTCGATGACCCAGCCTCCGCGAACCGGTGCGGCCGAGCCCATGAGCGTCGTGCCGCGGCCCCGGACCGTGACCGGCACGCGGCGCCGGTTGGCCAGGGTGAGGACGACGCCCACATCCGCCTCCTTCCGCGGGCGGATGACCGCGGCCGGCGGGAACGAGATCTTGCTGCTGTCGAACGACGCCTCGAACCGGGCGGCCGCGTCCGTCAGGACGACCCGGGAACCCAGCTGACGGCGCAGCTGCTGCGTGGCGGAGCGAAAGG
>CAZUQB010000150.1:0-6049 GCA_964622405.1 uncultured Opitutaceae bacterium | reverse complement strand
AGCGCGCGAGCGCCGCGAAGCCGGTGTGCCACCAGAAGAACGAGCCCGGCGCGAGTTTCGGATCGGTCGGAAAGCGGCGCAGCATGATCGCGCGCTCCCGCTCGCCCGCCAGGCCCGCGACGATCGCCCAGGCGTTGCCGTACTGGCTGATCTCGGGGCCACCCGGCCGGTCGAAATAGAGCCCCTCGGACTCCGACCAGAAGCGGGCGTGCGCCTTGCGCCGGGCCGCGTCGGCCTCGCGCGCCAGCGCGTCCGCCTCGGCGGCTGCGCCCACGTGCCGGAGCAGCAGCGCGGCCTCGTCGAGGGCGTTGATGTACTGCGCCGCGTGGATGCACGTCGGTCCGGTGTCGGCGCCGGGCACGACGCCGCGCGGCCACCACGGACACCAGTCGGTGATGTTCCAGTAGGGCATCCGCGCCGGCAGGCCGTCCTCGTCGGTGTGGCGGCGGTACCAGTCGAGCACCGCGCGCACGCCCGGCAGGAGGTCGCGCAAGGTGGCGCGGTCGCCGGTGCAGTAGAAGTAGTCCTTGAGGTTCGTGATCCAGTGGATGCTCCACGCCGGGATGATCTGCACGAGGCGGGACGGGAACCGCGCCTGGGTGAGGCCGTCGGAGAGGCGCGACCAGTCGAAGTGGTACAACGCCTGGCGGCTCAGGCGGTAGTCGCCCGTGGTGAGCATGCCGAGCTTCGACGTGATCATCGTGTCCCCGGCGTACTGCATCTGCTCGTAGTGCGGGCAGTCCTCAAACGTCTCGTGCGAGCACATCCGCATCGTGTGCAGTCCGACGGCCCAGATCCGGTCGAGCGCCGGATCCGACGAGCGGAACGTGGCCGCGATCCGATACGGGTAGGCGGTGAACCGGTGCTGGATGGCGCGCAGGGTGAGCGGCGCGGCGCCCACCTTGATCTGCAGGCCGACATAACGGAACGCCCGCCAGTGCAGCGGCTCGAAGATTTCCTCGCGGCCCGACGGCTCCCAGATGTCGCTCCAGCCGGTCACCTCGCCCCGGCGGTCAAAGGTCCAGCCGCGGCTCTCGTCGGCGAAATGTGACGCCAGGTTGGCGAGGGACTGCTGGCGGCCGAGGAGTTTCGCGCCCGGCGTGTCCCAGCGCAGGCGCAGCGCCTCCGCGTAGGTCAGGCGCACGGTGCTGCCGGCGCCCCCTGCCACCGCCAGGCACGGGAACGCGGTCGTCAGCGCGGCGGCGTCGAGCACGAGCGTCACGGTCTCGCCCGCGGCGAGCGTCAGCGCGCGGCCCTGCGTGAGCAGCTCGTGCCACGCGGCCGGCACCGGCGCGCCGCCGGTGAGAAAAGCGTCGGCGAAGACGGCCGGGGCGCCCTCCTCCAGCATCGGCACCATGCGCGGCATCAGCCCGTACGGGCTCGCGGGATCGCGGCGGTTCTCGAACCGCTCCGCCTTGAAGAGCAGGTGGGCTGCTGGCCAGGCGGAGTCGTCAAACTCCGGCTCGTTCCAGCCGACCGGGATCAGCCGCGACACGCGGTGCTCGAAGTACCCCAGGTAGCCTTCAAAGGTCGTGTTCTCGTTCTGGAACCGATGCGCCCGGTCAACAGCCACCTTCCAGATGGCGTCGGTGCGCAGGTCCGTGACAACCGCGCCCTCCCGCAGCGCGCCCTCGAGCACGAAGCCGCCCGTGTAGGTCATCACCGAGCACGGGGGCCCGAGCAGCGCGGGCCGGTGGGCGACGCGCGACATGTCGAGCACCAGGGCGGCGAGGACGTTCCGGCCCCGGCGCAGGTGCGGCGCGAGGTCGAACGTCTCGTAGAAGTGGTGGTTGACGTCACCCTTGGCCGGGCCGCGCCCGAGCAGGACGCCGTTGCAGAAAAACAGGTACCGGCTGTCGGCGGAGACGTGCACCGTGAGCGCGGCCGCCGCGGGATCGCCCACGTCAAAGGTGCGGCGGAAATAGCGCACCTGATAGTGCGACGGCGAGGCCGCCTCCGGCGGCGGCGCCGAGTGCGAACCCTCGGCGGACCAGATCCAGGAGGCGGAGTTGACGAAGGGTTGATCAGACACGATCGAGGGAAGGCTCAACGGCCGGGGAGAAAAACAAAGTCGTAGGCATACGCCCCATAGAGGCCGCCGTCATGCCAGGTGGCGCCGAGGTCGTCGGAATAGAACGTACCCTCCTCGAACGTGGACGCCCAGAGGCGGCCGCGGACGTCGGGATCGAAGGCCACGACAAAGACGTTGCGGACCGGCAGGCCCGCGGTGCGGTCGGTCCAGGTCGCGCCGCCATCGGCGGAAACCCGCACGCCCGTCCCCCACCCGCCCACGGCCAGCCGGGCCGAGTCGTGCGGGGAAATCGTCGCGGTGTAGAGATTGGCAGTCGTCGTGCCCGGGTCGGTCGCGGCCCAGGTCACCCCACCGTCGCGCGACAGCCAGGCGCCGCGCCCCTGGGTCGTCGCCAGCAGGAGCCGAGGATCGGTTGCGCTCTGCACCAGTCGCAGCACGGTGACCTCCGGGAAGGCCACGGGCTGCCAGGAGTGGGCGCCGTCGGTCGAGACGGCGAGGCCGTGCTCCAGCCCGAGCAGGACGCGGCCGGGTTGCTTCACATCGGCGACGAGCGTCTGGCAGTAGAGGCGGTCGAGCCCGGCCTGCGCGAGTTCCCAGGTGGCGCCGCCATCGGTCGAGCGCAGCGGGCCCCACGCGGTGGCCGCGTAGACCCGGTCCGGGTGGCCCGCGTCGTAGGCGAAGGCGCGCACGTCGGCGACCTCCCAGCCGGTGGTCTTGCGCCAGCTGCGGCCGCCGTCGGCCGTGCGGACGACGCCGTCGGCGCTGGCGAGGAGCATGATCTCAGGATGGGACGGGCTTTGCGCGACGCTCATCACGCCCAGAATGCGCGGGCCGAACAGCGCCCACTGGCCCGCGGCGTCGCGGACGTAGAGACCGGAGTCGAGCGGCGTCGGCGAGTTGCGCTGCGCCTTGGTCATGCTGACGGCGGCGAAGAGGCGGTTGGCCGGCGCGGCCGCGGGAGCCAGCGTGGCGGAACCCAGCAGGGCGAGGAGCAGCAGCGCGCGGCGGTTCATGGCTGGGGGACCGCGGACTCGGTCCGGGCGTTACGGTTGAAGTCGAGGAGCAGCCGGTCCGCGCCGTGCCGGATCTCGAGCCGGCGGCTCCCGCGGGCCGACTCGCCAAACGGGCTGTCGAAGAGGGGCCAGTGCGCGCGGTCGACCGCCCGGCCGTCGACCGTGGGGGTCTCGCCGTAGCGCGCGTGCAGCACGCGGCCCTCGAGCGTGGTGAACGTCGCCTCCGGCACGTCCTGCACGGAGAACCGCAGCGGCAGCGCGCGGACCGCGGCCTTGAACGCGTCGTACGAGGCGAAGTCGCGGCGCGAGGCCACCTGCACGACATAGCCGTTGCGGAGCGCGGAGCTGACGAAGCAGCGGTGACCGGCGCCCCAGTCGGCGAAGCCGGTGCTGATGAAGCCGCCGGCGCCGCCGCGCAGCAGGCCGGTCCAGTCGTTCGGCTTCCACTCGCCGGCGGCGAACGGCCGGTAGGCGATGTAGGCGGGCCCGCCCTGGGCGAAGATCCAGCCGGAGGCGTCCTCCTCCACGTGCGCGAGGTCGCGGGAGAAGAACACGGTGACGAGCGGGAAGCGCGTGCCGGCGGGGATGTCGTAGAGCGCGACCAGCGCGGCGCCCTGCTGGCTGATCTGCTCGAACGGCGAGCCGCTGGGCAGCTTGTCCGGCGTGTCGTAGTCGGCCTTCGAGCGGGCGATGAGGTCCGTGACCGTGTCCCAGTCGCTGCTGAAGAACATCGTGCCCTCGAGCGGCGACGAGTACGGCTGGGTGCCGAAGAACGTGTTCGCGGCCCGCTTGGCCGGCAGGTCGGTCTTCCAGATCAGGCTCCACGTCTGCTGCTGGATCGGCTGCAGCAACCCGCCCTGGGAGGAACCGAGCACGAAGTCGGCGTCGACATAGGTGTACTTGTAGACCGGGGCCGTGCGCTTGTCGCCGACCACAAACGAATCGGGGCCCGCATGGCGCATCCGCCACCGGGTGCGCTTGAGCTCGCGCTCGACGTACGGGTGGGAACGGTCCCGCGCGATGCGCTCCAGGATCGGAGGCGGGGTGTAGCCGCTGAGGGCCAGCAGCTGGACCGTGCCGGACTGCACGCGTTCGCCGAAGCCGAACAGGAGCCAGGCGAGCGCCTGCGACGGCGTCAGGCCGGGCGCGATGATCTGCCGCGGATAGACCCGGCTGTGGGCGCCGCCGTAGTACCCGTCGAGCGACTCGACCGCATAGTCGTATATAATGTAGTCGAGCAGCTGGTGGGCGCGCAGCCGCAGTGAGGCGTCCTCGGCCCAGCCGGACAGCAGGCAGAGGGCGATGACGTATTCCTCGATGTAGTTGGGAGAGTCGTATTCGCCCTGGCCGTGGGTGACGGTGACATCCATCCAATGCTCCAGGTAACCGCGGGCCTCGGCCAGGTTCTCGGCGGAGGAGCGGCCGTTGTACCACTGGTCCGGACCGGCGCCTGGGGCGTACTGGGCGGCCAGGTAGAGCGACGCGTAGTACATCGCCCAATGGTTCTCGGTGTCGCCGCGGCTCGGCCAGTAGGTCCGCCACAGTTCGGCGATCCGGGCGCGGGCGGGCGCATCGAGCGTCTTCTCGCCGTTCATCATCACGGCCACCATCGGGAACATCCAGAACATGTTCCCGTCCTGTTTCCCGGACGTCAGGCGCATGAACCGCGCCAGGGCGGCCTCGAGCTTCACCCCGCGCTGAAGACAGGCGGCAACGTCAAAATGACTGCCCTTGGCCGGATCGGCCGGATTGATCGCGTCCACCGAGGCCGCCAGGACCTGCTGCTGGCGGTCCTGATAGCCCCGAACGATCTCCGCATCCGTCGCCGCCCGGAGACCCGGGAGGCTGGCGACGACCACCATGAACAAACTCATGATGCGACGCCTGTTTGCCGGATGCAGAATCATAATAGGGGTTGTCTAGCGGGGGCAGAGAATCAACATGAGCCCGCTTCGTTCAGCATTTCAACCTGCATTTTCTCTGAAATTTCAACCCATGAATACCCCGAAAAAATCCGCCGGTCCCCGCCTGATCCAGTGTGCCACCCCGTGGTCGATGATGCAGTATCCCAGCCCTCGGAAGGAGTGGTCGCTGGAGCGCAAGATGAAGGAAATAAAGGCCGCCGGTTTTGACGGGATCGCGGCCGTGGTGAACCCCGAGATCCAGGCCATCGCGCAGCGGCTGGGCCTGGTGATGATGGGCGGGTTTGACGGCTCGAAGGTGAGCACGGCGCGGAAGCAGATCATCACGCAGCGCGACCTGGGGGTGCATTACATGAACGTGCAGCTGCTCGACCACGACACCCCGCCGGCCGTGGCGGCCAAGCTCGCGGTCAAGCTCATCGAGATGTCGGATGAACTCGGGGTCGGCGTGCACGTCGAGACGCACCGCGACACGGCGACGGAAACCCCGGAGAAGTTCGAGGAAATCGCCCGGCTTTTCCAGAGGGCAACGGGCCGCCTGATGCCGGTCACGTGGGACCACTCCCACTTCGCGGTTTCGAAGCACATCCTGCCGCAATTCTACTCCGCCCGGCTGCTGGCCTGGCCGAAGCTGATCCAGCATTCCTCGCTGTTCCACCTGCGCCCCTTCAACAGCCAGCACTGCCAGATTCCGGTCACGAACGGCCGGGGCCAACTGACCCCCGAATTCAAGGACTACCTGGCGTTCGTGGAGGACCTTTTCACGCTCTGGCTGCAGGGCCCGAAGCCCCGCGGCGAGCTCTGGACCTGCCCCGAGCTGGGCATGAGCCACGGCTACCACGTGAGCACGAACCCGCACCCCTGGCCCGACGCCATCCGGGCCCGCCAGGAGTACGCCGGGGCCTGGCAGCGGGCCCTCAAACGGGCGGCAAAATAATCAGGCGGTCATTCGCCGCGGCGCTCCGGAGCCGCCCTCCGGGAGCCCAAAACTGCTTGACTGGGGTTCGTTGTTTTCAGAATTGTTCTCTGAATATTTCACGGCGAACCCCAAGCCATGCTCATCGCTGAAATTGCCCAACGGG
>CAZUQB010000149.1:0-6054 GCA_964622405.1 uncultured Opitutaceae bacterium | reverse complement strand
CTCTGGGCCAACACCAAGAAGTACAAGGCCATCCTCAAGCAGATCGGCCTCGACATCTGGGACAGCGAGACGCCCGCCGTGCCGATCGTCCTCGGCTCGAAGGAGCGCGTCTACCCCTTCTGGAAGGCCCTGCTCGACAAGGGCGTCTTCACCGTCATGTCCATCGCCCCCGCCGTGCCCGCCGGCAAGGACCTTGTCCGCACCGCCATCTCCGCGATGCACACCGACGAGCAGATCGAGAAGATCGGCGAGGCCATGGCCTACGCCGCGAAGAAGCTCTGAACGCTCCCGCTAGGCGGGAGCGCGGTTGAGGGGTGGGAGTTGAAGGTTGAAGGCTGAGAGTTGAAAGGCGGAGGGCTAGAGCACGTTCAAAAAGCATAGCCGCAAAAAAGCGCAGGACCTTGCTCTCTGTCATCCTGAGCGTAGCGAAGGATCCAGCTGGATTTGGCAGCAGCAACGAACTGGATCCTTCGCTTCGCTCAGGATGACAATGGACGTGATCCTGCGTTTTTTATGCCTGTGGCTACGACATTATTTGAACAGCTGTAACTCGCCTTCGCCTGGCACTCTCTCCCGCCGAGCACTTCCGGGTCGGCTGGATTCAGCCTTCAGCTTTCAACCTTCAACGGCGCGCCGAGGCGCGCCCTGAGCGTCGCGGCCGTCTCGGCCCAGGTGGGCAGCGGACGCGTCCGCGCCTCGGTCGCCAACCGCGTCCAGGTCGCGTCGTCCGTCAGGATCTGGCGCAGCGCCGTCCGCCACGCCGCCCGGTCGTTCACCGCGACCGCCAGGCAGCCGCCGCCGCCGGCGTTTTCCATGAGCACCGGCAGGTCGCTGCACACGCAGGGCACGCCCCGCCAGAGCGATTCGAGCAGCGGCAGGCCGCAGCCTTCCGCAATCGTCGGAAACACCGTGGCCCGCGCCTCTGCGTAGAGGCGCGCCAACTCGGCGTCGCCGACGCCTTCGTGATGGTGGACGGAGCGAAAGCGCTTACTCAGCTCCCGGATGCGCGCCACGACCGGCGCGCCAAAGTGCGGGTTGACGCGGCCCACGACATGGAGGTCGAAGGCTAGGCCCTCGGCCCACAGCTCCTCGCAGGCGTCGAGCAGCAGCGTCTGGTTCTTACGCGGCTCGAGAATGCCAACGCAGAGCAGACTGGACGCCGCCCCCGGCGGCCGCGGCGCGCGCGCGGCGGTGAGGCGCGGCGAGCCGTCGAAATCCGATCCGAGCGTCAGCACCTCGACCGGCGGCACCTTCTCCAGGCCCTGCCAGCGCCAGAAACCGACCAGCTCGTCGCGCACCGTCGCCGAGATGCCCCAGACGTGGTCGAACGACGCCAGGAGTTTCATGTAACCCGGGTGCCGCGCGACGCTGTGCGGCCAGGTGATGTGCGGGAACTTCAGCGGAATTGCGTCGGGAAACACCGCCGCTTTCCGTCCGGGGGCAGTCCGCAGGAACTCGCCCAGGCCGGGACGCTCCGCCTCGGAAAACAGCTCGGCCGTGAGAAACCAGTCGTCCGGGCGCATCGCCCGGTCCCACTCGCCCCAGCGCACCGGCGTCGCGGCCGGCCCCAGCTCCGCCAGCAGGCGGCCCGTCACCCGCATCAGGCCCGAGCGATGGGCCGACTTTCCGGTCTTGGTGACGTCGAGGTAGATCATGTCAGCGGACGGGCGCCGCGATGGTCCGTTCGAAATGGCCCAGCAGGCGCTCGGCGTTCTTGTGCGCGTCGAAGTTCTCCGCCACCCACCGGTGCGCGGCCGCGCGGAGTTGCTCGGCCAGCGCATCGTCGTGGCCCAGCCGCCGCAGTCCCGCGACCCAGGCCTCCGGCGAGGTGGCCGGCGCCACAAGGCCGGTTACCAAATCGGTGATCGCCTCCGTCGTCGCCGCGGCGGGCGAGGTCATCACGAGCGTCCCGATCGACATCGCCTCCGGGATTACGTTGGGCAGGCCGTCGCGGTCGCCGCTCTGCGCGATCACGCCCGTGTGCAGGAGGACGTCGGCCCACTCGAGCTGGCTCCACACCTCGTGCTGCGGGAGGTGGCCGGTGAAAGTCACGCGCGCGGCGACGCCGAGCTCGCCGGCGAGCTGCTCGAGGGCCGGGCGCAGGGGGCCGTCGCCGACGATATGGGCCTCGAACTCGAGGCCGGCCGCCTGGAGGGCGGCGTAGATGCGCAGCTGGTGGTCGAGGCCCTTCTTCTCGACGAGGCGGGCCACGCAGAGGAGGTGGAGCGGATGCCGCGAGGCGCGCAGGCGCTTGAGGGGCCGGAGCCGGTCGAGGCCGCGGCGGATGCAGAGCACCTGGGCGGCGGGCAGGCCGCGGGCGAGCAGCGCCTGGCGGCCCATCTCGGTCGAGGTGTGAATGAACGCAGCGTGCTCGAGCTTGTCGACCAGCCACCAGTCGCCGCCGTGCTCGTAGATGTCGTAGGCGTGGGCGGCGGCGCTGTAGCGGTGGCCGTCCATGCGCCAGAGCAGCCACGCGGCGGTGGCCGGCCCGCCGCCCCAGGCGGCGTGGATGAGCGTCGGCGGGTCCCGGCGGAACGACCGCGCCCAGAGGCAGGCGAAGCCCGCGCCGAGCATGTTCTCCCAGAAGTTCAGCCACGACGGCGGCCGGCGGGTGAACAGCCCGTGCAGCACCTGCCGCAGCACCTCGGGCCGCCGCCACGACTCGTACGGGATCATCCAGAACAGCGTCAGGAGCCGCCACTTGTTGAAGTGCTCCACCGGCAGCCCGCGGAACGAGCCGCCGCCGCCCCAGAGCGAGTACAGCCGCATCGAGACCCCGTGCGCCTTCATGGCGATGATCTCCCGCTGGAGGAAGGTCTCCGTGTTCTTGGGAAACGTCGTGAAGAGGTAGGCGATGACAGGCTTGGAGTCGGGCAAGATGCCGCGGACCCTAGGCGGAAAAATCCGCGATGCCACGAAATATTCTGCGGCCGGGATCGGACTGGTTTACAGGAGAAAACGGAGGAGAGAACCGCTGATCTTCGCTAATCCACACTAATGGTTCCCCGACCCTTAGCGGAGATTAGCGAGGATTAGCGGTTTCTCCCTCTCCGTTCTCCTCCGTTTCCTCCTGTAAAACTCGCTAGCCTTGCTGCTTTCCGTTGCCGTTCGGCGGCGGGAACACCCGGCGCTTGAGCTTGGCGCGGCCGACCTCGTTGGCCAGGCCGACCAGCTCGTCGATCACGACGGTCGGGTCCTCGACGTAGCGGAGCTTGAGGAAGCGCTCGCGCGACCGAGCGTAGTCGCCGGGGTCGCTCATCCAGCGGTCGACAATCGCGGCGAAATCGGAGGCCGACTCGACCTTCTCGGACTCGGCGCCGTTGTGGAAGAACTTCCACGTGAGCCGCTCCTGGGGCATGATGCCGCCGAAGGCGTTGAAGATGATCGGGCACTCGAAATGGAGCGCCTTGGCGCAGGTCGTGGTGCCCCCGCGGGTCACGATCGCGTCGCTGACCTGCATGAGCAGGTGGACGATCTCCGAATAGCCCTCGAGGTAGCAGTTGAACTCGGGATGGATCGCGCGCCAGTGGACCAGCTCGTTGTAGACCTGCTTGTTCTTGCCGCAGATGATGATCGCCTGGACCCGGTCGGCGTACTTCACGAGCGCGGGCAGCAGGGCCAGGTGGTTGTTGGCGCCGTTGCCGCCCGTCGCGAGGAACACCGTGAAGAGGTCTGGCCGCAGCCCGAGCCGCTTCTCGCGGAACGTGGCGCGCTCGCCCGGCGGGATCACCTCGAGGTGCGCCCGCGGCAGCATCAGGTAGCCGCGCACGCTGGCCTTATCAGCCGGGATGCCCTTCTTCACGGCGAAGTCGCGGGCCGTCGGGGTGCGGGAGATGTAGAGGTCGACCGTCGGCTCGATCCAGTTCCGCGAATAGCCCCACCCGCCCGAGAACTCGCCGCAGTAGGTCGCGCAGCGCACCTTGTCCGGGCCGAGGATCTTCCGCGCCAGCTGGAAATAGCCGCGATTCAGGCAGTCGTGCACGCTGAAGATCAGGTGCGGCCGGTACTCGCGCAGCACCTCCTCGTAGTAGCGCGCGCCGAACGTGACCCGCCGCCGGTTGAGGTAGCTCAGCACCTCGACCACCGTGTAGAACCACACGTGGACCCACGGCGCGGCCTGCTGGATGCGGTTGTAGAAATTGACGCCGGCCCGGTTCACCACTGACGAGCGCTCGAGCATCTGCTCGATCCGGACGTCGACCTCATGCCGGTAGAGCTGGAAGCACCACTCGGCAAACGCCTCCGCGCGGGCGTCATGGCCGCCGCCGGTGCTCGAGGTCAGGACAAGAATGCGGAGCTTGGACATCGGTCAGTCGAGGTCGAAATAGCCAGCCTGGACCCGCCGCCGCAGTGGCAGCGAGCCAAACCGGGCGATAAACGGCGCCACGACCGCCTGGAAGAATCGTCCCATCCGCACCGTCCCGCTGCGGCGGCGCAACAGGGCCCGGCGCAGGGCGGCCGCGGCCTCGGCCGGCGGCGGACCCGACCGCATCATCCGCTCGAATGCCGCCCACACGCGGCGGGCCCGCGGACCGTCGCCACCCGCCGCGCGCCGCACGGAGCCCTCGAAGTCGGTCCGGAAGTCGCCCGGCCGGACGTCGAGGATGACCACCGGGGTGCCGGCCGTCTCGATCAGGAGGCTTTCGTTGAGCGCGGTCAGGCCGGCCTTGGTCACGTTGTAGGCGGACTGGTACGGCAGCGGGAACTCCGCGGCGAGCGACGAGATGTTCACCAGCGCGGCGGCCGGGCGGCCGGCGAACTGCCGGAGCGCCGCGTGGCTCAGCCGGGCGGTGTTCACCAGCATCACCTGGAGCTGCTCCTGCCAGACCGCGAAGTCGGTCGCGGCAAACTCGCCAAAGACGCCGTAGCCCGCGTTGTTGATCACCAGATCGAAGCCGCCGGCCGCCTGCGCCGCCGCCGCAAACGTGGCCTCGGCCCGGTCGCCGTCGCGCAGGTCCAAGGTGACCGCGTGAAAGCCAGGGACGGAGGCCAGCGGCGCCAGCCGCGCCGCGTCGCGGGCGGTGCCCCAGACCGCCACGCCGTCCGCGAGCAGCATCTCGGCGAAGGCGCGGCCGAGGCCGGTGCTCGCGCCGGTGACGAACGCGGTGCGGTAGTGCGCGGAGACGCGGGGGGTCGGCACGGTTAGCGGGCTTTCCTGAACACCAGCGCGACGTTCGCGCCGCCGAAGCCGCTCGCGTTGTTCACCACGACATTCGGGCCCGTGGGCAGCGAGGTCCGGATGACGTTCAGGCCGGCGCACTCGGGATCCAGCCGGGTGATGTGCGCCGAGCCGGGCGTGAAGCCGTCGCGGATCGCGAGGGCGCAGAAACTGCTCTCCATGGCACCCGCGAGCGAGAGGCCGTGCCCGGTGAGCGATTTCGTGCTGCTGATCGCCGGCCGGGCGCCGCTGGGACCGAAGACCGCCTTCAGGGCCTTCGCCTCGGACGCGTCGCCGATCGGGGTGGAGGTCGCGTGCGCGTTCACGTAGTCCACCGACTCGGGCGCCGTGCGGGTCACCCGCAGCGCGGTCTCCATGGCCGTCCGCAGGCCGTGGCCTTCCGGATGGGAAATCGCGACATTGTGGCCGTCGGACGCCTGGCCCCAGCCGACCACCTCGCAGTAGGGCGTGACCCCGCGGCGGGCCACCTCGTCCTCGGACTCGAGCACCAGCACCACGCCGCCGCCGGTGCCGACGAAGCCGTCGCGGGCGACGTCGAACGGCCGCGAGGCCACGTTCGGGTCGGTCTGGAGGGACAGCGCGCGCATGCCGGCGAACGGCAGGATGGCGTCAACGTTGCCGTCCTCGGCGCCGACGACGAACATGCGCTGCTGGCGGCCGAGGGCGATGTCGTCGAACGCGTAGCCCAGGGCGTGCGACGACGACGCGCAGGCCGAGGCAAAGCCGCAGGACGAGCCCTTGATCTTGAAATGGGCGACGAGGTTGAACTGCACCGTGCCGGCGATCGAGGCGACGATGCCGAGCGGCGAGCAGCGCATCACGCCCATGGTGTGCATGCGGTGCATGAGGTTGCCCATGAAGTAGGGCGAGCCGCC
>CAZUQB010000148.1:0-6072 GCA_964622405.1 uncultured Opitutaceae bacterium | reverse complement strand
TCTCCATCCCCTGCCCGATCCGGTTCACGAACTCGCTCGTGACCGTGATGTCGTCGGGCGTCTCGACCTCGGCCGGGATCATGTCGGCCAGCGTGGTCGGATTGTCGGCGCTCATGGGCGCATCGAAGGAGATCGATTTGTCGCGCTTGCGGCGCCACCAGTACCAGTACCGGTTCCGGGCGAGATTCGTGGCGATCTGGTAGAGCCAGGTCGAAAAGGCGGAATCGCCGCGGAAGTTGGCCAGGCCCCGGTGGGCCCGGATGAAGGCGTCCTGGGTGACCTCCTCGGCGTCCTCGGGATTCCGCAGCAGCTGGTTCACCATCGCATAAATGCGGTCCCAGTAGCGTGAAACCATCTCGTTGAACGCAGCCTGATCCCCGTTCTTGAAACGGTCCACGAGCACTT
This sequence comes from uncultured Opitutaceae bacterium, assembly GCA_964622405.1. Lineage (GTDB taxonomy): Bacteria > Verrucomicrobiota > Verrucomicrobiia > Opitutales > Opitutaceae > Opi-474. The sequence continues at coordinate 5,667 of CAZUQB010000148.1, read as the reverse complement.
GGTCGAGCGCGACTTCCTGAGCTTTGGTTGACATACGTTCAACCTCGCTCTGATGGGCATATTTCTGGATTGTTCCCAAATTCGTAAAGGATTGCGCTGGATTATGCCGCCGGCCCGGGCCGGTCAATGCCCGCGCCACCCCAAACGGCCCCGAAATAACTTGCCAAATCTCGACGCCGGAACCTATTTCGCGCTTTTGTTTTGCCCGTGGGCTGGTAGCTCAATGGTAGAGCAGTTGCCTTTTAAGCAATTGGTTCTGGGTTCGAATCCCAGCCGGCCCACCACTTTCCCTTTCCCGTCCCTGCAATCCCAAGTCTGCCGTCACCCTGAGCAATGAAGCGTCTGATCATCGTCGAAGATCAAACCGCAGTACGTGAGATGCTTGCGGAAATCCTGCGGTTGGATCCCAACTACCAGTTGATCGGCGAGAGCGGTGACGGGCAGAGCGCCGTCAACCTGTGCCTCGAAGCCAAGCCTGATCTGCTGATCCTCGACGCCAAGCTGCCCGGTCTCAACGGCGTCGATATTCTCCGCCGCGTCGCCAAGAAGCTGCCGAACATGCGGGTCCTGGTTTTCTCGGGCTACGAGAATCCCGTGCTGGTCCGCGAGATGCTCGAGGCTGGCGCCCACGGCTTCGTCGAGAAGACCGCCGGGCTCGTCGAGTTCAAGAAGGGCCTCGAGACCGTCGCCAACGGCGGCACCTATTTCGGCCCGGCCGTCGCCGCCCTCCTCCGCGATGTCGTGGCCAATCCCGACGCCAGCAGCGCCTCCGACTTCCTCACCGACCGCGAGCGCGAGATCCTGCAGCTCGTGGCCGAAAGCCACAGCACCCGCGAGATCGCCGCCAAGCTCGGGATCAGCGTCAAGACCGTCGACAACCACCGCACCAACCTCATGCGGAAGCTCAACCTGCACGACGTCGCCAGCCTCACCCGCTACGCCCTGGAGGTCGGGCTCATCGAGCAAAAGAAGGCACAGTAAAGCCTTGCCGCCGCGCGGCGCTTGTTCAATAGCTACCATCCACGACCACCACCGCCCTCTCCATGAAAATCGCTCTGAAGAAACTCGTCCTTGTCATCGCCAGCGCCGCGTTTGTCTTTGCCGCGGGCTGCAAAAAGAAGCCGGCGCGCCCCGATCCGAGCGCCACGGTGATCGGACCCGCGGGTGGCGGTTCAGTGATCCCCGAGACGCTGACGCCCCAGGCCGATCAGAGCGCGGCCGGCCTGACGCAGCGCGACGGTGTCATCGAGACGGACGACATGATCAAGGGCCTCCTCAAGCCGGTGTACTTCGACTTCGACAAATCGAACATCAAGGAGAGCGAGCGCGCCAAGATCCAGGAGGCGAAGGACTATCTCGCGAAGAACCCGCAGCACCGCATCCTCTTCGAGGGTCACTGCGACTGGCGCGGCACCGACGAGTACAATCTCGCCCTCGGCGACCGCCGCTCGAGCGCCGCGAAGAAGTACCTGATCTCCCTCGGCGTTCCCGCCGACAAGGTTGAGTCCAACTCCAAGGGCAGCCTCGAGGCCGCGAAGAACGGCGACGACGCGACGATGGCCAAGGACCGCCGCGCCGAGATCATCATCCTGAAGAAGTAAACGAGTTTACCCTCCAGCAAAAAGCCCCGGTGAAAACCGGGGCTTTTTTGTTTGGCGCGCACCCGCGTCCGGGCCGTCGCTCACTTCGCCGCGATCGCCTGCAGCACGCGACGCGAGGTCTCGATGCCCTTCTTCATGACACCGAGGTCAAAGCTCTCGTTCGGCGCATGCAGCCGGTCCTCCGGCAGGCACAGGCCCATCATGACCGAATCGAGTCCCAGCACGCGCTTGATCTCGCCGATGATCGGCACGCTGCCGCCCTCGCGCAGGTAGAGCGGCGGACGGCCCCAGACCTCGGCCACCGCGGTGTCGGTCGCGCGGAACGCGCGGGCCAGCACCGGCGACTGGTTCTTCGGGGTATTGGAGCGCCCCGGCGGGACCACGACGTAAGGCAGGCCCTCGTGGCCGTCAGTGACCTTGACCCGGACACCCTTCGGCGCGCGCTCGAGGATCGTGCGCTTGATTAGCTCGCGGATCTTCACGGGCGACTGGTTGGGCACGAGGCGGGACGTGATTTTCACGAACGCCTTGCTCGGGATCACGGTCTTGCTCCCCTCGCCCTGGTAGCCGCCGCCGATGCCATTGAACTCAAGCGTCGGGTGAAACCGCAGCGCCTCGAATGGCGTGATGCCCGGGGGCACGTGGAACGAGTCCACCCCGAGGAATTTCCGGTACGCCTCGGTGTCGTTCCCCAGCTTCGCCAGCTCCGCGCGCTCCCACGGTTCCACGTCGAGGACGTCGTCGTAGAAGCCGGGCACGTTCACGCGGCCGTCCGGCGTGTGCAGCGACGCGCAGATTTCCGTCACCGCCTGGATCGGGTTGAGCAGCACGCCGCCGTGCATGCCCGAGTGCAGGTCGCCCGACGGGCCCGTGACCTCGACCTCAAGCGCGACCATGCCGCGCAGTCCGGCCGTGATCACCATCTGCTCCTCGCTCGGCAGCGCGGTGTCGGACAGGAACACGAAGTCCGCCTTGCTCAGGCGGTCGCGGTATTGCTTGAGGAACGGCCCGAAGCTCGGGCTGCCGATCTCCTCCTCGCCCTCGACGAGAAACGTGATCTGGAGCGGCAGGTCCGGATGCGCCTCGAGCAGCTGGGCGACCGCCGCCACGTGCGCGAGGAACGGGCCCTTGTTGTCGGCCGCGCCGCGGCCGTAAAGCCTCCGGCCCCGCACCGCCGGCTCGAACGCCGGCGTCTCCCAGAGGTTGAGCGGATCCGGCGGCTGCACGTCGTAGTGGCCGTAGATCAGGACATGGGGCCACGCGGGATTGCCCCCGCGGTGCGCCAGGACGATCGGGTGCAGGTCGGTCTTCACCACCTCGACGGTGAAGCCCAGCGAGCCGATCAGGCCCGAGATGAATTCCTGTGCGCCCTTCATGCCGTCCTTGTAGCGGGAATCGGCCGAGACGCTCGGTTGGCGGATGTACTCCTTTAGCTTTTCAACGGGATCAAACATGCCCGCACTGTCGACCAATCCCGCCACCGCGCCAACGCAAAATGCGCAGGCCGTCAGACGGCCTTGCGCGTCCGGCGCGACCAAAGCCACGTGCCGAGCCCGGCCAGGATCACAATACCGATGACCACCCACAGCGTGTAGGAATGGGTGCGAGCCAGGGTCTCATTGAGCTGCTCGAGGTCGTCGCCAAATTCAACCCAGAGCCACCGCCCGAGCCAGACGAACACCGGCACGCTGACCAGCGCCGCCAGGCCGTCGAAGAACAGGAACTTGAGAAACGACACCTTCATCGAGCCCGCGGTGAAGAAGATCGGCGCCCGCAGTCCCGGCAGGAACCGGCCGAGGAACAGACCCATCGCGCCGTAGTGCTCCATCACCCGCTCGACCTTGATCTGCTTCTTGGCCGGCAAGACGCGCTGCAGCCAGGCCGACGCAAGCAGACGAGTGCCCAGGTGTCGGCCCGCGAGGAAGATCATCGTGTCGCCGCCGATCACGCCGAGGTACATGATCCCGCTGACGTGGATCCAGGTCCGGCCATCGATCTGGCCCAGGGCCCCGGCCACCACCAGCACGATGTCCTCCGGCACCGGCAGGCCGAGGCCGCAGAGCAGGAGCAGGCCGAACGGCCCCCACAGCGAAAGCGGGGTGCCTTGGAAGTACTCGAGCAGCGACTCAAACATGGGTGCGCCCCGGCATTAGGGAGAATCCGCGCGCCGCTTCAAGCGCGACCGCACGGCCGGGATCGGGCGGGATCACTCGTACGACCCCGGTCAGTGCTTGAAGTGCCGCTGGCCGGTGAAGACCATCGCCAGCCCGCGCGCATCGGCCGCCTTGATGACCTCGTCGTCCCGGACCGAGCCACCCGGCTGGATGGCCGCCGTCGCGCCGGCCTCCGCCGCGGCAATCAGGCCGTCGGCAAACGGGAAGAGCGCCTCGCTCGCCACCACCGAGCCCTGCAGGTCGAGGCCGGCCTCCTTCGCCTTCCAGACCGCGATCCGCGAGCTGTCCACCCGCGCCATCTGGCCGGCGCCGACGCCCAGCGTCTGCTCGCCGCGGCAGTAGACGATCGCATTCGACTTCACGTGCTTCACGACGGTCCAGCCGAACAGCAGGCCGGCCCACTCGTCCGCCGTCGGCGCCCGCTTGGTCACGACCTTGAAATCCGCCACTTTGCCCAGGGTCTTGTCGCGGTCCTGGACGAGCACCCCGCCCACGACGCTCCGCACTTCGCGGAGGGACTCCGCCCCGAGCCCGCCCTTGGCGATCATGAGGCGCAGGTTCTTCTTCGCCGCGAACACCGCCAGCGCCTCGTCGCTGAAGCGCGGCGCGATGATCACTTCCGTGAAGATCTCCGCGATCGTCCGGGCCAGGGCGGCGTCAAGCGTGCGGTTCACCACGATGATCCCGCCGAACGGCGCCTGCCGGTCGGTCGCGAACGCCAGCTCCCACGCCGCCTCGAGCGTCTCCGCGCTCGCGACGCCGCACGGGTTGGTGTGCTTGAGGATCGCGACGGTCGGGCGCTCGAACTCGCCGATCAGGTAGGTGGCCGAGGTGATGTCCAGGATGTTGTTATAGCTCAGTTCCTTTCCCTGCAGCTGCTGGAAATGCTCGTGAAACGTGCCGTAGAGCGCGGCCTGCTGGTGCGGGTTCTCGCCGTAGCGCAGGCTCTGCGCCTTGCGGTACGACAGGGTCAGCTGCTCCGGAAAGCCGGCCAGCGCCGCCACGTCCGGCTCGGCGGCCTGCGCCTCGAGGTAGCGCGCGATCGCGGTGTCGTAGCGGCCCGTCCGCTGGAAGACCTTCAGCGCGAGCCGGCGGCGCAGCGCCGCCAGCTCGTCCGGGCGGCCGAGGGCCGCGAGGACGGCGGGATAGTCGGCCGGGTCGCAGACGACGGTGACACTCTCGTGGTTCTTCGCCGCGCTGCGCAGCATCGAGGGACCGCCGATGTCGATGTTCTCGATCGCCTCCTCGAGCGTGACGTGCGGCTTCGCCACCGTCTCCTCGAACGGGTAGAGATTCACGACGACGAGGTCGATCAGGTCGATCCCGGCCTTCGCCGCCTGCGCGAGGTGCTCCGGCTTGTCCCGGCGGCACAGCAGCCCGCCGTGGATCTTCGGGTGCAGCGTCTTCACGCGGCCCTCCATCATCTCCGGGAAGCCGGTGTGCTGGCTCACCTCAATCACGGGCAGCCCGCGCTCGAGGAGGAGCTTGGCCGTGCCCCCGGTCGAGAGGAGCGTGTAGCCGTGCTGTTTCACCAGGGTCGTCGCGAAGTCGGCGAGGCCGCGCTTGTCGCTGACGGAGAGGAGGGCGAATTGGGCCATGGACCGCGGGAGTGTGTAGGGCGCCCGGAAACCGCAGCAAGTCCGAAACCCTCTTGCTCCGCGCGCCCTCCCCGCTCTCTTATGCCGCGTGTCCTGTTCCCGCGAACTTCCCGGCCTTACCGCCCGCCTCGACCAGCTCCAGTACCACCATGGCGGCGCCACGCTCCCGCCTGACCAGCCGCACGCCTTCGTGTACCACATCACGATTCGCAACGGCTCCGAGCATACGGTCACCCTGCTCGGCCGGAAATGGGTCGTGGAGCACGCCGACGGCAACCGGCTCGTGATCGAGGG
>CAZUQB010000147.1:2369-6080 GCA_964622405.1 uncultured Opitutaceae bacterium | reverse complement strand
TCGTCGAGGCGTACACCGACAACCACCAGCGCACCGCGCCCGAGATCCGCGCCCTTTTCCGGAAGGGCGTCCTCGGCCAGAGCGGCAGCAACAAGTTCCTCTTCGACCACGTGGGCCTCGTCGAGGCGCACCATGCCGACGCCGCCGTCGACCGCGAGGCCGCGGCGATCGAGGCCGGGGCGAACGACTTCGAGGCGCTCGGCCACGAGCAGAACGACGACATCCCCGCGGACCGCGCCGGCGCGCGGTTCATCACGGAGCGCAATGCGGTCCACGCCGTCTCCACCTGGCTCGGAAAAAACGGCTGGACCGTGGTCACGAGCGAAATCGGCTACCTCGCAAAGACCTACCCCGAGCTCGACGACACTGCGCGCGCGGAAGTCGGCGAGTTCCTCCAGGAACTCGAGGACCACGACGACGTGCAGCGCGTCTGGGCCGCGGTGAAATAGCCCGTCGCACGATTCGGCGCGCCATTGCCCGGAGAATAGCTATCATCCCCTTATGGCCACTCCACATATTCCCCAAAAATCCCCGATCGTGAAACCGATGCCGGCCGGCACCTACTGGTGGTGCGCCTGCGGACAGTCGAAGGACCAGCCGTTCTGTGACGGCAGCCACAAGGGCACCGGCTTCGCGCCCAAGAAGGTCGAGTTGGCCGAGGGCAAGATCGTCGCCTGGTGCGCCTGCAAGCACTCGAAGAACGCGCCGTTCTGCGACGGCACGCACAAGAGCGTCTGAGTGGGACGGTATCGGGCGAACGCCGGCATCGGCTGCCTAGCGTCGCGATTGCGCCGTCAAACTGGACGATTCTTGGGTCCGTTTTGGAGTCCACTGTGCATCCGACGCATCGTTCAGGGCGCATCGTGGCTGACCGTGTGCTGACCGACCTTGAGCGCAGTCTGGTCGAGAGGCTCTTGTGCAGCGGTACAGCGGATGTTGCCGCATTTCTCCCGCAAACGGACCTTCTGCGAGAGTCATCACATTGTTCGTGCGGCTGCCCGACGGTTAATTTTGCGGTCCAAGGAAGGGCCGCATCGTTGTCCGCTCCGAGCACGATCCTTGGGGAAAGGAGGCGGTACCTCCCCCGAGGGCGTGCGGTTCGACGTCATTCTTCACGGCCGGGTAGGTTTGATTTCAGAACTTGAGGTTTACGGCATGGATCGCGGAGGGGCGTTTACGCTGCCAGAAATCGATCAAATCGAAATCTACGACGGCTAGAACGATACCCTTGTAGCTTAGTTCTCCTGACCCCATCTCGCCTTGCTTCGAGCGATTGGCCGGCTAGCTTCGCGGCATGAGTACCCTCCAGGAAATTGAGGCGGCGGCCCTGCGGCTCCCGGACAAGGAGCGGTTGCACCTGGCCGACAAGATTCTCGGCAGCCTGCGGGCCCCGCTTTCGCCCGCGGAGCCGGACGAAATCCTGGCCGAGGCGATCCGTCGCGACGCGGAACTCGAGAGCGGCAAAGTGCAGCCGCTGACGGAACAGGCCTTTTGGGCTGGGGTGCGTCGTCGGTCGGCATGACGCTTGAGTTTCATCCGGCCGTACAGGATGACTTCAATCGCACGCTGGAGCACTACGAAGTCGAGGGCGGCCGGTTCTTGGCGGAGAGATTCGAGGGCGAGTTCAGGGCCTGCCTTGCCGCTATCCAAGCAGCGCCGCGGCAATTTTCGTTCTATTTCAAGAGTGGCGTGTTCCGGCGCATCCGATTGGAGAATTTCCCCTTCGTCGTGGTCTACCGGGAAAAAGGTGAGGTTGTGCGGGTCATCGTCCTCAAACACGAAAAACGCCACCCAAGGTTTGGGATGAGCCGGTGGTGAATCAGCAGGCTAACGCTCCGCTCCGAGACGAAGGGGGAGGGAAATCTCCGTGAGTTGAAGTCAGATGCCGGCGCGCGGCGGAATTGGACGCCGTCCGTTGTGCGCTGAAGGTCTCTGGTGCTCCGCCTTCAGGCCTCGGCATCCGGCGCTCGCCGAGCGCCTAGACCACCCGCGCCCACAGCACCTTGAGGTAGCGGCTCTCCAGGCAGTTCGAGTACACCGGATGATCCGGGCCGGCGCCGGTGCGGTCGAAGAACTGCAGCCGCCGGTTCTGACGGTGCGCGGCCTTGATCACGTGCGCCTCGAAATCCTCCAGGCTCAGCAGGCCCGAGCAGGAGCAGGTCACGAAGATCCCGCCCGGCTTCACGAGGGAAATCGCGAGCAGGTTGAGGTCCTCGTACTTCTGGCGCCCTTCCCAATTGCCGTGTTCGTCGCGGGTGAAGATGAACTTCGGCGGGTCGAGCATCACGACGTCCCATTTCTCCCCGTTCTGCTGCATCTGCCGGGCGTAGGCGAAAGCGTCGGTGTGGACGAACTTCAGGCGGGCCTGGTTCAGGTTCGCGTTTCGCTTCGCCTGCGCGATCGCCGCCTCGTCGAGGTCGACGCACGTGACGTCCTCCGCGCCGCCGGCGAGCTTGGCGTTGAGCGAGAACCCGCCCGTGTAGCAGCAGAGGTCGAGCACCCGCGCGCCCCGGGTGAACCGCGCGAAGGCCTTCCGGTTCTCGCGCTGGTCGCAGAAGAACCCGGTCTTGTGCCCCTCGGCGAAGTCCACCTCGTACCGCACGCCGTGCTCACGGATCTTCACCTTGGCCGGGGCCGCCGCGTTGGTTTCCTTGAAGGTGGAGGGCTTGATCCCCTCGAGGCTCCCGAGGTCGTGGTCGACCTGGACGCGCGCGAACTTCGTGCCGGCCAGCTCGTGCAGCAGCGGCAGCCAGCCGGGCAGCCGCTGCGCAATGCCCAGGCTGTAGACCTCGCACAGGAGCGTGTCGCCGTAGCGGTCGATCGTCAGGCCGCTGAGGCCGTCGCCGTCGGAGTTGATCAGCCGGTAGGCGTCGCTGGTCTCGTCGAGCTTGAACACCTCCCGGCGAAGCGACACCGCGCGCCGGATGGCCGTTTCAAAATACGCCTCCGTCACGGGCTCGGCCGAATGGCAGACCACGCGGAGCGGGATCTTGGCCCGCGGGTTGAACAGGCCGCCGCCGGCGAGGTTGCCGTTCTTGTCGTAGACGTTGACCAGGTCGCCCGGCCGGGCGTCGGGCGACGTGGCCCCGAGGAGCCGCGGGAAGATCGCCGGGGCAAACGTGAAATACTTGAGCTGCGCCCAGGGTCGGACCCACGTCGTGCGGTCAATCACGCGCGGCGCGGGCGGTTCGGGCGATTCTCTCGGCGGCTGGTCCGTCATGCGGCTAGATGGAGAGGCACCGCGCCGGCGCCGGCAATCGTATTGAGCGCCCCACCCTACGGGACCGTCACGATGCGAATCTCGCCCTTGGCCGTGTGCACCGCGCCCGCCGGGTCGGTCGCGCGCACCTCCACCGGGTAGGTTCCCGGCGCGAGGTCCGCCGGCAGGTAGGTCCGCCAAAGGTGATAGCACACGGTGGGATCCGGCAGGCGCGGCGTCGCGAGCGGCTGCTCCAGCGCGTCCTGCGCGAGGTACTGCTCGGCGTAGCTCGGGTCCCACTCGATCACGCGGCGCATGGCGTTCCACTGCCGGTCGCCGACCCGCGACTCGACGGTCCAGCCTTCGTGGCCGTTGAAGACGTTGGCGTAGTAGGAAATGAATCCGGTCCGGGCCTTCGCCGCCCGCGGAAGGTGAAGCCCGATCTGGTAGTCGGCCGGGAACCGCGCCGCGCGGTACTCGGTGCGCACGTTCACGCCGTCGACCGCCAGCAC
>CAZUQB010000147.1:0-2269 GCA_964622405.1 uncultured Opitutaceae bacterium | reverse complement strand
CGGAAGGTCTCCGCGTTCGCCGGGTTCGGGTAGAACCACGGGATATGGAACATCAGCACGACCAGTTCGTCGCGCGGCGTGACCCGGAGGAGGGCCTCGATGAACGCGAGCTGGTCGGGCCGGACGCCGCCGACGTAGCGCGGACCACCGAGGAACCGGACATCGTTGAGCGCGATGAACAGGGCGCGGCCGTAGTGAAACGCGTACGTCGAGGGGCCGAAGGCCTGCTCGAAGCTCGCGGTGGCGGCCCGGTCGTCCCGGGCGCCGAGGTCGAGGTCGTGGTTGCCGTTGACCCGGTAGGCCGGGATCCCGAGCCGCGCCATGGAATCGGCGAGCGGCGGATAAAGCTCGTGGCGGTCGTAAACAATGTCGCCGAGCGACACGCTGAACGCGAGATCATGGTGGCCCACGAGCGGCTCGATGATGGTCCGGTTGAAATAGCCGACTTCCTTGAGCGACGCCGGCTGCGGATCCGCGAGGAGCAGCACCTGGAAGCGGTCGCCCTCGGCGCGGGACTGCAGCGGAAAATCCGCCGTGCCGTCGCCGGCGGGTCGGCGGAAAAACTGCGGCAACTGACGCGCGTCCACGGACGGACGCCAGTCGCGCGGCTTGACCACGAACACCAGCGCGCCCTCCGTCGCCTCGAATCGATACTGGCCGTCGGCGTCGGTCAGCACCACGCGCGCGCCGTCGGACACCGCGACCTGCGCCAAGCCCGGCTCACCCGGGTCGCGGGCACCGTTGCCGTTGCGGTCGTCGAACACGACCCCGTGCACGCCGGCGGCGCGCAACGCCGCGGTGAGACCAAGCAGCAGGGCTGCTGTGGCCGGGAGGCGGAAAACATTCATGCGGCGAGCCATAGTGCCCGCGGGCCGCGGGTCGAGCCTCGATCCCGGCCCGGGAAATTCGCGGCCGCTTCTGCCTCGGAACCACCGGATTAGGGCAGCGCGCGCCGAGGGGTCAAAAATCGCGAAACCCCGGGGGCGTTTCCGGAGTCAAAGACCCTGAAACTGGATTCCGCCATGAAAAGCAGACTCGTCCTCTCCCTCCTCCTGCCCGCCGGATTGCTCACGGCCGGCGCCCACGCCCAAGGCACGGCCGTCGCGACGCCGGCGACACCGGCCCCGGCAGTCGCCACTGCGCCTGCTCCGGCTCCGAGTCGCATCGTGTACACGCCGCGGCTGCCGTCGCCCAATGAGCTGATCAACGTGGCGGCCGCGCAAGGCCTCGCCGTCGATCGCATTGAGCAGTCGGCCAACCAGATTGTCGTCACCTACAAGGACAACGCCGGACAGCCGACCGTGGTTTCGTACCAACTCCTGGCCACGGCTGCCAACGCCCCGACGGTTGCCACTCCCGCGACGCCGGCGCCCGCGGTCGCGGTCGCCCCGGCCGCGCCGGTCGTGTACGTCGACCCGTACCCCTACGTCTACGCCGATCCCTATTATTACCCGTGGCCGTACTACAGTCCGGTCGCGGTCAGCGTCGGCTTCGGATTCTATCCGGGCCACGTCCACTTCCGCGGACCCGCTCGCGGGCACGGCCCCCGTCGCTGGTAACCCTTCCCCACCGCCATGCATGCAAAGCAGTTTGCGTTGCCCGCGCTCGTCCTGTCGGCGCTGCTGACGGGCTGCGTCGGCACCGGGCCCAACACGCAGGACGGCGCCGTCACGGGCGCCACCCTCGGCGCCCTCGCCGGCGCGGTCATCGGCAACAACAGCGGCAGCCATAACGGCGCCGCCGGCGCCCTGATCGGAGCGGCGGCGGGTGCGATCGCCGGGGGCACGATCGGCAACAGCGTCGATCACCAGAACGGGACCGTCTACGGCTATCCGCAGCGTCCCTACGGCTACCAGCAGCAGGTGGTCCAGGCGGGGCCACCGCCCCAGCCGGCGCCGCTGGCCGAGACGGTCCCGCCGTCCCCGGCCCAGGGTGCCGTGTGGATCCCGGGTTACTGGGACTACAATGGTTCCGGCTACACCTGGAGCGCGGGGCACTGGGAGATTCCGCCGCCGAACACGCAGAGCTACGTGTCGGCGCACTGGGAGAACCGCGGCGGCACGTACTTCTTCATCCGCGGCGCCTGGCAGTGAGCCGGCGCCGCCCGTAAAAAAGCCCCGGCGTTGCGGCCGGGGCTGAATCTTGTCCGCGGGCGGTCAGGCCACGCGCTCGACGATGAGCGGCGGCGGCGTGGGCCGCTTGGGCGCCAGGCGATAGGCGTTCTTGAAGTGATCCAGCGCCTGCTCGAGCTTCGACTCGTCGTTGTAGT
>CAZUQB010000146.1:0-6089 GCA_964622405.1 uncultured Opitutaceae bacterium | reverse complement strand
CTCCTCGTCGCCGTTGAGCGCGATGAAGTCGTCGCCGGTGCGGCCCTGGATGTTGCGCAGGACGAGAAACCGGCCCGGTCCCTGCACATGGATGCCATCCTGGTTCCCGGCGTGGATGAAGCCCGGCAGCTCGAGCCGGATGTTCTCCATCGTGACCTTCAGCCAGTTGGTGATGAGGAAGGCGAAGGTGCGCTGGTCGCGGACGGTGACATCGCGCACCAGCAGGTCCTCGACGCCGAAGAACGCGAGGGCGACGACCATGAACTTCGCCTTGGAGTAATGCACGTCGGGCGGAACATGGTGGACCTGGTTCCGGCAGTTCTGGTTGTAGGTGCCGCCGAGGAGCGTGATGTTGCGGTCGACGATGGCGCCGCGCGACGGGTGGCCGTTCGTGAGCAGGGCGCGGTCGGAGTGATCGGCCTGATAGAAGCCGCACTCCTTGCCGAGGCACTCGATGGTGGTGTTGGAGTAGACCTTGAGCCCGCGCACCAGGGCGGCGCCATCGAGGATGAGCCGCACCCCGTCGCCGTTCCTCGCGCGATCGAGCACCGCCTGCAGCGCCGCAGTGTCATCGGTGCCACCGCCGGTGGCGACGTTGCTGTCGAGTTTGGCGCCGGCCTGCCGGGCGTGGACCGTGTGGATGATCATGTTCAGTATCCACCCTTGGCTAACCCTGCGGATGCGACAATCCCGACCTTAGCAAATTTGTGCTGAAGCCAGAGGTTGAGGACTCACAGGTGGGCCGATTCTGGGCGCAAATGCGAAGGCAGACGCCGGATGATCAGCTAGGGAACCTCGTAGACTTCAACCAAGGCAATACCCTTGGAACCGTTCACACCCGTGACTTTGGCCGAGTAGACGCCCGGGTCCAATGTGACCAGGAGAGCTGCATCCTTGCTGGCGGGATCGGATAGCGCGAACGCTCCCACCTTGTCGGCTGCCGAAGCTATTACAGTTGATCCATTCCAGTTATCATTGGTTGCCAACAGGTCGTCGGATCCCGATCTCCGAACGAAGAGTTCCAGCTGAGGATCAGCCATTGCTGCTCCGCCAATGAAGTCGATCAAGGATGGGCCGACGCCGCGGATAAGCACGGTTTTTGCGGTGGTTCCTACTATTACAAAGCCGACAATCAGCGGATTATCCGGGGCCACATTGGCCCGGGCTGATACATTCATCAGTCGCAGGGAAGTCGAGTCGGACACCGCGGGTGCCCCGTCATAGACCTCCGCGAGAGCGGCGCCCGGACCTTGGGTCTTACCCTGGACAATGGCCGAATACGGCCCGGGGAATAAGGTTGTTGCCAAGGCTGAATCACGACTGCCGGGATCAGGCAGGGCGAATGCTCCAACGGTGGAACCCAATGCGGTCAGGGAGGGCAACCCTGACCAGTCGTCATTGATCAGGAAGGGCCTTGACTCACCTCCGGAGAACAACTGCAGCGTTGGATCAACGAGAGGTGATGCCACTCCGAAATTGGCCAGCGCCGGCCCGATGCCCCTTACGAGCACCTGCTTTGGCCGGCCCAGCTTGGGACCTCCTAGCACAAAACCCATGATCAACGCTTCGTCACCCTGCTTCGCCATGGTGCGAACCGACAAGTTGACGATTCGTCCTGGATCAGTGGTCGGAACAACTGTCAGGACCCCGGGTTCGCTCGCGATGGCGGCGTCGCCACTCGCAACCCGGGCCAGGTATTGACCGCTTTGTTCCACCGCCATGCTTGGTAGCAGCAGCTGGTCAGTGGTTGCACCAGGGATGGGTGTGCCATCCTTGTACCATTGAAAGTCCAGAGCCTCGGTGGATTTTCCGACGTTTTGGACGCTAACGACACCGGACTGGGTGGATCCGGGGCTTGCTGACGGATCGGCTACTCCCACCGACAGCACGCCGGTGCTTCCAACGGCCAAGGTGTGACTGATTGGTTGGCTGATGATCTTGGGCGTGACGGAATTCACCACATTTAACATCGCTTGATTGCTAGTGGCGGTACCCAGCGCGTTTGTTGCGGTGACGTAGAAGACCCAATTGGGGGTGTTCTTGCTCACCCCCAGGGTGAGGCTCGACCCAGAGACCGGTATCGGCAAGCCGTTGCGATACCACTGGAGCACAGGCGTTGGCACTCCCGTGACCGCCACGAAGAACGTGACCGTTTGCCCCGGCATTGCGTTTTGAGTGACGGGCTGAGTGGTGAATACCGGAGCAAGAGTAGTGAGGACGGTGAGCTCTGCCCGGTTACTGAGATCCAAGGTTAGCGCGTTTAGGGCATATATTCGGTACATCCCAGAGTCCGAAAGCTGGACGTTCTTGAGCGTCAGGGTCGTGCCGTGCTCATCAGGAATCGGAACATCGTCTTTTACCCAAAATAATTTCGGAGGCGGGCTACCCGTTGCGGCCCCTACGAATGTCACGTCGGAACCGACTTTGACCGCCTGAGACAGAGGGTGGGTGGTGATCTTTGCGGGTGCAGGAAAAGGCACTATATCCAGGCGAGCGCTGGAACTGGCGACGGTGCCTAGCCGGTTGGTGGCAATTACTGCATAATTCCCCACGTCTGCCGGCCCAAGATGATCAACCATCAGATAGGGGCTGGTCGCGCCCGGAATATCGACCCCGTCTTTTTGCCACTGAAGGTTGGGCCACGGAGAACCACCAACCAGCACGTGGAAAACTACCGCCAAGCCCTGAACTGCGCTCTGCGATATTGGTTGAGTGAAAAAGTACGGCACCGACGGGCGATCCGTGAACATCAGAAAGGCGCTCTCGGTATCGATATAGCCGTACGAATTGGACGCCCTCGCACGATAGACGCCCACGTCCGGATCCTGTGCATTATGTATTGTGTAGCGCTGCGAGTCTGCCCCGGGGATAGGTTTCCCATCCTTGTACCATTTGTAACTTATGAAACCGACGCCATAGGCTTCGGCGATAAAGGTGGCGTCTTCCCCATGGGCGATCCCCTGGTTCTCAGGGTTGGTCATAACCATCGGATTGTAGGGTAGATCACCCGTGCCATTGCCGACCGCAGCTGGATCGGCTTGGGCTCTTCCCAAAGATTTTATCGGACTGAGGGCCGCCGAGTCCGATCCGCTTGGGATCATTTCACCTAGTGAGGCGCCTGCCGAACTCGAGCCCGCGGACAGGGTGAAAAGCAACCCCACGCAGCTGACCTTTAGCGTCGGCGCTACCCGGCGGGGCCAGAGACTCGTATGGCCAAGCAACTTCATGGCGGCAGACCGGTATGCGCTTCCCTAAATAACAACGCTCCAGCCTGCGTGCACAGTCTTTCATTTCGACCACGCAAGCAAGTCCGGGAGGCCGTCGTCCGAATCGTAGAAGGTGCTCTCGCGTGGCGAATGAGGCTACTGATTTGGGCCACCGGCCCCTTGATCCAGTGAGCCGGCGGCCTTTGTATGGGGTGACCCCCTCGTGGGAGTTACAATCCCTTCAAGGCGCGTAGGACGGTGTCGGGAGTCAGCAACTCCGGAAGTATCACGGGGTCGGACTTGCCGGGCATCCAGATCAGGTTGAACGGCACGGCGCTGCGCTGGTAGGCGGCGAGCTCGGCGGTGATCTGCGGGTCCTTGTTGGTCCAGTCGCCGCGGAGCGTGACGATCTTCTTGTCGCGGAAGTACTCGAGGACCTCCTGGGAATGGAACACGAGCTTCTTGTTCGCCTGGCAGGTGGCGCACCAGCGGGCGGTGAAGTCGACGTAGACGATGCGGCCGTCGGCGCGAAGCTTGGCCACGGTCTCGGGGCTCCATTTTTCCCAGGTCACCTCGTTGGCCGCAGGCGGCTGCGGCCAGCCGAGCCAACCGCCGGCCGCCAAAACGATCGCGCCGGCAGCGAGGCCGAAGCGGGCGCGCCCGGCCGAGGCGCCGGGGGCGTTCCAGCGGCCGTAGAACCAGACGCCCATCGCGATCAGCACCAGGCCGAACAGCGCCATGAGCAGGCCGCTCTCGGTCGTCTGGCCGGCGAGCACCCACACGAGATAGCCAACCGTCGCGTACAGCGGGAAGGCCATGAACTGCTTGAACGTTTCCATCCAGGCACCCGGCCGCGGGAGGACCTTCACGGCCTGCGGGAAGATCGAGAGCAGCAGGTAGGGCAGCGCGAGGCCGATGGCGATCGCGGTGAAGATGAGGAACGACTCGCCGACCGGCAGCGCGAGCGCGGCGCCGAGCGCCGGAGCGAGGAACGGCGCGGAGCACGGCGTGGCGACGACCGTGGCAAGCACGCCGGTGAAGAATGAGCCGGCGAAGCCGGACTTGGCCTGCAGCCCCGAGCCGACGCCCGTGGCCGAGAGGCCGAACTCGAACAGGCCGCTCATGTTGAGCGCGAACACCAGCATCAGCGCCGCCAGCGTGAACACGAAGCCGGGCGACTGGAGCTGGAAGCCCCAGCCGAGCTGGGCGCCGCCCTGCCGCAGCAGCGCGAGCAGTCCCGCCAGGGTCCAGAACGAGAGCAGCACGCCGAGCGCGAACACCAGGCCGTGGCCGACAACCTTCGCCTTTTCGCTGCCCGACTGGTTCACGAACCCGAGGATCTTGATGCCCAGCACCGGGAACACGCAGGGCATGAGGTTGAGGATGAGGCCGCCGACCAGCGCCAGCGCCAGCGTGCCCAGGAGCCCGCCGGGCGCCGCTCCGCCGGAGCCCGCGGCCGGAGCGGATTTCGCCGCCGTCGCGGCAGGGGCGGCGCCGAACTCGACATCCACGCGCAGCCCGCGCAGCGAACCGTCGGGACGCCAGCCCTTCTCGGCGGTGAGCACGCCGACGAGGCGCTTGGTGCCCGGGGTCGCGTCGGGCGAAATCGGGAGCGTCAGCACATAGGCGCCGCCTTCCTGCTTCACCACCTGCGGCAGATCGTACGCGACGAAATTGTCCTCCGAGAAGAAATGCAGGTCGCCCGGCGCCGGGGCCACGGCCGGCTGGCCGGCTGCGGGCTGGACCCGGAGCGTGACGTTCTTCGCATCGTGGGACGCCGAGACAACCCATGCCGGGTCGGCGACGGGCAGGGCGGCCACGACGGCCTGGATCTTGGCGCCCCACCGCGCGTCGGGCTTCGGCGCGTCGGCCGAGATCGACAGCGTGAGCGTGAGCTGGGCACTGCCCGGCACGCACATTTCGTCGCACATGAGCCAGTCGGCGGCGGCGGTGAGTTTCACGGTCGAGCCGGGCGTGGCGCTGGCCGGGACCTTGATCGTGACGGGAAAGAGGACATCGCCCTCGTAGCCGTTGCCGGACACGGTGCCGGTGTGGTCCTTGAGGACGTGCGGGGCCGGCCACTGGATGTCGCCGGCCGAGTAGCCGTCAGGCAGGGTCCAGGCGAGGGTCGTCGCGACGCCGGTGCCGGGATTGACCCAGTACGTGTGCCAGTGGGGGTCGTGGACGAAGCGGAGGGCGATCGTGACCGACTGCCCGGGCTGGACGGACTCCTGGGAGGAGACCAGCGAGGCCTGCACGTGGGATTCCTGCGCGAGGGTCGGGGTGGCGGAGACCAGCGCGACGAACATGAGCGCCGCGAGCGAGCGCCACCAGGGATGCAAGAGAGCCTTCATGTGGTTGGGAATGTGTGGGAGACCCGACAGAACGCAAAGATTCCCGTTCCCTCGGCGCAAGGCGGCCGGGGTAACGGAGTAGTCAGATGCTAAGCCAAAGCCCCCGCCTTGGATATGGGCCGTTTGGACCAAACCGGCCGCCGGCCGGTTTGGTCGGTTGAAGGTTGAGAGCTGAAAGTCGAGAAGGCGGAGTCGCTTCGGACGGAAACGGCGGCATCGGCGAGCGCGCCACGCCGCTCCAGCCCTCCGGCTTTCAACCTTCAACTCTCAACCCTCAACTCACCCGCCGCTGCCGGCGGGTGATATGCGCGACCATCAGGATATAGAAGCAGAGGACGAGGTCGAAGAGCAGGGTCTGCAGCGAGAGCGGCAGCGAATAGACGAGGAACACCACCGGCACCCAGATGGCGGCGTTGGCGATGAGGGTCGGCAGGATGTGGCGCCGGTACCAGCCGCCGGCACGGAAATCGGCGACGAGCGGGGCGAACTTCAGCCCGGCGTGGTTGAACGACAGGCCGAGCACGGTCAT
>CAZUQB010000145.1:0-6096 GCA_964622405.1 uncultured Opitutaceae bacterium | reverse complement strand
CCGGTGGCGGGATCGAAGCGGGTGAGGGAGCAGTCGGGGTAGCCGCCGATCCAGAGCAGGCCGTCAGGCGTCTCGGTGATGCCGGTGGGAAACGTGGCGTGGTCGCCGTCGATGGCGCCGAGGTCCTCGAGACCGCGGTCCGGATGGGCCGGGTCATAGCGGAGCAGGTGGCCGGTGGTGTGCTCGCCGACGTACAGGATGCCGCTGCGCGGGCTGCGGAACGACGCGGTGGGGTACTGCATCTTGCCCGACGGGGCGTTGAACTGCCGGCAGTGGCCGGTGGCGAGGTCGATGTCGACGACGAACAGGCCGCCGTTGTTCTGGCCCATCGAGGCGAGCAGCGATGCCTTCCCGTCGGGCCCGCGCCCCGGGTGCAGGCGCACCCAGTTCACGGCGCGGATCGGAGTGCCCAGTTCTTTGACGACAGGAGCGGCAGCGAGCGCAGTGTTCACGGCGAGGAGGAGCGGGAGGAGGGAGCGGAGCATGAGGATGATTCCGGATTCCGGATTCCGGCATTTGGCGGACGGGCGACTGAGTGGAAGGTGAATGGGATCGTGACTCCGGAATCCGGAATCTGGAATCCGGAATTTGCTAGGGCAGCCTGATCGCCCTCAGCCTCCAGCCGGTCGCGAAGTAGAAGTCGCGGCCGACGATCGGGCCGACGACGTCGATCACGTCGGGGTGGGCGGAGTTGATCCAGACCAGCGTGTCGCGCTTGGCCTTGTAGACTTTCTGCCAGATGCGCTCGACCGCGCAGGTCCCGGGCTTGATCCGGAAGAGGCAGTAGCCGGTGGCCCCGTAGATCGCGCCGCCAGGCCCCGGCCGCAGCGAGAAGAGGCCGTGCCATGAAAGCGGGCCGAAATCCTCGGGCAGATAGGCCGAGTCCACCAGCGTGCGACTGGCCGGATCAATGAGCGCCAGCCGCGGGCGCACCTCCGGCGGACCGGCCGAGAGGATGTGGTCGCCGCGGCCGATCAGCGCGTAGACGCGGCCGTGGCCGTCCGGCACCAGCGACGTGACGTCGGCCAGGTCGGGCAGCCCGAAATCTCCGGACCAGGCCAGTTCGTCTCGCGCGGGATCCCAGAGCGCGAACGCGCCGTCGAGGCGCTTGATGGTCACGCCCGTGCCGGCCTCCACGCTCAGGCCCACAAGGATCTGTTTCAGCTCGGGCAGATAGAGCAGCGAGGCGGGAGTCGTCTCGGGTAGGATCGCACGGTGCGATTTCCGTTCGCCGGTGCGAGGGTCGTACCAGGTCAGCGAACCGCCCACGAGACCGTAGTCGGGACTCGAGCCCATCCATAGCCGGCCGTCCGGCGTGGCGATGAGCGCGTTGGGCCGCAATCCGATGGGGTCGGGCCGCCCGAGGTCGCGCGGGTTGTCGTTGGGGCCCGTGCCGAAGTGGAGCGGTTTCGCCGGATCGTAAACCGAGAGCCGCGCCTCGGGGTAGGAGCCGAGGTAGATCTTCCCGTCGAGCACCGCCATCGAGTAGGCCTCGCCCATCGCGAAGGTGTGCTGCCCGAGGTCGACCATCTCGCGGCCGTCGAGCGTCGAGCGGAACAGCAGGTTCGGCATGTAGCTCGAGCCGTAGAGCTGCCCGTCCGGACCGGGATCGATGATGTGGATGTTCGACCCGCCGCCCACCCAGTCGAGGTGCAGGCGTCGCGACGGCACCAACGGGTTCGTGTTTGCCAGCAGCACGTTTCGCGGCGTGCCGGTGCCGTTGATGTTGTCGTCGAGGAAATGCGCGGTCCAGCCGCCCGGCATCTCGGCGGGCGCCTGATAGCCGTGACGGTACGTCGCCGGGATGCCCGGGAGCACGGGCGGCAGCTCGTCGACGGGGGTGAGGTTCATGCCGTCGACGCGAAACTTGCCGGCGTGCGAGTCGAGATAGAGCCGGCGGTCGGTGCCCTTGTAGAACTTGAGGAACTGGGCCTTGTCCGTCGGATCGGTGACGCAGGGCCCAACCTCCCGATGCTCGTGGTTGCGCGGATCGATCACCACCAGGTGCGGCCGGATGAACTTCACTATGCCGGCCACGGTCCCGTCGTCGCCGCCGAGCGGGTAGATGTAGTTGTCCGTCGCATCCATCGGCCCTAGCGGCGTGAAGGTGCCGGTCGCGGGATCGAACCGGACCAGGCGGGCGTTCGGGTAAGTGCCGATCCACAGCGTGCCATCCGGCGACTCACCGATCCCGCACGGCGCGTTGGCCGCGGGATCATACTTGCCGAGGTCCTCGAGGCCGCGCTCGGGATGATTGGCGTCGAAACGGTGAAAGTGCGCGTCCCAGCCCGACGCGATGTAGAGGATGCCGGATCGCAGCGAACGGTACGTCGCCGCCGCGAACGTCGAGTTGACGGGATCCTGCGCCGCGAACTGCCGGCAGTGTCCCGTCTCGAGATCGATATCCACGACAAACAGACCGCCGTTGTTCTGGCTCATCGAAGCCAGCAGCGAAGCCCGTCCGTCGGCGAGGCGCCCCGGATGCAGCCGCGCCCAGCTTACACCGCGCACCGGCGTGCCGAGGTCGCGCGCCACGGGGCCAGTGCTTGATTGCGGATCGCGGATTGCGGATTGCGGATTGGAATTCACGCGGGGCAAGAGGGGGTCGGCTAACAAATCTAGGTCAGGTTGCTCAGGTTCAGAGTGGCTCGAAGAATCCGCAATCCGCGATCCGCAATCCGCAATGGTCAGGGCAGCGTGATCGACCGGAGCCTCCAGCCCGTCGCGAAGTAGAACTCGTGGCTGACGATCGGGCCGACGACGTCGATCACATTTGGGTCGGACGCCGTGAGCCACACGGTTCCGTCGCGTTCCTTGGGCTGCGACTCCTGCCACACCCGCTCGACCTCGCAGGTGCCCGGCTTGATGCGGAAGACACAGAAGGCGGTGGCGCCGTAGACCGCGCCGTCGGGGCCGGCGTGGAGGGCGAACAGCCCGTGCCACGAGACGGGACCGAAATCCTTCGGCAGCCAGGCGCTCGCGACCACGGCGCGGCGGGCGGGGTCGAGCAGCACGAGCCGCGGGGTGATTGCCGGGGCGCCTTGCGACAGGATGTGGTCGCCGCGCCCGACCAGCGCATACACGAGCCCATTGCCTGCGGGAGCGAGGGACGAGACGTCGGCGAGATTCTCGAGACCGAGATCGCCCGACCAGACGATCTGCTCGGTCGCCGGATCCCACAGGCCGAAGGCCCCGCTCAGCTTGGTCGGCTTGGCGCCGGTGCCGGCCTCGATGCTGAAGCCCACCAGCAGCTGCTTCAGTTCCGGCAGGTAGAGCAGGGAGGCGGGCGAGAGGTCGGGCACCACGCCGCGGTGGGAACGTTTCTGTCCGGTCTTGGGATCGTACCAAGCGAGCGTGCCGCCCACGAGTCCGTAGTCCGGGGCCGAACCCATCCAGAGGCGCCCGTCCGGGGTCGCGATCATCGCGTTGGGCCGATAGCTGACGCCGTCGAGCCGGCCGAGGTCGCGGGGGTTGTCGCCGGGACCGGAGCCGAAGTGGAGCGGCTTCGCCGGATCATAGACCGAGAGTCGCGCCTCGGGATAGGAGGCGAGGTAAACTTGGCCGTCGACCGTCGCGAGCGAGTAAGCCTCGCCCATCGCGAAGGTGTGCTTGCCGAGATCCTCCACCACGACGGTTCCGCCGGGCGTCGCCGGCAATTGCGCGCGGAAGAGCTGGTTCGGCATATAGCTTGATCCGTAAAGGGCGCCGCCCGGACCGAGGTCCATCACGTGCAGGTTCGAACCGCCGCCGGTCCAGTCGAGCCGCAGGCGCCGCGACGGCACGGTCGGATCGGTGTTCGTGAGCAGGAGGTCGCGCGGCGTGCCGGCGCCGACGTCGTTGTCGTCGAGCAGTTGGGCCGTCCAGCCGCCCGGCATGACGAGCGGCGCTTGGTAGCGGTGGATGCCGGCCCAGTGGATCCCGGGCAGCGGGGCCGGCAGTTCGTCAACCGGCGTGAGGCTCATGCCATCGACGCGGAACTTTCCCGCATGCGAATCAACGTAGAGGCGGCGGTCGACGCCCTTCATGAGCTTCAGGAACTTGGTCTTGTCGGCCGGATCGTCGATCGCCGGGCCGACCTCCTGGTGCTCGCCGGTCGCGGGGTTGAGGGTGACGACGTGAGGCCGGATCACGCGCACCAGCGCCGCGAGCGAACCGTCGTCGCCGGCCTGCGGGTAAAGGTACTCTTCGTTCGCGTCGACGCGGCCGAAGCGGGTGAACTGGCCGGACGCCGGGTCGTAGCGCACGAGCCGCGCGCCCGGATAGCTGCCGATCCAGAGCGAGCCGTCAGCCGCCTCGGTGATGCCGGTGGGAAACGTCGCGCCCGAGGGATCGATCGGACCGAGATCCTCGACTCCGCGCTCCGGGTGGTTCGCATCGAAGCGGTGCAGGTGCGCATTCCAGGCCGAGCCCAGATAGAGCACACCGGTGCGGAGCGAGCGACAGGTGGCCGTGGCAAACGTCGAGTGCACGGCGTCCTTGACGGGAAACTGGCGGCAGTGACCGGTGGCGAGATCAACATCGAGGACAAACAGCCCGCCGTGATTCTGGCTCATCGAGACCAGCAGCGATGCCTTGCCATCGGCCGTCTGTCCCGGGTTCACCCGCACCCAGCTGACCCCGCGAACCGGGATGCCCAAATCGCGGGCGACCGGACCCGCGCCCAACAGGGTCGCGACGGAGCTCATGGCCAGCAGCGCTCTCCGAGTTAATTGCCGGCCGGAAAGGTATGAAGTGGAGGGCACGTTTGGGGCAGCAACAATCCGCAATCCGCGATCCGCAATCTGTGATGGAAAGCTGATCCGCAGCGAAGCGCGCTGTCCCCTGAGCGGCAACGGGCTTTTTGTGTTTATTCAACTATCGCGGGCGGCCGTGTGTTTCTGATTTGTCATTCGCGGCTAGCGGGAAAATGAGTGTAACCATGAGTGCTCCCGCTCTCCGTCCCCGTCCCGCACCCGGTCTTGGCTTCCAGGCCATCGGCGCCGAAGAGGAGGCGCTGGTTCTCGACGTGCTCCGGCGCAAGGAGCCCTTCCGCTACTACGGGGCCGACCCGGCGAAGCCGCCGCCGATGGCCGCCCAGCTGGAGAAGGAATTCCGCGAGTACATCGGCACGGACTGCGCGCTGGCCGTGACCAGCGGCTCGGCGGCGCTCGAGGTCGCGATGGCGGCCTGCGGCATCGGGCCCGGCGACGAGGTCATCGTCACGGCCTGGAGCTGGATCGCGTGCTTCACCTCGATTGTCCGCGTGGGCGCCCGCCCGGTGCTCGCCGAGATCGACGAGTCGTTCAACCTCGACCCGAAGGAGATCGCGCGGCTGGCGACGCCGCGCACGCGGGCCGTGATGGTGATCCATTACCAGGGCGTGCCGGCAGCGATGGAGACGATCGAACTCGAGGCCCACCGCCGCGGGTTGTTCGTGATTGAGGACTGCGCGCAGTCGCTCGGCGCCCGCTACCGCGGCCGCCACATCGGCACGTGGAGCGACATCGCCACCTACAGCTTCCAGTACAACAAGGTCGCGACCTCCGGCGAGGGCGGGATGGTGGTCACGCGCGACCAGCGCCTCTATGAGCGCGCGGTGCGCATGAGCGACCTCGGCAACTATCGGCCGGTGCATGCCGCGCTGGTGCCGTCGCGCGAGCCGGCGTTCGCCGGCGGGCAGTTCCGCATGTCGGAGCTGACGGCGGCCGTGGCGCTGGCGCAGCTGCGCAAGGTGGACAAGATCCGCGACCACTGCCGGGCGCTGCAGGCCCGCATCGCGCCGCGGCTGCAGGGACTCAAGGGCCTGAAGCTCCGCCCGATCGCGGACCCGGAGGGCGACCTCGGCTTCGAGCCGTACCTGCTGCTGGACGATCCCGCGAAGGTGGCCCCGTTCCGTGACAAACTCGACGCGCGCAACGTGAACTGCGGCGCGCGCACCGGCACCTACCCGCAGTACAACCGGGACTACGTGAAGACCGGCCGCGCGTACACGCCGGCCGCCTCGCCGTTCCGCGACTTCAAGGAGTGGCCGGCCCCGGGTTACCGCGCCGAGGATTTCCCCCGCACGGAGGACCTGACCAAGCGCTTCATCGCCCTGCCGCTCGGCTGGCTCTACAC
>CAZUQB010000144.1:0-6158 GCA_964622405.1 uncultured Opitutaceae bacterium | reverse complement strand
AGTTCTCGATGCCGCTGCAGAATCCCATCTCCTGCAGCATCTCGAGGTCGTAGTTGGTCCGCATCCGCACGCGCTGCGCCTCGAGGTACTGGCCGTTCCGCTCGAAGTGCGCGACCCGCTCGTCCAGCTCCGCCCGGATCGCCGCGATCGCCGGCTCGAGCCGGCCGCGGCTCGTCACGTACTGGTTCGCCGGGTAGAGGTCGAACTGGTCCAGCGGGCGCAGCACGTCCCCCGTCAGGGGGTCGAATTCCGTCAGCGCCTCGATCTCGTCGCCGAAGAACTCGATCCGCAGGCCGTGCTCGAGGTACGCCGGCATCACGTCCACGACGTCGCCGCGGACGCGGAAGCGCCCGGGCCTCAGCTCGATGTCATTCCGCTCATAGATGTTGTCGACCAGCCGCTCCAGGAGCCGGTGGCGCCCGAAGGCCTCGCCGCGCCGCAGCGGGATCCGCATCTCGGTGAACTCCTCCGGCGAGCCCAGGCCGTAGATGCACGAGACGCTGGCCACGACGATCACGTCGCGCCGCGACACCAGCGCGCTGGTCGCCGAGATGCGCAGGCGCTCGATCTCCTCGTTGATCGACGAGTCCTTCTCGATGAACGTGTCGCTCGAGGGAATGTAGGCCTCGGGCTGGTAGTAGTCGTAGTAGCTGACGAAGTACTCGACCGCGTTGTCCGGGAAGAAATTCTTGAACTCCGAGTAGAGCTGCGCCGCGAGGGTCTTGTTGTGCGAGATGATCAAGGTCGGCCGGTCGAGGCGCGCGATGACATTCGCCATGGTGAAGGTCTTGCCCGAGCCCGTGACGCCGAGGAGGGTCTGGAAGCGGTTCCCGGCCTGGATCGACTTCACCAGCTGGTCGATCGCCTGGGGCTGGTCGCCGCCCGGCGGGTAGTCGGACTTGAGTGCAAACGGCATGGTCAGAGCCCGAAGACCTTGAGCAGTCCGCCCCAGACATTCGACCAAAACCGTCGCGCCGCCTTCGCCTCGCCCTCCGACGCGACCTGCTGGCAGAGGAACAGCCCGGCGCCGGCGAACAGGTCGTCGAAGAGCGGGTTCATCCCGCGGTAATAGCTCCAGAAGGTCTCGGCCCGCGCCGGCCGGTATTCGAGGTTGGGCGTGAATCCGATGGTCGCGTCCTGGTTGGTGCGCCGGGCCGCCGGCGGCTGACCCTCGCTGCGCGCCAGCCACTCCGCGCGCACGCCGCGGCTGCCGGCCACCACCAGGCGGCACGGGCCGTGGAACTCGAAGAACCGGAACTGCAGCGTGACCCACGCCTGCCACCGCCAGAGCTGCCAGCGGCGCACGACCTTCAGGTCCTGGTCGCCCCCCAGGAGCACGGCCGCGAGGAAGCTCGGCCGAATCACGATCCGCGCGCCGGGCCGCAGCGAGATCACCGCGAGCTCGCTGTGCGGGTTGGCCTGGTTGGACAGCGTGCAGCGGAACTCCCGCGAGAGGTGGCAGTTCCTCATCTCAATGAGCTCTGTGAGTCCACTCGCCCAGCTCGCAAACGGCATCCGCCAGTCGAGCAGGAACCGCGTCCGGCGCGCGAGGCCCTCGTCCGAGGCCTGCAGGAACTTCTCGCGCACCACCAGCCGCTCGCCCGGCAGCAGCGCCAGGTCCGCGGAGACGGAGCTCGGCCCCACTCCGGGCATCTCGGACAGGCCCGGCGCCAGTTGCACCGGACGGCCGCGCGCGATGAGGGGCGCCACGGCAAAATACATCGCCAGTTTCCCGAGCGTCGGACCGAGGAAATAGGTGCCGAGGGCGAGGATGACCCACCACTTGACGGTGAAACGCCCGACGCGGTGGTTCCAGACGCGCTCGAGGTAGTGCATGACCTTCGAGCGTTTCGCCTCGATCGCCTTGAGCTGGGCGTCGACCTTGCCGAGCGCGATCTCCAGGCCGTCGCGCTCCCAGCCGATCCGCGTCAGGTCCTGCTGCAGCGAGGCCACCCGGGCCTGGGCATCGGCCTTGGTCTGCTCCAGTTTCTGCCGCCGCTCCGTGTTGGCCTTCTGCTGGGCGTCGCCGGTCAGCCGGTCCCAGGTGCTGTCCAGGTCCTTGAGCTGGGCGATGACCCGGTCGGTTTGCCGGATCTTCTCCTGCTCGGCGGCGATCGCCTCGTTGGCCTGGTGCAGCCGCTGGCGGACGTCGTCCAGGGCTGACTGGACCTTGGCGCGCTCGCCGGTGAGGGTCCGCATGACGTCGTGGCGCCATTCGTCAAAGTCCACGTTGTCCTGCAGATACAACCACAGGCCCGACGCCGCCAGGGCCAGCCCGAGGATGAGCCCGGCGGTGGCGGTCTTCTCGAGGAACCACCGGCCTATTTTAAGCAGCGCGCCCATTTATCATGCACCGTGTTTCGCGGGATTAGTCCCGATCATTGAACGCCGGTTCGATCCGGATGCCAATTGCTAAACCGGCGGCTTTGACCCAACCTCGGCCCAACCAAGTTCCTTCCCTTCAAACCCCTTACCCTATGTCTAAAGCGATTGTTTCCAGTCTTTACGATTCGGACGTCTTCAAGATGGCCTGCCGCCAGTTCGACCAGGCCGCCGACGCGATCAATCTCCCGGACGCGATCCGCGACCGGACGAAGTATCCGCGGCGCTGCCTGGCCGTCTCGATCCCGGTTCGCCGGATCGACGGAAGTGTCACGGTCTTCGAGGGATACCGCGTCCAGCACAACATCTCCACCGGTCCGTCCAAGGGCGGCATCCGGTTCCATCAGGACGTCACGCTCGGCGAGGTCGCCGCGCTGGCGATGTGGATGAGCTGGAAGTGCTCCCTCGCCGGCCTGCCCTACGGCGGCGCCAAGGGCGGCGTGATCGTCAACCCGTCCAACCTGTCCGAGTCCGAGCTCGAGCACCTTTCCCGCCGCTACATGCAGGAGATGGTGAACTTCCTCGGGCCGCAGACCGACGTTCCCGCGCCCGATGTCGGCACCAACGAGAAGATCATGGGCTGGATGATGGACACCTATTCCACCCACGTCGGCTATCTCTCGCCCGCGGTGGTCACCGGCAAGCCCATCGCCCTCGGCGGCTCCCAGGGCCGCCGCGAGGCCACCGGCGCCGGCGTGGCCTACCTCACCAAGAAGTACCTCGAGGACATGAAGCTGCCGATCACCAAGGCCACCGCCGCCATCCAGGGCTTCGGCAATGTCGGCAGCGAGACCGCGATCGCGCTCTCCAACTACGGCGCGAAGATCGTCGCGATCTCCGACTACACGGGCGGCATCTACAATCCGAAGGGCATCAACATCAAGAAGGCCCTCGAGTACGTGAAGTATGCCAAGGTCCTGAAGGACTTCGACGGCGGCGAGCCGGTCACGAACGAGGAACTGCTCGAGCTGAAGTGCACCGCCCTCATCCCGGCGGCCCTTGAGCGCGTCATCACCGACAAGAACGCCGGCAAGCTCAAGTGCCGCGTCCTCGCCGAGGGCGCCAACGGCCCGACCACCAATGCGGCTGACCGCATCCTCGAGCAGCGCGACGAAATCGAGCTGATCCCCGACGTGCTCTGCAACTCCGGCGGCGT
Source organism: uncultured Opitutaceae bacterium (assembly GCA_964622405.1). Taxonomy (GTDB): domain Bacteria; phylum Verrucomicrobiota; class Verrucomicrobiia; order Opitutales; family Opitutaceae; genus Opi-474. The sequence goes on along the minus strand of CAZUQB010000144.1, from coordinate 2,620 downwards.
GATCGTCTCGTACTTCGAGTGGCTCCAGAATCTCTCGAGCTTCTATTGGACCCGCGACGAGGTGCTGAACAAGCTCTACGGCATGCTCGACAAGGCCAAGGATTCGGTCGACGCCCAGAAGCGGAAGTTCAAGTTCAACCGCCGCCTCGCCGCCCTCACCCTCGGCATCGCCCGCGTCGCCGAGGCCAAGGCCTCCCGCGGTCTGTTCCCGTAAGCGGGCCGCCGGCCCGCGGTCGAAAGTCGCAGGTCCCAGGTCGAAGGTCTGGTTAGCCCCGGACTCTCGAGTTGGGACCTGCGTCTTTTTCTCTCCTCAGTCCGATGGTCGGCCCTGGGGCCGAGGGCAAAGCTCACCTGCCGGCAATCCCGGCTGGGATCAGACTTTCGACCTGCGGCCTGTCACCTTCGACCTAGAGAAAAATCCACGCCCCGATCGCCAGGATCGGCAGCAGGATCGGCAGGCTGTAGCGGAAGAGATAGCCGAAGAAGCTCGGCACGTGCACGCCCGCGCTCTGCGCGATCGATTTCACCATGAAGTTCGGCCCGTTGCCGATGTAGGTCATCGCGCCGAAGAACACCGCCCCCAGGCTGATGGCCACGACGATGTGGGAGTGGGTCTCGAGGAGGATCGCCACCGCCCGCCGGTCGTAGTCACCGCCGCCGGCCGCCTGCTCGTCGGGCGTCTCCTGCACGAACGTGGTCTCGGCCAGTTTCAGGAAGTTCACGTAGGTCGGCGCGTTGTCCAGGACCGCCGACAGGCCGCCGGTCGCGTAGTAGTACTGCGCCGGCTTGGTCACGCCCAGCTCCCGCCCGTGCGCCTCGAGGTAGTTCAGCGCCGGCATCATGGTCGTGAAGATGCCGATGAAGAGGAAGCCCACCTCCTTCACCGGGCCGAAATTGAAGTGGTTCTGCTCGTGAATCGTGCGGGGCGTGATCTTCAGCGACACGAGCGCCGCGGTCACCATCACGATCTCCCGGATCAGGTACTGCGCCGGCAGGAACACGCCCGCCACGATCACCGCCAGCAGGCCGAGATTGGGCAGGCCCTCGACCTTGAAGCTGTCGTGATGGCCGGCCACCTCGCGCCGCAGCGGCTGCGGCAGGTGGGTGAACGAGCGTCGGTCAAACACGTAGAACACCGCCAGGATCATCAGGACCGTCACGAGCCACTCGAGCCACAGGTGCTCGATCAGCCAGAAGAACGGCACGCCGCGCAGGTACCCGAGGAACAGCGGCGGGTCGCCGATCGGGGTGAGCGCGCCGCCCACGTTCGAGACGACAAAGATGAAGAAGACGATGTGGTACGCGCTGATCCGGATCTTGTTCATCCGGATCCACGGCCGGATCAGCACCACCGACGCCCCGGTCGTGCCGATGAAGTTCGCCAGCACCGCGCCCACCAGCAGGAACACCACGTTCTCCGCCGGGGTGGCCTCGCCCTTCACGCGCAGGTGGATGCCGCCCGCCGCCACGAACAGCGACCCGATCAGCGCGATGAAGGAGACGTACTCGTGCAGCGTATGCTGCAGGACGACCCGGCCCGCGGGCACCGCGAAGAAATAGTAGCCGCCCACGAGAAGCGCGAAGGCGATCGAGACGTGCGGATAGTAGTGCTCCCACCAGTGATGCACCTTGGCCGGGGTCAGCGGCATCACCGCAATCAGCAGCAGCAGCAGGCCAAAGGGGACCAGCATGGCCGGCGGGATGTCCACCGCGGCCGAGGCGAGGAAGGGCATCATGATCATAGCAGGGTGGTCAGTTCCTGGAGCGAGCGGATGAAGGCGCCGGCCTCCTCCCGCACCCGCGGGCGGCTGACATAGCCGCCAAAACCGATGAAACGGTCGACCACGGGCTTGGTTTCAAGGTCGCTGACGCCGTCGCCCACCATGACCACGGTGGCGGGCTTCAGTTCTTCGCGGAGCCGCGCCACGACCTCGGGTTTGCCCCCGGAACGCGTGGTCGGGTACGCGGCGTCAAAGCTGAGGTAGCTGCCGTCGGGATTGAAATAGAGGTCCACCGCTTCGATCCGGGCGATACCGAGGTGGCCGGCCAAAGGACGGATCAACGGCGTGAAGCCGCCGCTGATGATCACCGGGGTCCAGCCGCGTTCCCGCAGGAGGGCGATGGTCGTCCGGGCGGTAGGCTCGACGGTCTCGACATAGCGACGTCCGACGGCGGCCGCATCCTCGCGGCGCGGCTGGATGATCTCGAGGCGGCGGCCGAACACCTGCTCGACCGGCACCAGGCCGTTCATCGCGTCATTGGTCATCTGCTCGACGCGGCGCAGGACCTCCGGCCCGCGGAGGCGCGCCAGCTCGTCGATACCCTCGATCGCGCTGAGAGTGCTGTCGCAGTCGAGGCAGATCAGCTTGGTCGCCATGGGATCGGAAGAGTGACGAAAAAAGGAAAAGATGTGGGCGGGGTGCCCTCACCCCGCAGGACAAAGGCGGGTGAGGCCACCCGCCCCACAGGGAGGCAGTCCAGCCCCGCGGGCGGCAACAAAAAAGCCCTCCGGCATCCGGAGGGCTGAAAGGAGTCCGCGGCGAACGGCGCTTACTTCTTGGTCGTGCGCTTGAACTTCGAGGTGAACTTCTCGACGCGGCCGGCGGTGTCGACGATGCGC
>CAZUQB010000143.1:0-6234 GCA_964622405.1 uncultured Opitutaceae bacterium | reverse complement strand
CCGAGGAGGGCTATCGCCAGGACTATCCCAAGCCCGAGACCGAGAAGCGCGCGCTGCGCCAGGTCATCCGGGCGCTGCACGCCGACGTGCTGGTCCTGCAGGAAATCGGGGGCGCGCCCTACCTGGAGGAACTCCGCCGCGACCTGCGCGCGGAGGGACTCGACTATCCGGAGAGCGCCGTGATCGAGGCGGACGACCCCGACCGGAAGGTGGCGGTGCTCTCCCGGTGCCGGCTCGCATCCGTCATCCGGCATCGCGACCTGACCCTGCCGTACCGCGGCGGACGGGTGCCGGTGAAGCGCGGGCTGCTGGAGGTGAAGGTCGCGGCGGGCGGTGCCGAGGTGACGATCTTCGCCGTCCACCTCAAGAGCCGGTTCGCCGACTTTCCCGACGATCCCCAGTCCGCGCAGCGCCGGGCGGGCGAGGCGGCGGCGATCCGCGACCGGGTGCTGGCGCGATTTCCCGACCCGGCGGCGGCGCGCTTCCTGATCCTCGGCGACTGCAACGACAGCCGGGCGAGCCGGCCGCTGCAGCGGCTGATGCGGCGCGGCGGGACGGAGATCGCGGTGTGGCTCCCCGCCGCGGACTCGCGCGGCGAGGCGTGGACCCACTGCTGGGCCAAGGAGGAGAGCTACACGCACGTGGACCACGTGCTGGTGTCGCCGGCGCTGCGGCCGGCGGTGCGGGACGGCGCGGCGCGCATTTCCGACGGCCCGGGGGTCAGGGAGGCGAGCGACCACCGTCCGGTGGCGGTGACGCTGGACCTGGGCCAATAAAAAGCCGCGTCCTGGTGGGGACGCGGCGGAAAGGAGCGGGACCGCCTACTTGGCGATGACCGTGACCGGCACGTTGACCTCGCCGGCGCCATAGCCCTTGAGGAACAGGCTGCCGGTGCCGGGCTTGCCGCCCTCCACGGTGACCGTGACCGAGTTCTGCCCCTGCGGCACGAGCACCTCGGGCATGATGACGCTTTCGGGAACGTCGGTCGTGACATCGAGAAGGAGTCCGCCCGGGGGCGCGGCGTTCGGGACGGTGAAGGTCAGCTGCTGGCGCTCGCCGGTCCGGAGATTGAGGGCCACCGGGGAGACGGAGAGGCTGCTGGCGTCGATGCGGAACGTGCCGACGGGGGAGTTGCCGGCGCCGCTGGCGAGCATGATGCGGTAGTTGCGGTTCGGCGCGAGGGCCGGGACGAACATGCTGAGCGCGTTCGGCGACTCGTAGACCGTGCGGGCCGGCGTGTTGTCGAAGTAGAGGATGTCCTGGGGCGTGAAGCCGCGGCCGAGGACGCTGACCCGGGCGCCGACCGGGCCGCGGTTGACCTCGAGGGATAGGACGTAGCGGTGGACGATCTTGGCGTGGGTGATCTCGGTGTACGCCTCGCGCGGGGAGCGGTTGCCGTTGCTCTCAACCTCGAAGTTGACGAGGAAGTAGTAGGCGATCTCGTCCCGGCCGGCGGGCAGCTGGTAGTCGAACTCGTAGATCCCCTCGGCCAAGGAACTCTTGTTCATCGCGTAGTTCTGGCCGTCGACAATGATGTGGGGCTTGATGGTCTCATTGACCACCGAATCCACCTTGGGGGTGACCCGCAGCGTGACCGTGTAGATCTGCGAGGGATTTTCCGGCAGCGAGGCCGGCGTCAGGTTCGTCAGCACGACGCTGTCGCAGCCGCTGAGCATCGCGAGGGCGAGCAGGGCACCGAGGCCGAGCAGGAATTTTCTCGCGAGGGAAATTCGGTTGGTATGCATTGTCTTTTTGAGTGAAACCAGACGGATTAAAACGTGTTAGTAATGAGTGACCTTGCATCAGAGCAAGCCAAAGCTGAGACGGCCAAACCGTTGGGGCTCTACGTGCATGTGCCGTTCTGCGCCTCGACCTGTGATTTTTGTGCGTTCTACCAAACCAAGCCGACCGCGGCGGGCGTCGAAAGTTTCCTGACGGGCGTCGCGGCCGAGGCCGAGCAGGTCCGTTGGAACCGACCGGTTACGACGGTCTTCTGGGGCGGCGGCACGCCCGGACTGCTCGCGCCGCGGGCCCTGGCGCGGCTGGCGGAGACCGTCCGGATCCATGCGGGCGGGACGCCCGGGGAGTGGACGGTGGAAATTGCGCCGGCCTCCGTGACCCCGCAGCGGCTGACGGCGCTGCGCGAGGCGGGGGTGACCCGCATTTCGATGGGCGTGCAGAGCTTCCAGCCGGCTCTGCTGGAGGCGCTGGGCCGGCAGCACACCCGCGAACAGGTCTACCGCGCCTATGACGCGGTGCGGGCGGCGGGCTTTGCCAGCGTGAACCTTGACCTGATGTTCGCCTTGCCGGGCCAAACCGAGGCCGAGTGGTCGGCCGACGTCCGCGAGGCCGTGCGGCTCGCGCCGGATCACCTTTCGACCTACTGCCTGACCTTCGAGGAGGACACGGCGATGTGGATCAAGCTGTCGCAGGGCCGCGTGAAGCTGGACCCCGAGCACGAGGCGCGGCTGTACGAGTCGACCTGGGCGCAGCTCGAGTCCGTGGGATTTGCCCAGTACGAGATTTCGAACTTCGCCCGGCCGGGTCACGAGTGCCGCCACAACCTCGGCACGTGGCGCATGGGCGAATGGGTCGGGCTGGGCCCGTCGGCGGCTTCGCAGCACGACGGCTGGCGCGGCGCCAACATCGCCGACCTCGCGCAATGGCGCGAGCGGGTTGGCAGGGGCGAGCGCGCGACGGAGGACCGCGTGGAGGTGACCGCGGCCTTGCGCGCCGAGGATGCGCTGGTTTTTGGTCTGCGCATGAATGCCGGAGTCGACCTGCACCCCTGGAAGCTACAAAGCCCCGCCGCGCCTTGGTCCGAGGTGGAGAACCTGCTGGCCCGCCTCGTGTCCGAAGGACTGGCGGTGCGCGACGGCTCGCGGATCCGGCTGACCGGGCGCGGCCGGTTGCTCGCCGACGCCATCGGCGCGGAGATCATGGAGGCGTTCCGACCGCTCGTGCCGGCATGAAGCGCCTGCTGTTCATCCTGGGATATCTCGGCGTCACCCTTGCGGCCCTCGCCGCCGGGGGAAAACGAGTGGAGTTTTCCTGGCCGACGCCGAACACGGCCTGGGCCGAGGGCCGGCCGCCGCGGGATTTTCTGCAGCACGCCGGGTCGGGCGACCCGGAATCGGGCGGCTTCGGCGGCGTGCGCAGCGGCGGGTCGCAGTTTCACGAGGGCATCGACATCAGGTGCGTGAACCGGGACCGGCGCGGCGAGCCGACGGATGCGGTCATGGCCGCGATGGACGGCGTCGTCCGGCACATCAACGCCGTGGCGGGCGACAGCAACTACGGCCGCTACATCGTCCTGGAGCATCCCGACCAGACGCCCTGCGTCTACACCCTCTATGCGCACCTCGCGCGGATCGCGCCGGGCCTCCGCGAGGGCGCGACCGTCACGCGCGGCCAGGTGCTCGGCCTGATGGGGCACAGCTCGAGCGGGAAGATCCCGCGGGACCGGGCGCACCTGCACTTCGAGATCGGCGTGATGGCGACGCGGAGCTTCCAGTCGTGGTACAACGCCCGGAAGTTCGGCAGCCCGAACGAGCAGGGCCTCTGGAACGGCATGAACCTGATGGGCATCGATCCGCTGGATTTCCTCGACCGGTGGCGGGCGCGGAAGGTGGACACGTTCGAGGAGTATTTCGCGCAGCTGGAGCCGGCGGTGCGGCTCCGGATCGCGACGACCCGCGTGCCCGATTTCGTGCTCCGCTATCCCGCGCTCCTGACCCGGCCGCTGCCGGCGGGGGTGACCGGCTGGGAGGTGACCTTTGACTGGACGGGCCTCCCGTTCCGCTGGATGCCCCTGACCGGCACCGACGCGATCGGGCTCGCCCCGGGCCAGCCGCGCGTGATCGACGTGAACGCCGCGGTGGTGCGCCGCGAGCGGAGCCGGACCCTGGTGGTGATGCGGCGCGGCGCGTGGACCGTGGCGCACGACCTCAACACCGTCCTCGAGCAGATGTTCGGGATGCGCTAGCTCTGGGGCTTGAGCCGGGCGACGAGGGCGGCGAACGCCGGGTCGCCCTTGAGGGCGTCGAGGTCGGGGTCCTGCTGCATCCAGTCGAGATCGTCATAGCCGAGCTGGACCGCCTGGTGCAGCGAGCGGAGGGCGTCGCGCTTGCGCTTGGAAAGCGCGAGGCTGCACGCGAGATTGTAATGGGCGGTGGCGTTGTCCGGCAGCAGCCGCACCAGCTTCCGGTCCATGCGGAGGCCGTCGGCGATGCGGCCGTGCTTGGTGTAGAGACCGCCGAGGATCTCGACGACCGCGGTGTAGGCCGGGTCGCGTCGCAGCACCGACTCGAAGAACCGCATCTCGAACTCGGGGTCCTCGCTCTGGCCCATGGTCAGGAGGCGCGGCGTGGGCAGTGGCCGGTGAGGCGCAGCGTGTCGCAGCGGGCGCTGACCTGGAGCCGCTGCGTGACGGGACGCAGGCCGAGCTTGGCGGAGACGGTGTTGCCGTACCACTCCATGAACGGGGCGCTGATCTCGAAGATCCGGTCGCAGTCGAGGCAGACCACCTGCGCGACCTGCGTCGTGCCTCCCTCGCGGTTCGGGTGGTAGAACTTCTCGCCGGTGCCGATGTCGACCTCGCGGAGCAGGGCGCTCTCGGTCATGATGGGCAGCGTGCGGTAAACCGTGGCGCGCGAGACCGACGGGTCCAGCGCCCGGGCGCGGTCGAGCAGCTGCTCAGCGGTGAAGTGCTCGCTCTGGGCGAAGGCGGCGTCGAAGATCGCGAGCCGCTGGTTGGTCACGCGCAGCCCCTTCTGGGACAGAAACACTCGGAACTTGTCGCGCGCCGCGGAGGTGCTCACGGCCGGACTGTTTCAACCGGCCCCCCGGGGTGTCAATGCGTTCGTGCAGCCCGTGGACGCGGCGCGCGCTTGCGCGGCGGGGGTGGCCGGGGCAGCCTGACCCGAATGATCGTCGGGGTTCATCCGCTGGCCGGTTTCGACAAGCTGCTCCACTACCGCGTGCCCGAGGCGCTGCGGCCGGAGGTGGCGGTCGGCTCCCTGGTGCGCGTGCCGGTGCTCAACGCCCTCCGGCTGGGGATCGTCGGCGAGATCGGCGCGCCGCGGGACTTCCCGGTGGACCGGCTGAAGGCGGTGGCGCAGGTGGTGCACCCGTTTCCCGCGCTGCCGCGCGACCTGCTGGAGCTCGCGCGGTGGATGGCCGCCTATTATGCGTGCGGCGTCGACAGCGTGATCGAGACCATGCTGCCGGCGGCGGTGCGGCACGGCGCCGGGATCAAGGAGGAGAAGCTCCTCCTGCTGGCCAAGACGCTCCCGGCCGCGGAGCTGGCGGCGCTGGAGAAGCGGGCGCCGCAGCAGGCGCGGCTCTACCGGTTTCTGGCGCAGCAGTTCCGGCCGCAGTCGAAGGCGCTGGTCCTCCGCCGCCTCAACCTGACCGCCGCCGTGGCGGCCGCGCTGGTGAAGCGCGGCGTCGCGCGCGAGGCGTCGCAGCGGGTCGAGCGCGTGGCCTACGGCGACTTCGTCGACCAGGGCGAGCTGGTGGCCGCGCAGCCGCACGCGCTGAACCGCGAGCAGGCGGCGGCGGTCGCGGCGCTCGGCGCCGAGCTGGCGGCGGGCCGCTTCGGCGTGTCGCTGCTGCACGGCGTGACCGGCTCGGGCAAGACCGAGGTCTACCTGCGGGCGATTGACCAGGCCCTCCAGGCGGGCGGCGGGGTGGTGTTCCTCGTGCCCGAGGTGGCGCTGACGCCGCAGACGGTGGCGCGGCTCCGCTCGCGGCTGGAAGCCATCGCCCCCGGCCACCGCTGCGTCGTGTGGCACAGCCACCTGAGCGAGGGCGAGCGATTCGACGGCTGGCTGGCGCTGGCCACCGGCGCGGCGCGCATCGTGGTGGGGGCACGCTCGGCGGTGTTCGCGCCGGTGCGGAACCTGCGGCTCATCGTCGTCGACGAGGAGCACGAGCCGGCGTACAAGCAGGACGAGACCCCGCGGTACCACGGGCGCGACGTCGCGGTGATGCGGGCGAAGCTCAACGGCGCCCTCTGCGTGCTCGGCTCCGCGACGCCGTCGCTCGAGAGCTACGCCAACGCGCAGGCCGGCAAGTACCGGCTGCTCGAGCTGCGGGAGCGGGTGGACGCGCGCCAGCTGCCCCACATCGACATCGTCGACCTGCGCATCGAGGCGATGAAGCAGCGCACGCTGCCCGCGCTGTCGCGGAAGCTGCTCGACGCGATGCACGCGCGGCTGGAGCGCCGCGAGC
>CAZUQB010000142.1:1822-6330 GCA_964622405.1 uncultured Opitutaceae bacterium | reverse complement strand
AGATTCCCATGAAGTAGAGCTTCATTCGCGCAGTGTGTTCGACGCCCGGGCGTCGTCGCCGAACAAAGAGCCCCGGGCGCGACGGTGCAATCCGGCAATGCGGCCCCGTTCCGGCTACCGCACGTCGTAGACTTCGACCAGCACGGTGCCCGTCCCGCCATCCGCACTCGTCGCCACGACCGAGTAGACCCCCGGCAGCAGCGTCACCACGGTCGCCGCGTCTTTGCTCGCCGGCCCGCTGTACGCAAAGGCCCCGACCCGGCTGAAGGTCGCGGCCAGGCTGGCCGCGGCCGCGCCCCAGTTGTCGTTCGCCGCCAGCACCGTCTGGCCCTGGTAGAGCTTGAAGGCCGGGTCCGGCAGCGCATCGGTCACGCCGTAGGGCACCAGGCTCGGCCCCACCGCCCGGATCAGGATCGTGCGGGGCACGGAGCCGCTGATCACGAAGCCGACGATGTTGTTGTCCGACGCCGTCGCGATCCGGCCGCGGGCCGAGATGTTGATCAGCGCGCTCGGCGCCGCCGCGACGTAGCCCGGGTTCGATCCGCTCGTGGCCGAGAAGGCGAACGTGAGCTTGGCGCCCTCGCCCACCCGCTTGCCGGTGTAGCGGCACTGGACCGACGGCCCGCCGTTGTCCGTGACCTCCAGGATGCCGTACTGCTGGCTGCCGGGCACCGGGCCGCCGGCATAGGGTCCGCCCTTGACCGACCCGGTCGACGTCAGCGCCGCAGCGTGCAGGACGACCAGCGGCGCGCCGCCGCCGTCCGCGTAGTCCGAGTGCGTGCCGTCGTCATAGGCCAGCGCATGCATGTCCCCGCTGAGCAGCACGAGGTTCCGGATGGCATTGTCGCGGATGAAATTCGCGAGCTCGCGGCGCTCGTTCGAGAACACGCTCCAGTCGTCGTCGCCCGACCCGGCGGCGCCGATCCACGGGATCGTGCAGACCCAGAGGATCAGCGGAAACCCCGCGTCGCGCGCGCTGATGAGCTCCTGCTTGAACCAGGCCTTCTGCGCGGCGCCCAGGTGCGACTTCGCCGGCGTGTCGGCCTGTCCGCGGGGATCCGCCCCGCTGCGCAGGTCGGTCATGATCACCCGGACCCGGCCGATGGTGAAGGCCTGCGACAGGGTGCCGCCCGCGGCCGCGGCGATCGGGTAATGCGGCACCGTCTCGTCGTACGCCTGGCGCGCCGCGCCCCGGCCGATCGACGTGGCGTCCGATCCGTTGCCGCAATAGTCGTGGTCGTCCCACATGTACGCCAGGGCCACGCCGCGGTAGAGCGCCGCCTCGTTGGGCTGGTTGAGCACGCTGTCGTAGTTGCTCCGGTAGTCGGCGACGCTGGTCGAATTGGTGTCGTAGTACTCGAAGTCACCCATGTGGATGAACACCGCCGGCTGCTCCGCCAGGATCGCGTCGTACGCGCTCTGGTTCGCCGCGTGGAGGTCGCCGCAGGAGGCGAACGCGATCCGGAACGACGCCGCTCCCAGCGGAAAGGTCCGGAAGGAGCCGCGGGCGGCCGGCTCGGGCCGCAGCACGCCGCCCACCTCGAACCCATAGTAGTAAGTGGTCGCCGGCAGGAGCCCGGCGGCGTCGAGGCGGGCCATGTTGCCGGCCGCAGCCTGCGTCGTCACCGGGCCGAAATAGGTTGGTGCGCTCAGGTCCGCATTGCGCGACACGACGAGACGGACCGCCAGGCCCGCAGCGTTGAGTCGGACGGTGGCCGTCGCGCTGGTCGCGGTCACATTGCCGCTCCACGGACCCGCCACCAGCGGCGCCGCCACCTGGGCCCGCGCCAGCCCCGACGCGAGCAACCCCGCGAGGCAGAGGGCGCGGCACAGCGGCGACATGATGCACTCTGGTACCGCGCCAGCCTCGCGTTGGCAATGCACCGCGGGTGCCGGACAGATGGAACTGGCTCCGCGCCGCCGCGCCGCTCCTCTGAAAGCTGATTAGCCCGGCCGGCCCTCCCGATTAGGGAGCCCACTATGTGCGGCGGACTGTCACCGGCGAGGCCTCTGAATTGTCATACTAGCAGGGACGACCGCGCTGTCGTCCACCGGAGGAGATGAATGTCCAGGCTTCAATCCAGGCGACCGGGGCCCGCCCTGCGGTGGGTCGGCGGGTGTTGTCGGGCCTGCGGGCGATCCTCGCCTCCCTCGTGCTCGCGCCGGCGCTCACCGCCGCCGGCCCGGTGATCTCGGAGTTCATGGCCTCGAACAAGACCACGCTGGCCGACGAGGACGGCGACTACTCCGACTGGATCGAGATCCACAATCCGGACGCCGCCGCGGTCAATCTCGGCGGCTGGTACCTCACCGACAACGCGAAGAAGAAGACGAAATGGACCCTGCCGGCGGTCTCGGTTCCCGCCGACGGCTATCTGCTCGTGTTCGCCTCGGGCAAGGATCGCCGCGTGACCGGCGGAAGGCTCCACACGAACTTCAGCCTCGACGCCGACGGCGAGTACCTGGGGCTCATCAAGCCGGACGGCAGCACGGTCGCCAGCGACTATGCCCCGACATTTCCCCCGCAGGTCGCGGACGTGTCCTACGGCCTGACGCAGCCGACCAAGGCGGGCGAGGCGACGGCGACCGGCTATCTCCGCACCGCCACCCCGGGCGCCGCCAACCCCGACGGCAGCGGCCTGATCCTCGCCGAGCGGGTTGCCTTCTCCCCGCCGGCCGGCCCGTTCACCGGCAGCATCGCGGTGACGCTGTCAGGGGCGTCCGCCGAGCAGAAGATCCGGTACGTGATCGCCCCGCCGTCCGCCGAGCTCGGCGCCGACCTGCCCAACCCCACCGCCGACTCGGAGCTCTACACCGGGCCCATCACTGTCTTTGCGCCCGCCGTGATCCGGGCCGCGGTGTTCTCGGCCGACGACACGCGCAGCGGACTGGCCGCCAGCGCCCAGTATCTCAAGGTCTCCGACAACGGCGCGGGCCAGGTCTACTGGTTCGAGAGCACGCTGCCTGTCCTGGTCCTTGACGACCATGGCCTCGGCCCGCTGGTGAAGGACGACGTCGATCATCCGGCCTGGCTGTACGCGTGGACCCCCGGCAGCGACGGGGCGGCGCACCTGCGCAATGCGCCGGACCTCGCGACCTCGATCACCATGACCGTCCATGGCTTTTCGTCCGCCGACTTCCCGAAGAAGAGCTTCAAGCTCGACCTCACCACCGATCTCGGCCGCAGCAATCCGCAGGCTCTGCTCGGGCTGCCGGCGGCCGACTCCTGGATACTGATCGGCCCCTGGAACTTCGACCGCTCCTTCATCCGCAACGCCTTCGTGTATGCCTTGAGCAACCAGCTCGGCCGCTGGGCGCCGCGCACGCGCATGACCGAGGTGTTCTTCAACACCGGCGGCTACGGGCTGGACCAGGCCTCGTACGCCGGCGTGTATGTCCTCACGGACAAGATAACCGTGGCGCCGCAGCGGGTGAATGTCGCGTCGCTCGCGCCGTCCGACACGACCGAGCCCGCGCTGACGGGCGGCTACATCCTGCGCATCGACCCGCCGCAGGCCGACAAGTACTCGTGGCGCACCTCGCGCGGGTTCCCCGCCTACACGACCTGCGTCGTCATGGTGGAGGAGCCCAAGCTCGACAAGCTCCCGGCCGTCCAGCGCGACTACATTCGCGGCTACGTCCAGAAATTCGAGAACGCGCTCTACGCCGACTCCGCCGTCGGCTGGGCCACCCGGACCTACCTCGACTACATCGACCGCCCGTCGTGGATCGACGACCACCTGCTCAACGTCCTCGCCAAGAACGTCGACGCCTTCCGCCGCAGCATGTACTTCACCAAGGACCGCGGCGGCAAACTCATCGCGGGGCCGGTGTGGGACTACGACCGCTCCCTGGGCTCCACCGACGGACGGGACGCCGACTGGTCGGGATGGAACGGCACCGGCGACGCGGTCGACGTCTGGAACTTCGGCTGGTGGGGCGTGCTCGCGCGCGATCCCGACTTCCGGCAGGCGTGGATCGACCGCTGGCAGACGCTGCGCCAGCGGGAATTGTCCGACGCCAATCTCGCGGAGCTGGCCGACGCCCAGGCCGCGCGCGTGGGCGCGATCGCGGCCGAACGGGACGAGAACCGCTGGGAGGGAGACCGCAGCGGCTACGGCGACTACGCGGGGGAGATCACCCATCTCAAGGACTGGGTCACCCAACGCGCCGCGTGGATCGACCGCCAATTTCTCGCCGCGCCAACGCTGGTCGACGATGGCACGAATCTCGTCCTCACTCCGGCCGATGGCGCGCAGCTGGCCTACACGACGGACGGCACCGACCCGCGCCAGGGCGGCGGGGCGCTCGCTCCCGCTGCGCTTGTCGCCACGGGGACCGTGACCCTGCCCCGCAGCGCGAATGTCTATGCCCGCTCGCTGGCGTCGACGACGCCGGCCTTCCCCGGCAGTCCGTGGAGCTCGCTGACGGCCGGTCCGGGTGCGACGCCCCTGTCCGACTCCCAGCAGTCCCGGCTCGTCAACCTCTCGGTCCGGAGCACCGTGCGA
>CAZUQB010000142.1:0-1722 GCA_964622405.1 uncultured Opitutaceae bacterium | reverse complement strand
CCAAGGCCGATTCAGCCCTGGCGCCCTGCCTCGGGGCCGGCGCCTACTCGATGCTGGTCTCGAGCGCCACGACGCAGACCGGCGCCGCCCTGGCGGAGCTGTACGAGACCGGCGCCGCGGGCCGCGCGGTGAATTTCTCCGCCCGCGGGCTGGCCGGCACGGGCGAGGGCGCGCTGATCGGCGGGTTTGTCGTGGGCGGCAACCAGCCCAAGCGGGTGCTGATCCGCGGCGTCGGGCCGACGCTGAAGTCCTACGGCGTGAGCCAGGCGCTGGGCGACCCGGTGCTCACGCTCTACCATGACAAAATCGCGATCGCCGCGAACGACGACTGGAGCCTGAACGACAATGCCGGAGCCATCGCCGCCGCCGCGAAGGCCATCGGGGCGTTCGCCCTGGCCGAGGCCAGCGCCGACGCGGCCCTGCTCCTCGCCCTGCCGCCAGGCGTGTACTCGGTCGTGGTCACCGCCAAGGGCACCGCCGAGGGCGTGGCCCTGGTCGAGATCTACGACGCCGACTGACCCGGTCAGGGCCGTTTGATCTTCTGCCGCAGCTCGTCCACGAGCTTGGCCGCGTCGGCCAGCTGCGCCGGGGTCATGAGCGGCTCGACCGTCGGGATCGAGGTCTTGGCCTGCTGGCTCCCCTGCTCGGCGGCCAGCCGCCACCAGGCGAGCGCCCGCACGAAGTCGCGCGGCACGCCGTTGGCCTTGGCATAGACCAGGCCGAGATTGTTCTGCGCGGTGGCGTCGCCCTGCTCCGCGGCCTTCGTCCACCACTTCACCGCCTCGGCGCCGTCCTTGGGCACGCCCTGGCCGAAGTAGTAGGCGTTGCCGAGATTGCCCTGCGCCGGGGCATAGCCCTGGTCCGCCGCCTTGCGGAACCACTTGGCGGCCTCCGCCGGGTTGGCCTCGCCGGTGATGCCGGACGCATAGGCGACGCCGAGATTGAACTCGCCCAGGACAAACCCCTGGTCCGCCGACTTCCGCCACCAGTACATCGTGCTCGCGACGTTCTTGGCCACGCCCTGCCCGGTGAGGCACATGTCGCCGATGCGGTACTGCGCATAGGGATGCCCCTGCTGCGCGGCCTTCAGGAACCACCGGGCCGCCTCGACCGGATCCTTGGCGCCACCCTCGCCGTCGGCGTGGGCGATGCCGACCTTGATCTGCGAGTCGACGTCGCCCGCCTTGGCCTTCTCAAGGAGGGCCGCGTCGACCGCCCAGGCGCGGGACGCGAGCACGAGGAATCCAACCAGGCAGGTCCGAATCGCGGAATGCATCATGGCGCGAGAGTTAAGGCCGCGCGTCCCCGTCAGCAAGGCGGGAAAGGCCCGCCCGCTCAAGCCGCCACCGCCGGCGCGGGCACGGCCGTCCGGCTGCGCTCCTGCCAGCGCTCGCGGCCCTTGAAGGGCCCGATCGAGTCGGTGACAGGCCGGTCCTTCACGAGGAGGAAGTACTGCGCGAACAACTCGTCCGCGGTGCCCCAGGCAAAGCCGAAAGGCGGTCCCTCCTCCAGCACCGGCGTCTGGTAATAGAAATAGCCAATCAGGAGCCCGCGGTGCTTGAGCAGCGAGGCGATCCGGTCCCGGTAGTCGGTGCGCTGGTCGGGCCAGAGCGAGCAGATGAACGTCCGCTCGTACACCAGGTCGAACTGCTGGCCGCCAAAATTATGGGTGAAGAAGTCGCCCGCGATCACGCGGTCGGCCAGCCGCGGGCCCAGCCGCTT
>CAZUQB010000141.1:0-6401 GCA_964622405.1 uncultured Opitutaceae bacterium | reverse complement strand
TTCCGCAGCCGGTCGATGTTCACGATCGTCGAGCGGTGGATGCGGATGAAGCGCTTCGGATCGAGCCGGGCTTCCAGGCGCGCCATCGTCTCACGCATCAGGTGGGCCCGGCCGCCGACGTGGAACTTCATGTAGTCGCCCTCCGCCTCGATCCAGTCGATTTCCTCCGCCTTCAGGAAGAAGATCTCTCCGGACGACTTGAGCAGGATGCGGTCGGCGCCGTTTTCCTCAACGGCCGGCGCGCTCTGCTGGAGATAGTCGAGCAACTGGTGCAGCCGCGTGTTCACCACGTCGTTCTGCCGGCGCCGCACCTCCTCCTTGCCACGCTGCAGCGCGGCGCTGAAGCGGGTGTCGTCGTACGGCTTGAGCAGGTAGTCCACCGCGTTCACCTCGAACGCGCGCAGGGCGTGCTCGTCATAGGCCGTCACGAAAATCACCGCCGGCGCCGCCGCGACGCCTACTTTCGCCAGGGCCTGGAAGCCGTCGCAGCCGGGCATCTGCACGTCCATGAACACGAGGTCGGGCTTCTCGCGAAGGATCAGGCTGGCCGCCTCGGTGCCGTCGGCCGCCTCGCCGACCACCTCGACGTTGCTGTCGCGCTCGAGGAGCAGCCGCACCCCGCGGCGGGCCGTCGGCTCGTCGTCGACGATGGCGACGCGGGTGCGCACGGGAACAGACGGGATCGGGACGGTGGCGAGGGACGAGGATTTCATGTGCGGTAGGGTAAGACGATTTGGACCGAGACTCCCCGTCCCGGTTCGCTGCGCAGGGTCAGCTGGCCGTGCGTGCCGTAGAGCTTGTTCAGGCGCTCGCGGGTGTTCGCGAGACCGATGCCCTCCTTGGCGCGCACCGTGCCGTCGAAACCCGCGCCATCATCGCGGACCTCGAGGTGGAGGTTATCGCTTTCAACCCGGCCGGCGATCTCGACCAGGCCCGGGCCGGCCTTCGGCGCGATGCCGTGGAGGATGGCGTTCTCGACGATGGGCTGGAGCAGCAGGTTCGGGATCCGGGCCTGCATCGCGGCGGGCGGGATGGCGATCGACACCTTGAGCCGGTCCGAGAACCGCGCCTGCTGGATCTCGAGGTAGCGCTCGAGGAAGTCCATCTCCTGCCGGAGCGTGATTTCCTGCACCCCGGTGTTGTCGAGCGACATGCGCAGCAGGGTGCTGAGGCGCGCGACGAGGTTCACGGCCTCGTCGTTCTTGTTTTCCCGGACGAGCACGGAAATGGTGTTCAGGGTGTTGAACAGGAAGTGGGGGTGCATCTGTTGACGCAGCGCCTTGAGTTCGGTTTCAATCAGCCGCGCCTCCAGCTGCGCCGCCCGGAGTTCCTCGCTGCGGTACTTCCGGTAGATTTCCGCGCTGAACCCGAAGGCCAGCACGGCCCAGTAGAAGGCCATGTCCACGATGTTCCGGCCCCAGAAATTGTTGAGGCACAGCTGCCAGAATCCCTGGAAGCCCTCGTTGAACACGATCACCCACCCGGCCATCCGCCCGAGGTAGAAGTCCGCCATCACGATGAAGCTGGCGACAAAGTGGAACGCCAGCCCACCCGCCCACCGCCCGTAACTCAGCGGCACCAGCTCCCGCAGGCGCAGGATGAACGGTGCCATCGCCGCCCACATCACAGCCCGGATGAACTGCGGGAACGCCACCTCGATGAAGTCGACCGACTTCATCATGTTGTTCACCCGCGTATTGAAATACGCCTCGATCGCCAGCACCGCGCCGACGAACAGCCACATCGCGGCCAGGGTGAGAAGTTTGAACCAGCGGCGCTGCATGGGACGGCTCGCGGCGTTCTTCGCCTCGTTCCGCGCCAACTCAAGTGGATAAGGTCAGTTTTGCGACGAACGGCAGAAAAACCGCGATGAACGGCGGCCAATTGCGCCGGAGCCTGCGACGAAACTCAGGATCCAAAGCGCCGGCAGTCGACCGTCGCATCAAAATCCACACCGGTCTTGAGGTGCTCAACCCACTGCCGCGCGAGCCAAGGCGCGAGCAGCACGCCCTTGGACCCGAGGCCGTTGAACACGCCCAGGGCCGGTTGCTTCGGATGGCGCCCAATCACCGGACGCCGGTCCGGCAGGTGAACGCGCACGCCCGCCCACTGCTCCCGCACGACGAAGGGCCGCGCCAACAGGTCGGCGGCGCTCTGCTCCAGCTGGACGCGAGCCATCTCGCTGGTTTCCGCTGTCGCGCATCCGGGTTCGTGGGTCGCACCCACGAGCGCCCTCCCCTCGTCCAGCGGACACACCCAGTGGCGGCGATTCACGATCACATCCGGCGCCAATCCCCCGGTTTCGACCAACAGCACCTCGCCGCGCGACCGCTCCCACGGCACGAAGGCGAACCGCGTGGTGCCATGCCCGGTGCAGTCGATCACGATTTCCCGCTGCCCCGCCGTCTCCCAATCCAGCCGCGCCTCCCGCAACTGCCCGGTCGAACGCCAGCGCTGGCGGGCCGCGGCCAGCAGGCGCGGCAGATCCACGCGGGCGGCCCCTTCGATCCAGAATCCATCGTCATCCGCCGCCCCGGCCCACGGCGCGAGTTCGCCCCGCGCGCGCTTCTCCACCAAGACCCGGCGCTCACGCTCGTCGGCAAACCGGCGCCGCACCCTCATCTCCTGCCAGAGCTTCACCCCGAGCGCGGCCTCCAGCCGGCGATAGGTCTCGACCGCCAAGGGACGGAGTTCGCGCACGCGCCAGCTCTCCACGAGCCGCCGACCGGTCACGGGATTCAAAATTCCCGCCGCCACCCGCGACGCCGCGGCTTGGTGGCCGGCATCGACGATCTCGAAGGCCAGGCCGGCCTGTTCCAGCTCCCACGCCAGCAGCGTGCCCGCGAGGCCCTGGCCAACGATAAGGATGGGCGCGGCCACTGCGGCGCGGAGGCCTACTTCCGTCCGTGACGGTTGTACGAGAGCGCCGCGCCCACGATGCCCGCCTCGTTGAGGAACTTCGCCGGCACCATCTTGGCGCGGGGTTTCACGTACTTGAAATACTTCCGGCTCTTCGCGCTCACGCCGCCGCCGACGATGATCAGCTCGGGCCAGAGCACGCGCTCCAGCGTCCGCACGTAGTCGCCCAGCTCGGCGCCCCACTCTTCCCACGACAGGCCGCGCCGCTTGCGGGCGGACGAGGACACGAACTTCTCCGCCGATTTCCCGCGGATGGGCAGGTGGCCCAGTTCGCAGGGCACCACCATGCCGTGATAGCACAGCGCCGAGCCGATGCCAGTGCCGAGCGTGAGCAGCAGGGTCTTGCCCTTGAACTTCCGGCCCGCGCCAAAGGTCATTTCGGCCAGGGCCGCCGCCGCCGCGTCATTCGTGATGGTCACCGGGCACTTCGTCGCCTTGCCAAAAAGCTTGCCGGCGTCGCAACCGATGAAGCGCTGGTGGAGGTTGGCCGAGGTATAGAGTTTCGATCCCTGCAC
This sequence comes from uncultured Opitutaceae bacterium, assembly GCA_964622405.1. Taxonomy (GTDB): domain Bacteria; phylum Verrucomicrobiota; class Verrucomicrobiia; order Opitutales; family Opitutaceae; genus Opi-474. Next base: position 2,967 of record CAZUQB010000141.1, on the reverse strand, counting down.
CACCCCGGGGAATCCGATGCCGATCGGCCCGCGCCAGCGGAAATGACGCGCGATCTCGGCGACGATCTTCGCCGCGCGCTCCGGCGTCACGACCTTCGGCGTCTCGATCCGGAATCGCTCCGCCAGCAAACGGCCGGTCTTGATGTCAACCGGCGCACCCTTCAAGGCAGAGCCACCAATATCGATGCCGAGGACTTTCATGGCGCGATGCTGAGGCGGGCCCTCGCCCAGCGCAATTTCAACCATTGCCGCCCTAGTGGCAGTGTTCGCCGCCATCCGCCCCATGGGCGTGACCGTGCTTGAGCTCTTCCGCGGTGGCCTCGCGTGCGATCAGGATCTCGACGTCAAAGGTGAGGTCCACTCCCGCGAGCGGGTGGTTCGCGTCGAGGGTCACGTCGTCGCCCTCAATCGCGACCACGGTCACGATCGGAGCCCCCCGGTCGGCGCCCGCCTGGAACTGCTCGCCCAGCTGCAGTTCTCCTTCCACGGGCAGGAGGCTGCGCTTCACCTTTCGGACCTGGTTGGGATCCTTCAGCCCGTACGCCTCGGCCGCCGGCACCTGCACCCGCGTCTTGGCGCCCGCCGCGACGGAGCGCAGTCGCTGGTCCAGTCCATCGATGATCTGGCCCGCCCCTTCCAGATACAGAATGGGCTCGCCGCCAGCGGACGTATCAAGCACCCGGCCCGCGGGATCGCGGAGGGTATAGTGAAAGGAGACAACGCGGCGGGCGGTCGGGCTGGTCATGGACCTTCGATCCAAACCAGAACCGTCGCATTGTCCAAAGGCATTTTTCCGACGCTAGGCGCGGGAGCGACACCCAGGTTCAGTCACCGACCGTTCCTTCCACGCAAACGGTCCGGCCGAATCCAGGTACTCGGACCTGAATCCATCCTCAGCCGCCTCCCAGAACGAAGCCTCTCTCTTCAGCCTGGAGGCCATCTCCTCCAGTTGGTCTTCGGCCAGTCTGCGCTCGGAATCGAGGCAGACCACCCCGATCACCTGATCATCCCGCTTGAGGGGCACCGCAACGATGCTGCGGCCACGTTCGGAAGGATCGCACTCGCAGCCGACGTTCGAAGGTCCCCGATCGTTCGACACAATCTCATGTCCTTCCAGGTAGGCCCGGCCCGCCAGCGTGCGGTGCGTGGGAAGAAAACGCCATCGTCTCGAACTGTCGCTGCCTTGCGAACGCCAGACTACCCTCAGCACGTCATCCGACGAGGGCACGAGCAGGGAGAGTCTCACCGGAGCATGCAAACGGCTCTCGATGTTGGCCTGCGTTTCGATCGCCACTCGCTCCAGCCGGCTGGCCACCTTCCGGACCAGCTGGCGGTTGCGCCTGAGCTCCAGCAACACGGCAAACAAGACCTGCCCAACCACCGCCATGACGATCGCCCAGTATTGGCCGTTGTGCTTGGCGAGATAGCACGCGACCAATCCGAACACGATGCCGTAGAGCAGCGCCAGCCGGCCCACCATGCGTCGACTCAATGCCGGGGATCCGGGAATCATGCCGTCCTCTTCCTGCCGGCAAAAAACTGTTCGATCGTCGTCGACCAGGTGATGCCGGAGATGAACGCGCCCGTGAAATCGGCCGGGCGTATCAGCACCGCCGTCACCAGCGCCGCCCCGATCATGCCGAGGATGGTCCGCGCCGCGACGACCGCCAGGGGCCAGTCCAGCCGGATCGCCCATGGCCGGGTGATGCTGAACAGCTCCGACTCGATGCCCGGCAGGGCCCGGTTGAGCTGGTAGATCACGACCGCCACGGCTCCGGCGGCGCCGGAGCCGGCATTGATCCACACATTGGGATGGGCGGCAGACGAGTCGGTCATGCTGACTAGGTCGGTCGGGTTCACCAGCGGTCGGCCTGCGTCAGCCATCGATCCAGGGGCGGCGGGCGATAACATGGGGCATCGGGTCGCGAGTTCGTCGCGGGGCCGCGACCCGCACAAGTCCAGACTTGGTCACATGCGACGCAAGTCGCGCGGACCCCTGTTTTCAGGTCTCCTGCCGCAGCACCTCGAGCGGCGGATGATCGACGATGCCGCGGTTGGCCACGAGGCCCGTGATGAGCGTGACCGCCACCGAGGCGGCGACCGCGACCAGCAGCACGACCGGCGAAAGTGCGAAGGTGGTCTTGAACACGAACCGCGCCAGCAACGCGTTGGCGAGCACCGCGAGGCCGCCGCCGGCCACGGCTGCCAGCACGCCGAGCACGGCGTATTCGATGAGCTGGATCTGCCGCAGCTGCCGTCGGGTCGCCCCCAGCGTGCGCAGCAGCACCGTCTCGCGCAGCCGCTGGAAGCGCCCCGTCAGGACGGCGCCCGCCAGCACGATCACGCCGGTGACCACCGTGAAGGCCGCCATGAATGTGATCACGGCGGAGACTTTCTCCATGATGCCGGTGAAGGTCTGCAGGATGAGCGCGAGGTCGATGGCCGACACCGTGGGAAATTCCTTCGCGACCGCGCGCTGCACCTTGGCGGACTCCTCCGGACTGGCCGCCCGCACCGCAGCGATGTGGGTCTTGGGCGCCGGCTCGAGCACCCCTTCGGGGAACACGATGAAGAAGTTCGGCTGCATGCGCTGCCACTCGACCTCGCGCAGGCTTGCGACGTAGGCGTTGACCGGCACGCCCTGGACGTCGAACGCGAGCGCATCACCCAGCTTGAGCTGGAGCTCCTTCGCCAGTCCGGCCTCGACCGAGACGGGAATGCGCGCCGCGCCGGGCTCGACCCGCCCGATGAACTTGCCCTCCGCCAGCTTCTCGGTGCCCGCGAGATCGCCCCGATAGGTCGAGCGATACTCGCGGCGCAGCGTCCACGCCGGGATGCCGGACTTCTCCTCCTTCAAAATCTCGTCGGCCGAGCGGCCGCGCAGGCCCGTGAGCTTCATCGTCACGACCGGTGCCTCCGCCACCACCTGCGCGCCCTGCTCCTGCACGATCGCGCCCAGCCGCGCGG
>CAZUQB010000140.1:0-6410 GCA_964622405.1 uncultured Opitutaceae bacterium | reverse complement strand
GCCGTCAGCGCTTCAGCCACGGCAGGGCGTCGAGGTCGACGTTGCCGCCGGTGAGGATCAGGCCGACCTTGCGTGCCGCCACGTCGATCCGCCGCTCGGTGACGGCGGCGTAGGGCACAGCGCCGGAGGACTCCACGATCACGTGGAGATGCTCCCAGAGCGCGCGCATCGCGCCGACAATGCCGTCTTCGCTGACGGTGAGGACGCCGTCGACCTGGTGGCGCATGATCTCGAAGTTGGGCGCACCGATCGTGGTGCGCAGACCGTCGGCGATGGTTGACGTGTGCTCGAGGGGCACGATGTGACCGGCGGCGAAGGAGCGGGCGGCGTCGCCGGCCTCGGCGGGTTCGACGGCGAAGACCTGAATGCCGGGCCGCACGGCCTTCGCCGCGATGGCGGTGCCCGCGAGGAGGCCGCCGCCGCCGACCGGGCAGAGGATCAGGTCAAGGTCCGGCACCTCCTCGAGCAACTCGAGGACGACGCTGCCTTGTCCCGCCATGACGCGCTCGTCCGTGAACGGATGGACCATCGTCGCGCCGGTCCGGGCGACCACGCCGGCGCAGGTCTCCTCGCGGGCGCGCTGGGTGGGCTCGCAGAAGGTGATCTGCCCGCCGAAGGACTCGACGTTGCGGACCTTGGACTTGGGCGAGTTGGACGGCATCACGATGTAGGCCGGAATCCCCCGCAGGCGCGCGGCGCGGGCGAGGGCGGCGGCATGATTGCCGGACGAGTGGGTGGCCACGCCACGGGCGGCCTCGGCGTCCGTGAGCGAGAACACGGCATTGGTGGCGCCGCGGGCCTTGAAGGCGCCGACCTCCTGGAGATTCTCGCACTTGAAAAACAACCGTCCGCCACAGGCGTCGTTGAGTCCCGCGTGACTGAGCACCGGCGTGCGCCGCACATGGGGCCGAATCCGGTCGTGCGCGGCGCGGATGGTCGAGAGATCCAAGGGCACGGGTTGATCAAGCCCCAAGGAACCGCCGGGGCCAAGATTCAAGTGCGGTTTGGGACCGGCATCAGGCACCAAGAATCAGGGGCCAAGGATGGGAGCAGCCCCGGACCCTGCCGCCTGTCACTGCCCCAAGCGGCCGCTTGCAGCCGCCGGGGGAAAGCGGCAGCGTGGGGCCATGGTCAAAAAACTCCTCCATACCCGCATGCGGGTGAACGACCTGGCCCGGACGGTGAAGTTCTATCAGGACGCGCTCGGGCTGAAGTTGGCGCGCCAGCACACCTCGCCGCGCGGCGCCCAGCTGGCGTTTCTCCAGACGCCGAACAGCGACGAGGAAATCGAGATCTGCCAGCTGCCGAACAGCCCGAGCGTGGCGGTGCAGCCCGACCTGATGCACCTGGCATTCGAGGTCGACGACCTCGCGAAATTTGCCGCGGACCTGGCGAAGAAAGGCTACCAGTTGAGCGACGGCCCGACGGCGACCGGCAGCGGCTCGATGATCGCTTTCATCGACGCGCCGGAAGGCTATGAGGTGGAACTGATCCAACGCGGGAAGTGAGCGAGCCGGAGGCAGTCCCGCGTTCGCGCTGGCGCTCGGTCTGGGCCGACGCGCTGGCTTTCATCGCGGGCCTGGCGCTGGCCTGGTACGGTGAATGGCAGACCCGGGACCTCGTCTGGAGCCTGTGGCTCTCGAGCCTCCTCGTGGGCTATGCGATGATCGTGTGGCGGATCTTCGGCCCGGCGGTGCAGATCGGCACCGGCGCATGGCGCGACCGGGCGATGCTCAAGGACACCTCGCCGACCTCGTGGGTGGTCGGAAGCGCGGTGTACCTGGTGGGCGGGCTGTTCCTCCTCGCGTTCTTCACGGTCCACTTCGGGATGTTTCATTTCGTCCACTCGGTCTTCCTGAACCTGTTCTTCCCGGTGATCCCGGGTGGCGCGAAGTCCGGGCCGAGCGTGGGGCTCTACCTGCACGTGCTGAGCGCCTACTGGCCGTTCGTGCTGCTGGCGGCGGTCGCCGAACGCAACGCGTTCCGGCTGGAGCCGGAGGGCGCGGCGACGGTTTCGGACCTGGCCGGGCGCTTCAAGAAGGGCAAGGGTGGCATGGACGGCATGATGGCGCCGTACAAGAACGTCGTGCGGCTTCACCTGCTGATCTTCTTCTTTGCGTTCGCGAGCTTCGCCAAGTTCGACAACTTCGCGGTCTTCGCCGTGGTGTACGCGGTCTATTTCTTCCCGTGGAGAGTGCTGAGGAAAGAAAAGGAACAGGTGACAGGAAACAAGTGACAGGAATGTTGCTCCCGGCTCGGTCGGGGCGGTGTGGTTCCTCGGCGCGAGCTGGGGATTGAACTGCGATGGGCCGGCAAGCGCGGCCAGGGTTCCCTGCTTCCTGCTCCCTGCTCCAAGCGGGACCAGAACCTGACTATCGTCCGCGGTGCTTGCGTTCCCAGGCGAAGAGGTACTGCTGGGCGAGGCCGGCGAGGGGACCGAAGTGCGTGCGGCCAAAATGGGCGACCTGGGCGGGCTTCCAGCCGGCGAGACCGTAGCGGGCGGCCATGGCCTTGAGGACCCACGTGTCCACTGGAAAGGCCTCGAGCCGGCCGGCACCGAACAGCAGCACGCAGTCGGCGACCTTTTCGCCGACGCCCGGCAGGGTGCAAAGCCGGGCCTTGGCCTCCGCGTAGGGCCGGACGGCGGTTTCGTCCAGCCAGCCGGGATGCGCCGCGAGAAACTGCGCGGTCTGGTGGATGAAACGGGCGCGAAATCCAAGCAGGCACTCGCGCAGGTTTGCTTCCGGGATTTCGGCCAGCTGCTCCCAGGTCGGCAGGCGGTGGGTGCGGGCGGCCGAAATCTCGCTGGCCGGCACCAGCGGGTCGCCGTGACGCTCGGCGAGCAGGGCGACCATCTGCTTGATCTGGACGATCTGCTTGGTGGCGCTGCAGAGGAAGCAGAGCAGCGTCTCTCCGAACGGCTGGCGCAGGATCCGCAGGCCCTGAAATTCCTCCAGGCACCGCGCCAGGTGTGCGTCGCTCCGCCACGGCAGCGTGTCGGCCTGCGCGGCAACGTCACCATTGCCATCGAGGAGCTTGGCCAGCGCGGCGCCAGCGGTGATGGCGAGCGGGGCTGGTGCCGACCATGCCAGGTCGCCGGACGTCTCAAGCCGCAGCCTGACAAGTGTCGAACCAAACGTTCCGGTCCAGACGCCGTCAGGGTTGTGGTGCCAGCGGAAGGTCTGGCCGCCGTCGAGCGTCTCGGCGAGGACCGCCGGAGTGAAGGGCGGCGTGGTTGCCAGCGCCCGCCAGTCCGACCAGGCGGCGGGGCTTACTGGCCGGGTTTTTCCCACAGGAAACTCTTGTGGACGGCGAGCACCGCGCCGTCGGTCGCGACGGCCTCGAGTTTCCACGCCACCGGCCGGGCCTTGGGATCCGGCCAGTCGGCGCCCGTGAGGCCGAGGTTGAAGACCGTGTCGCCGGCGGCGAGGGGCGCGGGAAAAGTGTACACGCGGACCTGGGGCGCGTCGGGCTTGATGATGGAGAGCACGAGCTTGGCCGCGGGCTGCGCGGCGCCGTGGTTGCTGACGCGGACGAGGAAGTAGTAGCCGTCGCGGCGCGCGGGCTGCGACCGCACCACAACCTCGGAGCCGGTGTTCTCCACGCCGGTGAAATACTCCGAGATGCGCTCGAACGACTCGGCGCTGCGCCAGTTGGTCCAGACCCGGACAAAGCCGACCTCGCCGGCGCGGGCGGCGAGCGGGGCGAGCAGGCAGGCGAGCAGGAGGGCGGTGCGCATGGGCGGATTCAGCGGGGACGGGCGGCGGCGCTCAATCCTCATTTCAGCTCGACGAGCTGGTAGCGGTGGATGCCCACCGGCGACGGCTCCCAGTGGTGCACGGACGGATGAATCAGGTACGTCCGGGCGCCGTGCACCAGCGGCACGATCGGCGCCTCGCGCAGGAGCAGCGTCTCGGCCTGCTGGAGCACGACGAAGCGCGCGGCGGGATCGGCGGTCTGGTTCGCACGCGCGATCAGCTGGTCGTAGGCGGGGCTGCCCCAGCCGGTCCAGTTGTTGCCGCCGTTCGTGGTGAAGAGATTGAGGAACGTGATGGGGTCGGCGAAGTCGGCGGTCCAGCCCATGATGCCGAGCGTGTGACTCAAGGTCTGTTGGTTCTGGAGCCACGTCTTCTGCTCATAGGGCTCGATCGTGATGGCGACCCCGAGTACGCGCCGCCACATCGCCTGCAGCGCCTCGGCGACGCGGGGATTCTTGTCGTCGTTCAGCACCTGCATCGGCAGCGGCGGCAGGCCGCGCCCGCCGGGAAAGCCGGCCTCCGCCAATAGGGCCCGCGCCGCGGCCGGATCGGGCTTCGGTCCCGGCACGAGGGGGTAGCCGCCGCAATCGGGCGGGACCAGGGTGTCGGCGGGGCGGAACGAGCCGGCGTAGACGCTCTGCGAAATCGCGGGCCGGTCGATGCAGAGCGCGAGGGCCCGGCGCACGCGCGGGTCGTTGAACGGCGGCTTGGTGGTGTTGAAGCTGATGTAGAAGACGGAGAGCAGGGGATCGAGGCGGAGGAGCTGGGGCGACTCCTGCTGGTAGACCGGGATCTTCGAGGACGGGAGCCCATACGTCATGTGCACCTGGCCCGCCCGGAAGTTGTGCTCCTCGACGTCGGCCTTTTCGGTGGGGAAAAACACGACGCTCTCGAGGTGAGTGTGGGCGTCGTCCCAGTACTGGTGGTTGCGCGTGACGACCAGGCGGGCGTTGGGCCGCCACTCGGTGAGGACGAACGGGCCGTTGCCGACCAGATTGCCCGGGCGCGTCCAGGCACTGTCCCGGTCCTCGAGCTTTCCATACTTCTCGATGGTCGCGCGGTGGACCGGCATCCACGTGCCGTGGGCCGCCAGGGCGAGCAGGTAGGGGGTGGGATGGACGAGGGTCAGGCGGAGCGTGTGGGCGTCGACGACCTTGACGCCGACCTGGCTGAAGTCGGTGAGTTTGCCGGTGTTGTAGGCCTCGGCGTTCCGGATGGGCCAGAGCATGTACCCGTAGACCGAGGCGAGGGCCGGGGTGAGGATGCGGCGGAAGGAGTAGGCGAAGTCCTCGGCGGTGACGGGATCGCCGTTGGACCAGCGGGCGGAGGCGCGGAGGTGAAACGTGTACTCGAGCCCGTCGGCTGAGATGTCCCAGCGCTCGGCGACGCCGGGCAACGGCTGGGCGGTTTTCTCGTCGAGGACCGTCAGACCCTCGAACAGCGCGGTGAGGATATTCTGGTCGGTGGCGGCGTCGACGAGGTTGGGATCGAGCGTGGCGGGCTCGCTCTGGTTGCCGACGAGCAGGGTCTTGATGCGAATGCCTTCCTCCACGGGCGTCTCGCGCCGGGCGCAGCCGAACGCGAGGAGGAGCAGGGAAAGCGCGGCGGCGAGGCCCGGGCGGAAAGACATGGGCGGAACGAAAGCACCGCCGGGGCCGCCTGCCAAGCGGCGAGGAGGAATATTCGCGGCCTACCCGGCGCCCTCGAGGACGGCCTCCTCGCGCTCGCGGCGGAACTGGCTGGTGTAGAGCTCGTAGTAATGACCGCGGCGCTGCAGCAGCTCGGCGTGGGTGCCGGACTCCTCGATGCGGCCCTTGGTGATGACGAGGATGCGGTCCGCCCGGCGGATGGTGCTGAGGCGGTGGGCGATGACGAAGCTGATGCGCCCGGCAAAGATCGTCTCGAGCCCGCGCTGGATGAGCTGCTCGGTCTCGGTGTCGATCGACGACGTGGCCTCGTCCATCACGAAGAGCTGGGGATGGGCGAGCAGGGCGCGCGCAAAGGACACGAGCTGCCGCTGGCCGGTCGAGAGGCGGTTGCCACCCTCGCCGACGGGCGAGTCGTAACCCTGCTCCATCTGGAGGATGAACTCGTGGGCGTTGACCAGCCGGGCCGCGGCCTCGACCTCGGCGTCGGTCGCGTCGAGCCGGCCGTAGCGGATGTTTTCCCGGACGGTGCCCTTGAACAGGTGCGGCGTCTGGAGGACGATCCCGAGCTGGGACTGGAGCCAGCCGAGGGCGCGCTCGCGGTAATCGACGCCGTTGATGAGGATCTGGCCGCTGGTGGGCTCGTAGAACCGGCAGACGAGGGAGACGATGGTGCTCTTGCCGCCGCCGGACGGGCCGACGAGCGCGATGGTCTCGCCGGCGCGCACGGTGAGGTTGAAACCGTGGAGCACGGTCGGGCCGGTGTCGTACTGGAACGACACGTTGCGGAACTCGATCGTCTCGATCTTTGCCGGGTGGCCGTCAAAGGCCATCGCGGATTGCGAATCGCGGATTGCGGATTTCCTCCCCGCCGCAATCCCGCCGGCGTGGGCGGGCATCGAATCCGCGATCCGCAATCCGCAATCCGCGATGCGACGGCGCACCGCGTCACTGTCGCGGATGCGCGGCTCGGTCGCGAGCAGGCCCATGACGCGCTCGCCGGCGG
>CAZUQB010000139.1:2313-6412 GCA_964622405.1 uncultured Opitutaceae bacterium | reverse complement strand
CCGGGCTCTACACCTCCCCGCACCTCGTGAACCTCGGGGAACGGGTCCAGGTTGACCGCCGGGTCCTGCCCGTGCCCGACCTGCTCGCCTATGTCCGCGACCTCGTGCCCGTGGCCGACCGCATCGCACGCGCGCAGCCCGAAGAGCGGCCGAGCTTTTTCGAGTACGCCACGGCGATGGCGTTCCTGGAATTTCGTCGCCAGCGCTGTGACATCGCCGTGCTCGAGACCGGCCTCGGCGGTCGGCTCGACGCCACGAACATCGTCGACCCGGAGGTGAGCGTGATTACCTCCATCAGCCTCGATCACTGCGAGTACCTCGGCGACAGCGTCGCCGCCATCGCCCGCGAGAAGGCGGGGATCATCAAGCCGGGCCGTCCCATCGTCATGGGCCGGGTCCCGCCCGAGGCCGAGACTGTGATCCGCGCCGTGGCCGCCGCGCAGGGCGCGCGCCTCTGGTCGGTCGCGGAGGTCTACGGCGACCAGCTCGAGAATTATCCGGTCACGAACCTCGAGGGCGAATACCAGCGGTGGAACGCCGCGACCGCGACGCTGGCCGCGCGGGCGCTGCCGGCCAAGTGGAAGGTGACCGAGGCCGCGATTGCCCGGGGTCTGGCCCACGTCGATTGGCCGGGACGCTGGCAGCGCGTGACGATTGCGGGCCGGCAGGCGATTCTCGACGCGTCGCACAATCCCGAGGGCGCGAGCGTGCTCGACCGCAACCTCGGCCTCTGGGTCGCCGAGACGGGCCGGGCGCCGGTGGTGATCACGGCCGCGCTGGGCGCGGCGCGGGCGCGGCCGCTGCTCGAGACCATCTGCCGTCACGCGAAGGAAGTTCACCTCGTGATGCCCCACGTGCCGCGCGCCTGCACCCATGAGGAACTCGCGGCGCTGGTGCCGGCGAGCTTCCAGGGGCGCGTGGTGCGCGCCCGGATTGACGACCTGTTTCCCGCGCCGAACACCTGCACCGCCGGCACGTCGGAGGACACGCTGGTGGTCACGGGTTCGATCTACCTCCTCGGCGAAGCGATGGCGCGCCTGGGCCCGGTGACGCCGCGGGCGGGGTGACTTCGGAATCCGGAATCCGGTATTCCGCTCAGGCCATCCCCACCAGCTCCGGCGTCGACGGCACGTCCTTGATGATCTGGGACGGCTCGGGACCGACGCCGAGGTAACGCAGGTTGGGCAGACGGTCGGGCGAGGGCCACGGGGCGCCGTCGAAGGCAACATCGAGGGTGGCCTTGACCATCGCGGCGACGTAGCGCTGCGCGTTGGCCGGGAGTTGGGCGAAGTGACGGACGGAGGAGATGTCCTCGGCCCAACCGGCGTGGCGCGAATACACGGGGCGGAGGGACTTGCGGACGGCCTCGTTGCGCGGGACGTGACGGTAGCGGCGGCCGGAGGCATCCTCGTAGGCGGTGCAGACCTGGAGCTCGCCGCGCCACTCGCCCGCGTAGGTGAGGGCGTCGGCCTTGTTGATCATGAGATCCTGGCAGCCGCCGTAGCGGATGGCGTCGCCCTTCTCGACGGCGTCGTACCAGCCGACCATGCGCTGGCGGCCGGTGCTGGTGCCGAACTCGAGCTGCTTGAGCTTCACGGCGAGCGGATGGTCGTCGTCCATCCGGGTGAGGAACGTGTGCGTGCCGACCTTGGTGTCGTAGGCCTTGGCGACGCCGAACGTGTGGATCCGCTGCACGGGAATGCCGGCGCTCTCGAAGAACTCCGGAGTCGAGGTGTGGGAGGCGGTGACGTTCGGCGAGAAGCCGTGGCGCTTGTCGAGCCAGTAGGCCTGGCCGAACTCGCCGATGATGGTGCGGCCGGCGTGCAGCTCGCGGAGGATCAGCTCGCGGACCTCGCCGATGTTGCGGGCGAGGGCGGTGCCGGCGTTCCAGTAGGCGGCGGTGAGAACCTCGAGATTGAGGGCGAACGGCCCGGCGCCGCGGAAGCGGGTGAAATCGAACTCCTCCTTCGGGAACACGCCGAGCTCGATGGCCTCGGCGTTGGCGCGCAGCTCCGCGGCGGAGAGCTTGTCGAAGAAGCCGGCGAAAGTCTCCGGGCTGACCCGGCAGACATGCTGGATGGTCCGCAGGGCGCGGTCGGCGCGCTGGGCGAGCTTGCGGGCGAAGTAGTTCGGGCCGGCGAGGAAATCGGCGAACGTGACCTGCCACTGGCCGACCTCGTCGAGGTAGGCGGGCGTGATGCCGCGGCCGGTCGAGCCGCGCGGCTCCTCCGCGAGGATGTTCGTGCGGTAGTCCTCCCAGGCGAGGTCGAGGAGGCGATGGGTGAGGTCGGAGACCATCGCGCGCTCGTCGATCAGGAGCCGGGAGAGGACGGCGTAGCCCTTCTTCTCCAGCGGCCGGGTCTCCCACCACACCTTGCGCGGATCGGCCACGACGCCGCTGCCGATGCACAAGTGGCCGGCGTCGTGGACCACGACCCCGGCGGGCAGGAGGTTGAGCTTGATGCCGCCGGCCGTGTGGCCGGAATTGGCGCCGCCGTTGACCTTGAGGACGACCGAGACCGGGTGCGCGGTGCCGCGGAGCTCGTTGGCGACCTCGGGAATGAGGCGGCCCTTGCCTTCATCGCCGAGGGAAATGCCGACGTCGGCGACGAGCTGGCTGGAGAACGGGAGGAGGGACATGGTGCGGTGGTGGACCCGGCAACCAAGGCCCGTGGACGGAACCCCTGTTGCCGCTAAGCACCAACGCGACTCGCGGACGGCGGGCAAGGCTAAACGCAGTGTAAGACGCGACGGCTCACCGGATGAAACCTGCCGGGCGCACGCGCGTCACTGTTCTCCGTTCAAGCCAGAACTCAGCACATGAAAATCACGCAAGGTGTCTTGGTGTTGCTGGCCGCCGCGTTCGCTTGCGCACCGCGGGTGACGGCCGGCCAATCGGGCGAGGCGGACTCCGCCGCTCCCACGCGTCCCACGGTTCCCGCCGCGGCTCCCGCCGCGGACGGGGAGCATCTCTGGATTGCCGTCCACCTTGGGGAGAGCGGCCAGGCCGGCTGGGTCGGGGAGTCCACCGAGGCCTCCTTCGCCGATCTGGTGGCGAAGAATCTCCGGGCGCAGGGCTTCAAGGGCCGGATCACCGCTCTGCGGCGCGAGGACCTCGCGCCGAGCCGGTCGACCGTCCTGATCATCCGCCTGTCCGCCTGGACGACGAGCGACGGCGTGTCGGACTGCCGGTTCAACGCGTCGCTGCGCTCGGCGGAAGGTGACCGCGATCTGGGACCGTTCGCCGGCGACAACGTGATCGTGACCGCTGACGGCGAGCACCACTTCAGCGTCGACGGACTGGTCGGCTCGGCGCAGGAGGCGATGAACGACCTCTACCTCCGGGTGCTTGGCACGGGACTGCTCAAACACCAGTAGCGCCGATTTCGGCCTGATGCACGGGATCCAAGCGGCGGCCGACCTTCGACGTTCGACTTGTGACCTTCGACGCGCCGGCGCGCAGCGCCGGCGCTACCCCTTGCGGGTCGAGACCTCGACCACGTCGTGCGGCGCGGCCTCTTTCTGGCCGGCGGGGCTCACGTGGATGTAGCGGGCCTTGGCGCGGAGCTCGGCGAGGTTGGCGGCGCCGAGGTAGCCCATGCCCGATTGCACGCCGCCGACGAGGCTGCCGAGCACGTCGTCGACGGAGCCGGAGACCTCCTTGAGGGCCTCGATGCCCTCGGCGGCGACCTTGCGGTTGTTGTCGTTCTTGTCGTGGCCGTACCGGGCGGCGCTGCCGGCCTTCATGGCCGAGAGGCTGCCCATGCCGCGGTACTGCTTATAGACCTTGCCGCCGATCTCCATGATCTCGCCGGGGGCCTCGCGGCAGCCGGCGAGCAGGCCGCCGCAGATGACGGCGTCCGAGAGGGTGAGGGCCTTGACGATGTCGCCCGACTTGGTGATGCCGCCGTCGGCGATGAGCCGGACGCCGAGCTTCTTCGCGGCGGAGCCGGCTACGTAGAGGGCGGTCAGCTGCGGGATGCCGACGCCGGCGACGATGCGCGTGGTGCAGATGGAGCCGGGACCCTGGCCGATCTTGATGGAGTTGGCGCCGCACTCGGCGAGGAACGCCACGCCGGAGGCGCTGGTGACGTTGCCG
>CAZUQB010000139.1:0-2213 GCA_964622405.1 uncultured Opitutaceae bacterium | reverse complement strand
GTTGGCGCCGCACTCGGCGAGGAACGCCACGCCGGAGGCGCTGGTGACGTTGCCGGCGATGAGGGTGAGGTCCGGGAAGGCCTTGCGGACGAGCTTCACGACCTCGCCGACGCCGGCGGTGTGGCCGTGGGCGGTCGAGACGGCGATCGCGTCGACATGCTCGCCCACCAGGTGGCCGACGTGCTCGAGGATCGCGTCACGGTCGAGCGAGCCGTCGGGCTTGCGCAGCGGCGACAGGGCGGCGCCGACGACCAGGCGGAACTGGGAGTCGCGCGCCGGCTTGCGGCGGGACTTGGCCTCGGAGGTGATTTTCTCGACGTCGGAGATGGTCACGAGCCCCCGCAGGTGCCCGGCGGCGTCGACCACGAGCATCTTGTTGAGGCCGACATTGGCGGAGAAGAACTGGTCGGCGGCCTTGATCGGGTCCTTGGCCACGGCGCGCTCCTGCTCGGTGATGAGCTGGGCGCGAGGGGTCATGACGGCCGAGACGGCCTTCGACTTGTAGCGCTCCTTGACGACATTGCCGGAGAGGAGCCCGACGAGCTTGCCGGCGGCGTCGACGACGGGGAACGTCGAGAACGCGTACCGCTTGGCCTCGATCATGGCGAGGACGTCGGCGATGGACTGGCTGGGGGTGACGGTGATGGGGTCCTGGATGAGCCCGTGGATGTGGCGCTTCACGCGGGCGACCTCCTTCACCTGCTCCCGGGCCGGCATGTTGTAATGGATGAGGCCGAGGCCGCCGTTGAGGGCCATGGCGATGGCCATCCGGGACTCGGTGACCGTGTCCATGTCCGACGAGATGATGGGGATCTGGAGCCGCAGGGAATCGGACAGGCCGGTGGACGTGTCGGCGTCCTTCGGGAGGATTTCCGAGTAGAGCGTGGCGAGGGAGACGTCGTCGAACGTCAGGGCCGTGGGCAGGCTCGCGCGGAAGAAGGCATCGGCCGGCTGGTAGAACTCGGCGTCGAGGCCGGCGGCGGAAGTCGTGGCAACCTTGGTCATAGGGTTGCCATGAACGAAGTACGCTCCCGGGCGGGAAGGGCAAACAGAATTTCCGGCGGCCGGCCGATGGACGCGCGGGACGCGGTTTGCGAGCGAAAAAACGGGTCCTCACTTTCCGTTTGCCCGCGCTCGCGCCACCCGCTCACATTCAGCGTTTTCATGTATCTCAAGGCGCTAAAATTGCACGGCTTCAAGTCCTTCGCCGATGCATCCACCCTTCGTTTCGAACCCGGCGTGACGGCCATCGTGGGCCCCAACGGCTGCGGCAAGTCGAACATCGCGGACGCGATCCGCTGGGTGCTGGGCGAGCAGAGCGCGAAGGCCCTCCGCGGCGGCAAGATGCAGGACGTGATCTTCGAGGGCGCCGACACGCGCAAGGCGTCTCAGCTGTGCGAGGTCTCGCTCCTCCTCACCGAGTGCGAGAAGCAGCTGGGCAGCGAGTTTCACGAGATCGAGATCACCCGCCGCGTGCACCGCGACGGCCAGAGCGAGTACGCCTTCAACGGCCAGCCGTGCCGGCTGAAGGACATCCACAAGCTTTTCATGGACACCGGCGTCGGCCGGACCAGCTACTCGATCATGGCGCAGGGCCAGATCGACCAGATCCTCTCGTCGAAGCCCGAGGAGCGCCGCGCGGTGTTCGAGGAGGCCGCGGGCATCACCAAGTACAAGTCCGCCCGCCGCGAGGCGCTGAACAAGCTCGCCCTGACCGAGCAGAACCTGGCCCGCGTCGCCGACGTCGTCGCCGAGGTCACCCGCCAGATCGGCAGCCTCCGCCGCCAGGCGTCGAAGGCGATGCGCTTCAAGCGGCTCAGCTTCCGCCTTCGCCACCTCAGCCTCGCGTGGAGCAACCGCCAGCACGGCCAGCTCACCGCCGCCCTGGGCGAGCTCGAGGCCAAGGTCGCCGCGCTCCGCGCCGACGCCAACGCCCGCCACGCCGCGCTCGAGGGCCAGCAGGCCCAGCTGGCGGACAAGAAGGGCAGCCGCGGCCGCCTCAACCAGCGCGTCCAGGACGCGCAGCAGGCGGTGTTCGACCTCCGATCCCAGAAGGAGGCCGCCGAGAACCAGGCCAGCCTCGCCCAGATCCGCCGCACCGGCCTCGAGGAGCGGCTCGCGTCGTCCCGCGACAACCTCGGCGAGCTCGAGATGCAGCTCCGCGAGGTGACCGCGCAGGTCGACAGCGGGGCGCAGGACAAGCAGCTCCAGCT
>CAZUQB010000138.1:2677-6434 GCA_964622405.1 uncultured Opitutaceae bacterium | reverse complement strand
GGCTGCGGCGGAATTTCCGAGCATCACCTGATTGCCGCGAAGTCGTTCGGCGTCGAGGTCGTCGCGATGGCCGACATCAATCGCGCGGCGGCCGAGGCGCGGCGGGAGAAGTACTTCCCGCAGGCGGCGGTCTACACCGACCACCGCGAACTGCTCGCCCGGCCGGATGTCACGGTCGTGGACATCGCGACGCACACCGCGATCCGCCCGGGCCAGGTCCGGGACGCCCTGAAGGCCGGCAAGCACGTGCTCAGCCAGAAGCCGTTCACGTTCGATCTCGCCGAGGGCCGGAAGCTGATCGCCCTCGCGCGGAAGCACGGCGTGAAGCTGGCCGTGAACCAGAACGGCCGGTGGGCCCCGCAGTTCGCCGGGCTGCTGGCCGCCGTGCGCAGCGGGCTGCTGGGCGAGATCTACACTCTCGATATGGTGATGGAGTGGGATCATACGTGGACACGGGGGTCGAAGTTCGCCGACCTGCACCATCTCATCCTGAACGACTTTGCGATCCACTGGTTCGACATCGTTGCCAACGTGTTCAATGGCCGGGCCGCGCGGAGCGTGTTCGCCAATGCGGTGAAGGCGCCAGGCCAGGACATGAAGATCCCGATGCTGGCCAATGCCGTGGTGAACTTTGGCGACGGGCTCGCGACCCTGGGCTTCAGCGCCTATGAGTCGCTGGCGCCGCACGAGTACCTCTGCTGCGTGGGCTCGAAGGGCACGCTCCGGGGCGCCGGCAATCTCTGCAACATCACGCAACTCGAGCTCACGACCAAGCAGGGCACGGTGAAGTTCGACCTCGAAGGCAAGTGGTTCTCCGACGGCTTCCGCGGCACGCTCGGTGAGTTCCTTCGCTCGATCGAGGAAGACCGCGAGCCGAGCATCAGCGCGGTGAACAACCTACGCAGCCTCGAACTATGCTTCGCGGCCCTCGCCAGCGCCGACATCGGCCGACCGGTCAGACCCGGAAAGATCCAGCGGACCAAGGGCGGTTGAGCTGGGTCGCAGGTTTGCGGCGGTTTTTCTTAACCACGGAATTCACGGATCGCGCGGAATCCGGGCGATTCCACGCGGGACGAGGGTCGAGCGGCGCTCGACCCTCGTCCCGCGTGGCCTTGGGGAGCTGAAGACCTGAACGCAGGCGTCGGCTGGAGCTTCACGGCAGCGGGCCGAGCATCGGTGCGGGAAACCACCTGCGGAAATCCGGGCTCTGCTTCGCCGCCCTCGCCCGCGCCAACACTGGCCGATGTGTCAAACCCGGGAGGATCCAGCGGACCAAGGGCGGTTGAGCTGGGTCGCAGGTTCGCGGCGGACTTTTTTTGACCACGGAATTCACGGATCGCGCGGATTCCAGGCGAAGCCACACGGGACGAGCGTTGAGCGCCGCTCAACCCTCGTCCCGAGTGACCTTGGGGAGCTGAAGACCTGAACGCAGGCGTCGGCTGGAGCTTCACGGCAGCGGGCCGAGCATCGGTGCGGGAAACCACCTGCGGAAATCCGGGCTCTGCTTCGCCGCCCTCGCCCGCGCCAACACTGGCCGATGTGTCAAACCCGGGAGGATCCAGCGGACCAAGGGCGGTTGAGCTGGGTCGCAGGTTCGCGGCGGACTCTTTTTTACCACGGAATTCACGGATCGCGCGGATTCCAGGCGAAGCCAAGCGGACTGCCGCTCTGCGTTTCGCAGAGCGGCAGTCCGCTTGGCGTTGGGGAGCTGAAGACCTGAACGCAGGCGTTGGCTAGAGGCTCACGGCCGCGGGTCGGCACGTGCGCTCCGGATACATCGGGGATGAAGCAAACTGAGACTCGGCGGAGGATGGTCAGGTCTTCAGCTCCCCAAGGCCACGCGGGACGAGCGTTGAGCCCCGCTCAACGCTCGTCCCGCGTGGATTCGCCCGGATTCCGCGCGATCCGTGAATTCCGTGGTCAAAAAAAAACCGTTCACTAACCACTCTGCCGCCACCCGCCCCCCGGCCGGCGCCTGCGCCGATCGCTCTCCGACGCATCAGATCCGGACGACGATTTTTCCAAACTGGCCGCCCTGATCCATCAGCGCGAAGGCCTCGGCGGCGTGATCGAGCGCGAAGACGGCGCTCACCACCGGCTTCAACTGGTGCATGCTCAGGTACTGCACCATCGCCGAGAACTCCGTCGGGGATCCCATGGTCGAGCCCAGCACGGAAATCTGCCGCCAGAACACCTTCCGCATGGCGAAGGCCGACGGGTTGCCGCGCGTCGCGCCGTAGGTCACGACGCGTCCACCCGGCAGGGTCAGGTCGATCAGATCCGAGAAGCCGTCGCCGCCGGCGCTGTCCACCACCACGTGAAAGCCGCCTGAGCGCTTCAGCAGGTCCGCGGCCCAGCCGGGCCGGGTGTAGTCGGCGCCATCGGTGGCCCCCAGCGAAACCGCCCGCGCCAGCTTGTCCTGGCTGCTCGAGGTCACCCAGACCTCGGCCCCATGATTCACCGCGAACCGCAGCGCCAACAGCGCCACGCCGCCGCCAATGCCCGTGATCAGCACCCGTTCGCCGGGAAGCACCGCCGCCCGCGTCACGATCGCCCGCCACGCCGTCAGACCGGCGAGGGGCAACGCCGCGGCTTCCTCCCACGACAGGTGGGACGGTTTTGGCACCAGCTGCGTCGCCGGCACCGCCACGAACTCGGCCAGAGTGCCGTCGCGCGGCAGTCCCAGGATGGAAAATTTCGGCCCCTGCGCAGTCGTGCTGGCGCCCCAGTCCAGGCCCGGGTTGATAATCACCTCGCGCCCCCGCCAGGCGGGATCCGTCCCCTCGCCCACCGCCGCGACGGTCCCGGCGCCATCGGATCCCGGGATGCACGGCCATTTCACCCCGGCGTACACGCCTGCCTTGATGAAGGCATCGCGATGATTGAGCGCCGCGGCGCGCACGGCCACGACGACCTCGCCCGCCGCCGGGACCGGATCAGGGACCGAGGTCACATTCAGTTGATTCGCTGCCGTGAGTTGGATTGCGCGCATGAGATTGAAACGGTCCGCCGTCGGCGGCCTTCCCATGCTGCGCAATTTGCCCCAAAATGCGAGCGTCCGGACCAACTCAGGGAAACCGACGGAGGCTACGGCATTTTCACAGGAGGTAACGGAGAGAACGGAGGAAGGGTAAACCGCTAATCCGCGCTGATCTCCGCTAAAGGTCGGGGAATCATTAGTGTGGATTAGCGAAGATCGGCGGTTCTTTCCTCCGTTCTCTCCGTTACCTCCTGTGAAAATATCCTGATCCTGGTATGCGTCGCGGCGAAATAAGCCTCCCTCCTCGCCGCAAGTCCTGCTTGGATGATGCGGTGCTGATCGCGTTCCACAAGCCCTACGGCGTCCTCTCGCAGTTCACTCCCGAGCCGGGATCAAAGTGGCGCGCGCTCGCGGCGTTCGGTCTGCCGCAGAGCATCTATCCGCTGGGTCGGCTCGACGCCGACTCCGAGGGGCTGCTGCTGCTGTCGGACGAGCCGGGACTCAATACGCGATTGCTGGATCCGATTCATGCCCACCGTCGCGAATATTGGGCCCAGGTGGAGCGAATCCCCGCGCCCGACGCGCTCGCCCGCCTCGAGCGGGGAGGGCTGGCAATCGAGGACTATCGCACGCTGCCGTGCCGGGCTCGCCGCCTCGAACCGCCGCCGCCGCTCGCCCCCCGCGACCCGCCGATCCGTTTCCGGAAAAACGTGCCCGACTGCTGGATTTCCCTCGAGCTGACCGAGGGCAAGAACCGTCAGGTCCGCCGCATGACCG
>CAZUQB010000138.1:0-2577 GCA_964622405.1 uncultured Opitutaceae bacterium | reverse complement strand
TGGATTTCCCTCGAGCTGACCGAGGGCAAGAACCGTCAGGTCCGCCGCATGACCGCCGCCATCGGCCATCCCACGCTCCGGCTGGTCCGAGTCCGCATCGGAGAGTTCCAACTCGGCGACCTGCCGCCCGGCAAATGGCGGGAGTTGGCAGCCTCAGATCGCACCAAGGTCTTCGGAGGCTCCTGAGTCGAGCGCCCATCGTTGGCGCCGAAGATCCGATCTATCTTACAGGAGATAACGGAGGCAGCAGAGAGGCTGTGGCTCAATCCCGAGCCCCGCTTGGCTTAACCTTGGCAGTGATTCGCTGGCAGAGGGGCGTGATTACCAGAGGGTCGGAACTAGCTCAGAGTCGGTAATGTTCGCGTCGCGCGTAACCAACGTGAGGCCACGCACGCGAGCCGTGGCGGTGATGATCCGGTCAAACGGGTCACCGTGCCTCAACGCCAAAGCCGGGGCCAGAGTGGCGGTGTTCAAATCGATCGGGATCACTGCCAACCCATCCAGCAATCCGGCAAGGACACTCTGCGGTGTGCCCTTGAAGGCCACTCTTCCGAGATGAACCAGCATGCCGATCTCCTGAAGCGAAACGTCGGAGATCGCCATCTCATCGAGAGGCGTCGTCTGGAACATCCTGGCTGCCCGCGCGCCCAGCCGGCGCTGTTCGACCGCCGCCCAAATCAATGCGTGGGTGTCGAGCAGGTAACGCAGCCGGATCATCCGAGCGACGCCCGCCAAGCTGAGGCGGGCAGAGTCGGCTTCGTCAGGTCGGCGTGCACTGCGATCATCCCGCGCGCCCCATCGAGGAGTTCCCTCGCCATGCGGATTCGCGACGAACGCTGTCCTTCTCGCGTCCGTCTCGCTCCGGAGCAACCGGAGGGCAAAGCTGGTCGGTCCATGTCTTTCCTCATGGCCGGACCTTGGTTCGCCCACCAAGTGTGGTCAAGTACCGGGATGTCTGAAGTCTCTAATGTATTCTGGAACATGGCTCCGATCAGGCGAGAGCTGCCGCTCAGATCAAGCGCGGGCCCGAACTAAGTGTGCACTCTGACTGCATGTGACCAAAATAGTGCCCGTCCACCGTCTCCGGAGTTGATTCTGGACCCTGAGCGTCGCCCTCCAAGGGCACCCGAACCACCGGCCGGCACGAAACCGGCGGGCAAAAAGGCCCACCTCCGTTCCTGCCGTAGCCTCTCGTGTATCCGTTGTCACCGATGCTCGCCGAGACAGCGGACTGAGCTCACCTCCTCCACCGCGACCACCTGGCCGAGTTTCTTCAGGACGAAGCGGGCCCACGCTGCCGTGGCATGGACGCAAAGATTGCAGCGGATCCGGTCTGGCGAGTCCTCCAGCACGCGATACTCCACCGCGAAGACCTCTACCGCTGGATTGGCGAGCTTGGACAGCATTCGGGCCAGCAGCTGCGGCTCGCGTCGGGCGGTGATCGAGCACAACCAAAGTGACGGCACGTCGGTGACCGGTCCGGCAGCCGGGGTAGAATGTGAGGTGACAGGCGGGGTGGTTTTCATGGGAAAAGAAAAAGCCCCGGCGGCATGGACCGCTCGGGGCTTCAGGAAAGGGACTCTTGGCTCGATTCAGTTCACGCCAGCGCCTCTCCACCCAGAGCGGGGGGAGCGCAAATAATCGCGATGGCTGCGGCGCGTCTCACGGCCGTCACCAAATCTCCCGCCGACAGCGTGTCACGCGTTTTCCAGCCGCCCGGGCCCGATTGGTCCAATTGGACTAAGCCCGAAGGACGCAATCCAACCAACCAGTTCCGCGGGAGATAGTCGAAACCACCGCGAGACCGCGCCCCGCTCCTGCTCCTCTGTTCGCTCCGTTGCCTCCTGTGCCCCTACCCGCGCAGTTTTTTCCACGAAGCGTAGGGCAGGCAGACCGAGGAAAGGTTGTTCGATACGCGTCTGTAGCCGTTGGGTCCGATGCACTCCCACACGCCGCGGGTGGCGAAATCGGCCACCAATTCGCGCAGGAGCGCCAGGCCGGCGCCGGGCGAGACGGTCTCGAAAACTTCCGCCATCCATCCCGTCGCAGTGCCCCAATATGCTCCATTCTGGAATTCGCCCGGGGCGGTCCAGTCGGCCTCAACCACGCGCCGTTGCCAGAACTCCGGCAGTAGGAGGTGTCGCACCTGTCCGTGAAGCAGGAAACGGTCACGTTTCGCCAGCAGCGAGCGGGCGACGATCTCCCGGCGCGAGCGATCCACCGCGCCGGTCACAACGGCATAGGCCGAGCCCCAGACGTCGGCCTGCCGGCAATCCTGCGAGCCGGCGAAAAACAGCTGATGTTCGGGCGACCAAAGCAACGCGAGGCTATCCCGGATGTGCTCGGCGCGGGCGCGATAGGCCGCCGCGTCCGAGTCCCGCCGCAGCTGTGCCGCCAGCGCGGCCATGATGCGGCAGGCCTCGAACAGCAGCAACGAGCAGAACAGATGTCGCCCGGTGATGGCGATCGTGTCGGTGAAGCCGTAGGCGGTGTGGGGCGTGGCTGGATCGATCCAGACGAGTCCGGTCGACGGCTCGGTCTTTACCGTGGACAGAGTCCGCACCAGCGCCGGGTAAA
>CAZUQB010000137.1:3781-6461 GCA_964622405.1 uncultured Opitutaceae bacterium | reverse complement strand
AGCGTGGCATCGGCGCCGCGGTGCTTGCCGAGGGTGAGCTTGACCAGCGAGCCGTCGTGCACGGCGCGACGGAGGTGGTCGAGAAAGCGGGCGCGGGCGTCAGTCGCCATGGTCAGCGAAGCGAAAGCGGTTCGACGTAGAGGTCGACCGGGCTCCGCCGCCACCAGGCGCCGGTCCGGGCCTTCAGGTCGGCGTCGGTGAAGTGGTAGTCCTGCCGCACGACCCGGACGAAGCGGGGCGGCCGGCCGGGGAACGGGTTGTGGGCGAACAGCCCGAGCACTTCGGGCGTGCCGCGGAGCAGGTGGACGCAGAGATGGAGCACCCAGATGTTCTGGTCGGGCGACTCCAGCGCGGCAAACCAAAGCTGCCAGTCCAGCCGAGGCTGGTACGGGGCCACCCAGGGCGGAGATCGAGTGAGGGTGCCCGGCTTGGCCGGCAGTTCGTAGGCCTTCCAGTCGCGTCCATCGTCGCTGCCCTCGATCAGCAGCTCAGGCCGCGGATGGGTCATGACGGCGAACAACCCGTAGCCGTTGAAGCTGCGGAACGGGTAGGCGGCCTCCTGCACCCTGCGCGCGAACGACCAGGGAGGAGGCGATACGCCGAGGCGGGGCAGCGAGCCGAGGATTGTGAGGACCAAGGCGATCCCTGCGAAGGCGCGCAGCGGCCAGACGGGTGCGGCGCGAATCGCGGCATCCGGCTCCGCGGGCGCGCGCCGCAGCACGCGCCGCCACCAGGCGTCGTCGAGCGCCAGCAGGCAGAGCGCGGCCGTGAGCAGGTTGAAGTAGGTGTAGTTGCCGGTGAGCGCGATGACCCCCATGAGCGCGATCATGGCGAGGGCTGCGCCGTGACGGATCGCGCGCGGCCCGAGCAGCGCGAGCGGTCCCACGAGTTCGATGACGAACATCACCAGGCAGGAGACCCGATGGAACCAGGCCGGCAGCTGGTGCGCGTACCACGCGAGCGGCGTGGGCAGCGGCTGGGTTTCATAATGGAAGATGAGCGCGGTGCCGTCGCGCCACGTCGCGTCACCGCTCAGGAGCTTCACGGCGCCGGACATCAGCATCAGGCGGCAGAGGAGCCAGAGGATGAGCCAGCGGCCGAGCCGGGGTGGCTCGAAGGCGCGCCAGCCGGGTCGCAGCGACCAGGGGGCGAGCCAGACGCTCATGAGCGTGGCCTCGAGGAGCAGCGCATCCCATTGGTAACCGTAGAAGACCTGGCCGACTCCGCAGAGCGAAAGGTAGATCACCCATAGCCCGACCAGACATGGAGCGGGCGCGAGGCCGGCGAACAGGAGGGCGGCCAGGACGAGCCCAATGCCGCAGAGGATGGGAATGGCGCGGTCGGCGCCGACCCACCAACACAGCGTGGGCAAATCGAGCCAGGCGGGATGGCCCTGCTGTTGGGCCACGGCCCGGAGGAAGTCGCCGGCGGGCAGCAGCCCGTTCGGACCGATGAGTCCCGCCCACTGCACCGCGAACGAGACCAGGGCGATCACGTGGATGACGGCCAGCACGCGGAGGAACAGCCACGCACTGAAACTGAACCGATTTGGCATGGACGGAGTGTTACCCGACTACGGCGGGTGAGGCCCGGCGTCGAGCGCGGGGTTTTTTGGATTCCGGATTTCGGATTCCGGATTCCGGAGAACGGGCGGAGTTGTTCCGGATCGATGGTAACGCTCGGCCAGCGGGGTTGACGGCCCGAGCCAGAGCTGGCCGAAACCTGAAAGCCGGAAGACGGGGGTCCGGAAGTTGAATTCCGGAATCCGGAATCCGAAATCCGGAATCCCCAAAAAGTCCTACGGCAAAAACTCGGTCGTCATCGCCTTTTCCACCGTGACCTTGCCCTTGGGCAGGATGCCGAGGTCCTCCAGTTGCTGGATCTGGGTGGCGTAGCGGGCGGGTTCCAGGCGGCCGACCTTCGCGGGACCGCCGTCAGCATCGCGGCCCGTGACGAGCCGCTCGTCGATGATCATCTTCCGCGAGAAGTTCATGAACTCGTCCGTGTTGTTCGGGTTCGCAACCTTTAGGGCGGCGTGGGCGGGGGCGGGATCGCCGGCGACGTAGTCCTGCCAGCCGCGGATGTAGGCGCGGAGAAAGGCGCGCAGTTCGGCCGGATGCTCGCGCGCGAACCTGCGATTTGTGACCAGCACGGCGTAGGAGCGGAAACCGGCGTCCCACGTCGAGAGGAAACGCGGCATCTTTCCGCCCGCCTTCACGATATGGTAGGGCTCGGCAATGTAGTAGCCCTGCTGGATCGCGTTGGGGTCGCCAATGAACGCGGCCACCGAGAAATTCTGCGGCACGACCGACACCTTCAGGCCGTATTTTTTCTGGAGAAACTTGAGGAAGGCCCACTCAGGGCGGGCAATGAGGGTGCGGCCCTGGAGATCCTGAAATTGGTGAACGGCACTGTCGGCGTGGACCAACAGCCCCGACGGATCGTCCTGGAACACCGCGGCGATTTGGACGACGGGCAGGCCCTCGGCCTGCTGGAGGAGAGTGTTCGTGCTGTCGGCCTGCCCGATGTCGGCCTGGCCGGTCGCGACCTTGGGCATGACAAACGCGTTGGGTCCGCCGGGGATGAGGGTGACGTCGAGGCCCTCGTCGCGGAAGAACCCGCGGGCGAGCGCCTGGTAGAGCCCGCCGTGCTCGGGTTCGGCGATCCAGTCGAGCTGGAC
>CAZUQB010000137.1:1855-3681 GCA_964622405.1 uncultured Opitutaceae bacterium | reverse complement strand
CGAGCGCCTGGTAGAGCCCGCCGTGCTCGGGTTCGGCGATCCAGTCGAGCTGGACGGTGAGCTTGGTGAGCGGCGCTTCGGCCGCTCCAAGGGAGGCGGCGGCGAGGCTGCAGGCGAGCAGGGCAAGTCGGCGGTGGAGCATGGCGGGGTCGGTTCGGAAACAGGTGCGGACGGGCCCCACGTTTCACCGGGATCGCCCAACGATCAAGTCTCGGCGCAAAATTGATCCGCCGGCCCGGCGATCAACGGGCGCGTCGCTCCCGCGCGGGTGGAACGCGCGGTGCGGTCGGCTAGGGGGCGGCCGGCCCGACCACGATCGTCGACTTGGTCAGGAGGCGATGTCCGCGCCCGAGGATGTAGCGGACCTCGTAGGTGCCGGCCTGCTTGGGGGCGCGGAGCTTCAGCGTGCCGCCCGCGCGAACCCGCACTAGGCTGAGGGTTGCGCCCGGCGGCTGGTTTGGCCGGGCGACGGAGACATAATCGTCGGAATTGCCGGGACCCTGCCACCGGACCTCAAACTCCGCCCCGGCCGCGGCCGAGGCGGGCGCCTCCACGCTCGCCGTCACGGCCGCGACGGTGAGCGGCGCCCGAGCGAGAATCTTCATGCCGTGTCCCTGGACATAGCGCAGCTCGTAGTCGCCCGCGTCGCTGGGCGCCCAGAGCTTCGCCGGGTTACCGGCTCGCACGAAGGCACGGTCGAGAAACGATCCGGCCGGCTTGGCGGGCAGGGCCACCGCGATGAAGTCGTCGTTGCTGGCCGGGCCCTGCCAGGGCACCTCCAGGCGCGCCGCGACATTGGCCGAGGCGGGGCCGCCGACTCCGGCCGCGACTGCAGCCGCGTCGGAATTCGCCGGGGAATCGCCCGCGGCGGTCGGCGAGCCGGGGCCCGTCGGCGCGGCGAACGAGGCCTTGATCCTGAACGGCGCTTGGTCGGCGCGGACGACGACCTCGTCGGTGGTCTCGGGGCTGGCTCCGGTGGTGATGCTGCCGGACTCGCCGGGGTCGACCACGACGGTGGCCATCTCGCCCGGTCCCTTTGATTTCCCGCCCTTGAACGGAACCAGGGTGAACGTGCCCTGGACCCGGCCGACATTCGCTCCCTCGATTGCGATGGAGCGGCCGGCCTGCGGGCGCAGCCGCAGGATGGCGCCCGCGTTCAGGGTCCGTTCGAATGGCACCGTGAGGAGCGGCGCCCGGGCCACCTGGTCGAGCCACTTCGGCTGCGGTGGCGGTTCGACCGTCTCGACCTGCAAGGCATACCCGGCGGGCACGGTGAAGAGCGCGGCGTCCTGGGGGCCGCGCTGGATTTTAGTGAGTTCGTCGGTGATGGCGTAGATCGGGATCGAGACCTTCAGCGGGACATCGAACTCGTCCGCCACCCACGCGATGACGAACACCTGCTCGCCGCTGAAAACCACCTGCTTCCGGCATGCGATTCCGCCGACCGGTTCAGTGCCCTCCGTTCGCACGCTCTTGGTCTTGGCCAGCTGGGCGTACGCGGAGAACGGATTCAGCAGAGGTGTCGACGGATCGTCGGGGCTTTTCTCCAGGTATCGCTTCTCCGCCGGCGACACGAGACGCACGACCCCGCTCGCGCGATCGACGATGACGATTAGGCGCTGCTCACCATCTCCGAGGTCGAAGCGGTAGCCGGCCTCCCCGCTGTTGAACGTGCCTCGGGTGGTCTGGGCGCCGCGGGTATCGGTCAACTCGGCGGAAAACGGCGCCGCCGGACAGGCGACGGTGGTGGCGACGAGCAACGAGAAGAGTGCCCAGCCGCGGTACGAGGTGCGGGTCTTCATGATTTCATCGAGCTCCTAGGCGTG
>CAZUQB010000137.1:0-1755 GCA_964622405.1 uncultured Opitutaceae bacterium | reverse complement strand
CCCAGCCGCGGTACGAGGTGCGGGTCTTCATGATTTCATCGAGCTCCTAGGCGTGGGCCCCGATGGGGGGACGAGCGGTCGGCGGGACCCCAGCAAAGCGCATCTTGCCGGGGCCCACGGCCACCGCAATTGCGAAGAATGGGCCGCACTGCCCGGGGATTACCGGTCGGTGCGCTCGTACGAGTCGTGCCAGTGGTGCAGCGCGAGCCAGCTCAGGCTCAGGACGATGGCCACGAAGACGAATCCCAGCACGCAGGTCACGGCCGCGGTCGCGAAGAGCGCGGGGTACTTGGCCTGGCTCGAGTAGATGATCGCCTGGAAGCCCAGCCCGCCGCCGTCCCCGGCCGAGCTGCCGGCCGTGTAGTCGCCGACCAGCGCGCCGATCGGGGCCAGCGTCGCGGCGATGCGCAGGCCGGTGAAGAAATACGGCAGCGCCGAGGGGACGCGCAGCAGGAAGATTTCCTGCCACTTGCTCGCCCGGTACATCCGGAACAGCTCCACCAGATTCCGGTCGGTCGAGATCAATCCCTGCGTCGTGTTCACCACGAGCGGGAAGAAGCAGATCAAAAAGGTGATGACCACGACGCTCTTCAGGCCCGCGCCGACCCACAGCACCAGGATTGGGGCGAACACGATCACGGGGGTCATCTGCAGCATCATCAGGTACGGATAGAGCGAGACGCGGACCAGCGACGAGAGCGACAGCGCGAGGGCGAGGCCGATGCTGATCGTGATCGCAGCCGCGAAGCCGAGCAGCGCGCCCTCGGTCGTGTTCAACGCCGCGCGCGCCAGCGAGTCGCCATTCTCGCGGAAAGACCCGAGGATCTCACCCGGGGTCGGCAGGAGGAACTGCATTTCCTCGGCCATCGCGAACCGGATCGCGTACCAGACCGCGATGAAGAGCGCGCCGGCGGCCGCCGGAAGCAGGATCGACTTGAGGCGCGGGTTCATCGGCGGGTGGGTTGGGCGGCGTCCTCGACGGAGCGCAGCAGCCGGGAAACCTCGGCGACGAGGTCGAGGTACGCGCGCGAGCCGCGGGTGGCCTCGGTGCGCGGATAGGCGAACGGCACCGCGATCTCGGCGTGGATCCGGCCCGGGCTCGCGGCCATCACCACGATGCGGTTCGACAGGAAGACGGCCTCCGCCACCGAGTGCGTCACGAAAAAGGCGGTCCACGCCTGGTGCTCACGGATGGCCAGCAACTCCTCGTTCAGGTGCTCGCGCGTCATCTCGTCGAGCGCCCCGAACGGCTCGTCGAGCAGGAGCAGCTTCGGCGCCAGCGACAGCGCGCGGGCGATCGAGACCCGCATCTTCTGGCCGCCCGAGAGCTGTCGCGGATAGGCGGCACCGCGGTCGCCGAGGCGGACCAGGTCAAGCACGCGCCGCGAGATGGCCAGACGCTCGTCCCGACCGATGCCGCGGAGCTGCAGCGGCACGCCGACGTTGTGGGCCACCGTCAGCCACGGCAGCAGCGTCGGCTCCTGGAACACGAAGGCCAGCTCCGCCGCGGCCTGGTCGGGGGTGTGGTTGCACACCGTGACCTGGCCGTCGGTCAGCGGGGTGAGCCCGGCGATGAGCCGCAGGAGCGTCGACTTTCCGCAGCCGCTGGGGCCGATCAGGCTGACAAAATCGCCCTCGGCGGCGGCGAGATTCACCCGGTCGAGCACGACGGGACCCGCGCCGAAGCGCTTGGTGACGTCGCGGAGCTCGACGAGAGGCGGAGACATGGCGGAGGCGGGAACGCTCAACGTTCGA
>CAZUQB010000136.1:0-6466 GCA_964622405.1 uncultured Opitutaceae bacterium | reverse complement strand
GCATGGTCACCGAGCAGGATCTCAGCTACGGCCGGATCTATCCGGACCTCCAGCGCATCCGCGAGGTGTCCGCCAACATCGCCACCGCCGTGGCGCGCGTCGCGTTCCAGCGCGGTCTCACCGACATGCTCTGTCCCGAGGACCTCGCCACCCGCGTCCGCAGCCAGATGTACGAGCCGATCTACCCGAACTTCGTCTAGGCCTGGCGCAGCCGCCTCGTCACCAAGCCTATTGCCCACGGAATACACGGAACACACCGAAGCGGAGGTTTCCACTCAGGAGAGCCCCGCTTCCGTGTGTTCAGTGTGTTCCGTGGGCCTACCCCTTCAGGATATTCTCCACGGCCGCGATCGCCGCGCGGGTCCGGGCCTCGGCGTGGCCCCGGACTTCGACGAAGGGTCGGCCGCGTTTCTCGAGGACCTCGCGCCACAGGCGCCGGCCCAGGTCACGGCCGGCCTGATCGGGAAATGACCGCTGCGGGTCCGGCTCGAATGGCAGGTCGGTGTCGCAGAGCAGCCAGAGCGCCACGTCCCGCGCGCGCCGCTCGGCCTCCTCGCGCACCCACGGCGGGCACTCGCCCGGGAACAGCACGTCGTCCCAGAGCGTGCAGGTGACCAGGTCCGTGTCGAAAAACACCGCCCGCCGCGCCTTCGCCACGGCGCGGTCCTCGTTCGCCATCTGGCCCAGCGCAATCGTCCCGAGGTCGGCCCCGGTGATCCGCCCGTGCTTCAGGTCCCAGAACTCGCGCACGAACTCCGGCGACCACGGCTCGCGGAAGTGCGCCGCCAGCGCCTGGGCCAGCGTGGTCTTGCCCGTGGACTCGGTGCCGAAGACGACAATGCGCTTCGGGGTGGTGTGCGGGGTGGAGGGCGAGGCGAGCACGGCAGGGTGAATTGATCGGGCAGCTCGGCCGTTCACGCGGCCGCCATCGGTCCCTGCGCCTTCATCGCCTTCCCCCACGCCCGCCAACCGGCGAGCGCGAGGACCAGGTAGATGGCGTACAGGAAGGACGTGTAGGCGAGCGCGGCGCTCCAGTACGACGCCACGGCGACCAGATTCACGATCACCCACAGCGGCCAGTTCTCGATCTGTTTGCGCACCTGCAGCACCTGCGCCGCCACGCTGAACGCCGCGATGAACGCGTCGCGCCACGGCATCGCCGCCAGCATCCACGGCCCGACCGTCAGCGCCCAGCCCGCCGTCGCCACCACGCTCAGGGTCATCGTCACCGCCCATCCGCGGACCGACAGCCGCGTCACCGGCAGCTCCGGCGCCGCCCCGCGGTCCTTCACCCAGTGCCACCAGCCCCAGGCCAGCGCCCCGAAGTAGAAAACCTGCAGGGTCGCGTCGGCCGGAAAATGGGCCCGGTAGAACAGGACTCCCTGCACGGTCACGGCCGCCAGCCCCACTGGGAACGCCCACAGGGTGCGACGGATCATCAGCCACACTCCGACCACGCCCAGCACGAGATTGGCCTGGTCGAGCGGCTCCGCCGTCGTCAGCCCGACCCAGATGTTGTGCAGCGCCTCGTGCATGGGACCTAGTTCAGGGGGACTCGCACCGGAGGCAACGGAGGAAACCGAGGAGATTTCCAGGTTCGGTCACCCGCGGCTTCGGTCCATCTCCGTTCCCTCCGTTATCTCCGGTGAGAATCACGGCCGCTCCGCGACGAACGCCTCCATCGCCTCGCGGGTGATGGCATGGCGGGCCCCGCAGCGTGGGCAGCGGATCTCGATCTTCGGGTCGCTGCCAAACAGCTCGTCAGCCTGCGCCCGCATCGTCGGCGCCAGCACTTCCATCATGCGCGCCTGGTTGCAGCCGCAGTGCCAGCGGACGATCCGGCGCTCCAGCAGCGCCAGGGTTTCCCGCTCGTCCAAGGTCCTCACGTCCTCCGTCGTCAGGCCGCGCAGCCACGGGAGGTCGCAATCCGGGTGCTCCATGATCAGGACCAGGTCCTCCTCGCCCAGCTGGAAGAAGCGGCCCAGCCGCTGCTCGCTCTGCGCGTAGAACTTCTCCACGGCGGCGAGCGGTTCGCTGCCGGTGAAGTTCACCATGCTGCGCCGCTTCGGCTGCCGCCCGCGGACGACGTCCGCGTAGAAGATGTTCTCGGGCAGCTCGCGCACGTTTTCGGCAAACGCACGACCCGTGACCGCCCCGGTCTCGTTGTCCCCGGTGAGGAACAGGTTCAGCCGCGGGTCCTGGAAGTTGATGGTCCAGGCGATGAGTTCATCCCACGGCCGCGAGGCCGCGTGCAGGACGAAGGCCGCGAGGGCGCGCTTGAACATCGCGTCATGCCCCGCCTCCGGCTGCAGGCGCTGGGCCGCGAGGTGGAGATAGTAGTCGACGAACAGGTCGCCGAAGTCGGCCCGCGCCAGCATGACGTTCCGGCCGCGCACGAAATAGGTGCGCACTTCGAGTCCGGGCTCGGCGGGATTGGGCGGCGTGGTGTCAGCCATGGGGCCCCACCATTGCCGGGAAGGTCCGTTTGTAAAGCCGCCCGCCCGTCCCCCGCGGACTGGAACACAGGTTCACACCGATCCAAGGCAATTTTGGCCCACGGAACACACGAAATACACTGAACCAAACCCTTTCCCCTCGGAGAGTGGGATTCGTTTCCGTGTATTCCGTGTGTTCCGTGGGCAACCCCTGCACCGGCCTCACTTCGAGGCGGGCAGGTGCTTCTTCAGCTTGTCGATCTTCGGGGCGATCACGGCCCGGCAGTAACCCTGGCCCGGGTTCCGGGCGAAGTAGTTCTGATGGTAGCTCTCGGCCGGCCAGAATTTCGTCAGCGGCACGATCTCGGTCGTGATCGGGTCGCGGAAGCGCTCCTGGGCCGCGCGGAGCGATTTCTCCGCGGCGGCCTTCTGGGCCTCGTTCGCGTACAGGATGATCGAGCGGTACTGCGGGCCCTCGTCGTTGCCCTGCCCGCCCACCTGCGTCGGGTCGTGCACCACCCAGAAGAAATCCAGCAGGGTGTCGAGCGACACGACCGCCGGGTCATAGTCGATCTTGATCACCTCGGCGTGACCGGTCCCGTGCGAGCAGACTTCCTCGTAGGTCGGGTTCGGCGTGTTGCCGCCGGCGTAGCCGCTCGTGACGTGGACCACGCCGGCTTGCAGCTGGTACGCGGCCTCGGTGCACCAGAAGCAGCCGCCGCCGAGGACGATCGATTCGGTTTTCACGTTCTTGGAATCAGCAGCGGTGAGGGTCATGGGAAGCAGGAGCAGGCCGAGCAGGGAGAGGCAGCGGTTCATGCGAGTTCGAGCCAAGGTGGGAAGAATTATTCCCCGTGCAAGGCCCCGCGGTTCTTTCGACCCATGCTACGCCGGCTTGCGCCCGGCGAGCACCGGCACGTGCCACACGGCATACTGGGCCGGATCCAAGATGCTCGCGATCATCTGGTCAAAATACGCCCGGACTTCCGCCGCCGGCTGCCGGGCCTGCTGGCTCACGACGTCGGTGTACCCGTCGCGCCACGCCTCGATGATCGCCGCAAAGGTCAGCCGCGGCACCCGCACGGTGTCCACCACGACATAGTCCACCCGGAGTTCCTGCAGCCCCAGCGCGTGCAGCATGGACCACGTCCGGCGCCCCACCCGCTCGTCGACGCCCATCCCCTCGGTGGCCGTCCGCACCCACCCGTGCCAGAAGACATCCGGATCCCGGGCGCCCGGCATGAAATGGAGCATGCTGTAGTCCTCGCTCAGCACGTGCACCCAGCCGCCCGGGCGCGCGATTCGCACCAGTTCGGCCAGGATGCGCTGCGGCTCCGGGATGGACTGCGTCACGTGCCGGCAAACCACGAGGTCTTGGGACGACGCCGGCAGCGCGAGCTCGAAGGCGTCGCCCTGGCGAAACTGCACGCGCGGGGCCAGCGCCGCGTACCGCGAACGCGCCAGCGCCACGCTGCTTTCGAGAATGTCGATCCCCAGCACTTCCGCCCGGGGAAACTGGCCCGCCAGGCGCGAGGTGATCTCGCCGCTGCCGCAGCCGATGTCCGCGATCCGGCACTCGGCCGGCAGTCCGTAGCGCGCCAACAGCTGCGACTCCTGCGGCCAGATCGCGGCCGCCTGCGCGGCGAGGTTCCGGATCATCGACTCGTCGGCCATCTGCTCCGCCTGGGGATTGCGATCCTGTGCCATCGCGCCAAGAAGGCGACGGATGCGCCGGCTGCCAAGCCCGGAGCGTCGGGCGGGACCATCCCGCGCCGCCGCGAATCGGCTCGAATCAGCCCCCCGTTGCTGTTCGATCACGACTGCGCGCCATGACGACCGACCTCGCCGTCGAATCCCCGCTCTCCTATCTCTGGCTCCCTGACGGCCGCAGCGACGACCGCGATCTCTACGTCGCCTTCCGCACGGAGCTGGAACTCCCCGCCGCCGGCCTGCTGACCTGGCAGGCCCTCGCCGTCGACTGGTTCGCGGCGTTCCTCGATGGCGAGCGCGTCGGCGAGGGACCTGCGCGTTTCCCTGCGTCGCGACCCGAGTTCCAGACCTTTTCCACGCCCGCCGGCGCCGGACGCCACACGCTCGCCTTCCTCGTCAACCAGATCGGGGTGCCGACCCGGCTGCTCGAGGGCCTCCCGCCCTTCCTCGCGTGCGCCGTGAGCTGCGACGGCGTCGAGCTGCCGCTGCGCTGGCGCGTCACGCGTCTCGACGCCTTCACGCCGCACGTGCGGCGCATCAATCCGCAACTCGGGTTCGTCGAATGGTGCGACACCCGGCGGCTGCCAGCGTGGACGGTGAACGGCTTCGACGACGGCACGTGGTCGGACCCCGTGACGGTCACGCGCGGCTTTGGCGCCCTTCGGCCGCTCTCCACCGCCTCTCCGAGGTCCATCGAGCATGTCCTCCGGCCGGTGGCCAGCGGTCAGCTGGCGGAGGTCTATGGGTACGAGCGTGACGATGTGTCGGCGCGGTTTTTCCTCCGCGACCTCGCGCCCGCGCTGCCGGCCCAGGGGGTCTGGCGCCGCTACGACCTGGGGCGGATTCGGTTGATGCGGCCCCGGTTCACCCTCGACCTGCCTGCGGGCGCCGTCGTCGAGTTCGCCTACAGCGAGGCGCTGGCCCACGGCCGTGTCTCGCCGTGGATCACGCTGTCCACGGGCGACTCGTGCAACCTCGACCATTACGTCGCCCGCGGCGGCGAGCAGGAATTCGGCCCGATCGCGCCGCGCGGCGGACGGTTCCTCGAGGTTCATGTCCTTGCCGACCCGGCGAAGGTCGGGTTCGTCCGCGAGACCGCGGTCGAACGAACCTACTACGGGGCCGCCGCCGGCGCGCTGCGCACCGACGACCCGCTGCTCAACCGGATCTGGTCGGTTGGCGTCGAGACGCACCGGGCGTGCTCGGAGGACGCGATCACGGATAACCCCACCCGCGAACGCGGCCAATGGGCGGGCGACGTGGTGACCGTCGGACTCGAGATCGCCGCGGTGGCCTTCTCCGATCTCCGTCTTTGCCGACGAAGCCTGGTGCATTCCGCCGAATGCGCGCGGGCCGACGGCCTGGTCGCCGGCCTCTGTCCGGGCGGCGCCGCCTACCTCAGCACCTTTGCCGCGCAGTGGGTCACGGCCTGCGTGCACTACTGGGAGCTCACCGGCGAACGCGACCTGCTGGTCGAGCTCTTTCCGGCGGCCGAGCGCAACCTCGACGCCTTCCTCCGGCAGCTCACGCCCGACGGCGTGAAGGACGACCTCGGCTGGGGCTTCGTCGACTGGGGCTATGTGCGCAATCCCGGCCCGAGCGACATGGGCGTGAACCTGCACACGCTCGCCGCCCTCCGCGATCTCGCGCGCTGGGCCGACGCCCTCGGCCACGGCGAGCGCGCGGCCTTTTACCGGGAGAAGGCGGCGGCCCTCGGCGCGGTCATCGAACGGTACTTCGCCGGAGAACTCGCCGACGGCGGCGACGCGTGGACCCGCATCGGATACCACCGCGCGGTGCTGGGGCTCCGTCTGGGATTCTTCACCGGCGATGCGGCCCGCGCCGGCCGCGCCTTCCTGAAGGCGCACATGCTGCGCTGTTTCCCGAACGACTGGTCGGCCCCGCGCCTCAGCGACCCG
Source organism: uncultured Opitutaceae bacterium (assembly GCA_964622405.1). Lineage (GTDB taxonomy): Bacteria > Verrucomicrobiota > Verrucomicrobiia > Opitutales > Opitutaceae > Opi-474. Next base: position 402 of record CAZUQB010000136.1, on the reverse strand, counting down.
GGAGCGAACCACCCGCGCCTCATCACCCCGTATTTCGCCCATTTCGCGATGCCCGAGCTGATCGGGCATGGCGACATGGACTTCGTGCTCGCCCAATACCGCACCTGCTGGGGCTGGGCGCTGACCGAACAGCCGACCACCTGGCTGGAAGTCTTCGACCCGCGCTGGAGCCGGTGCCACCAGTGGTCCGGCAGCCCGACCTGGCAGCTGTCGCGTCACCTGCTCGGCCTCCGCCCGCGCCGCGACCTCGGCGGCCTGCATTTCGAGGTCAGCCTTGCAACCGGGTCGCTGGGCAACGCCTCCGGCCGCCTCCCAATCGCCGGCACCGACCACGCGATCGAGGTCAGCTGGACCAAGGACGCGTCCGGCCTCCGCTACTCGCTCCGCACCCCCGTTCCGATC
>CAZUQB010000135.1:0-6493 GCA_964622405.1 uncultured Opitutaceae bacterium | reverse complement strand
CGGAATTCACGGATCGCGCGGAATCGGACGAATCTTCGCGGACCAGCGTTCTGGCAGGATGCCAGAACGCTGGTCCGCGAAGCCTTGGGGAGCTGAAGACCTGAAGTGGCCAGCAGCCGGTCCAGCAGTCGAGGCTTCAGGTATTCAGCTCCACCACGCCTTGCGGCCAATCGCGCTGGGCTCGGCCCAGCGCGATTGGCCGCAAGGATTCGCCCGATTCCGCGCGATCCGTGAATTCCGTGGTAAAAAAGTCCTCGGCCTAAGTTTGATTTTGCCGCCGGATCGACTCTCATAGGCGTTCCGCCTCATGCCAAATCTCCCGTACGAACAGATCCGCGCCGCGCTGGACGGCCAGCCGCTGTTCGAGGCGAAGACGTGGCAGCTGTCGCCGGATGCGTGGCCGCTGCCACCGGACCAGCTGGCCCAGCTGGAGGCGATCGGCGCCGCCTGCGTGGAGTTTCACCAGGCGCTCGAGACGCTCTACCTGCGTTCGGTGGCGGGCAAGAACCTCCTCCGCAACAAGCCGCTGCAGGCGCCGTGGGTGGCCGACTACCTTGACCGCGGCAAGCCCGCGGCGCTCGTGACGCACGCGCGCGACGCCCGCAACCGCGGCGCCCTGCCGGTCGTCCTGCGGCCGGACCTCCTCCTGACGGACGACGGGTTCGCGCTCACGGAGCTCGACTCGGTTCCCGGCGGCATCGGCCTGACGGCCTTCCTGAACCGGCTGTATGCCGCCGGCGGCGTGCTCGGCGCCGACGACGCGATGATCGAGCATATCTATGCGGCGCTCGCGGCACTGCGGCCCGAGGCGCACAACCCGTTTATCGCGCTGGTCGTGAGCGACGAGGCCGCGACCTACCGGCCCGAGATGCAGTGGCTCGCGCGCGAGCTGCAGCTCCGCGGGCGCCGGGTGTTCTGCGTCGCGCCGGAGGATCTGTTTCCCCTGGGCTCGCAGCTGTGCGTCGACGTCGAGGGCAATCCCGAGAAGATCGACGTCATCTACCGGTTCTTCGAGCTCTTCGACCTCGCGAACGTGCGCACGGCGAAGTTCATCTTCGAGGCCTGGACCGCTGGCGAGGTGGCGGTGACGCCGCCGATGCGCCCGTTCCAGGAGGAGAAGCTCGCCCTCGCACTGTTCCATCACCACCTCCTGCAGGACTTCTGGGCCGAGTCGCTGAGCGGCCGGGCGCTCAAGCTGCTGCGGGCGCTGATCCCGCCGTCGTGGATCATGGATCCCGCCCCGCTTCCCCCCGGCGCCGTCCTTGACGCCCCGCGCGCCGGCGGGCGCCAGCTGCACGACTGGCGGGAGCTGGTGGGGGCGACGCAGAAGGAGCGCGACCTGATCATCAAGATCTCGGGTTACCACGAGACCGCCTGGGGCGCGCGCAGCGTGGTGCTCGGCAGCGACTGCTCGCGCGAGGAGTGGCAGGAGGGCGTCGAGCGCGCGGTCAGCCTGGCGCCGACCAATCTCCACCTGCTGCAGGCCTACCGGAAGCCCCGCCGGGTCCGCCACCGGGTCTACGCGAAGCACTCGCCGCACGCGGCCCACGAGGTCGACGGCCGGCTGCGGCTCTGCCCGTATTATTTTGTGCAGGGCGGGCAGGCCAAGCTCTCCGGCGCGCTCGCCACCTTTTGCCCGCCGGACAAGAAGATCATCCATGGCATGCAGGATGCGGCCTTGCTCCCCGCTAGGGTTTTCGCCTTAAACGGACCCCGTGCGTAGCCTCGCCGTCCCGACGTCCGCCACCTTCCTGACCAAGCGACAACTCGCCCTGCTGGCGGCCGCGCTCCTGGTCCTCGGACCGGCGGTGGGGGTGACCCGGGCGGCCGTGGATGTGGCCACGCTCCGGACCCGGGCTGACCAGGGCGATCCGGAGGCCCTGAACGCCTTGGGCAACGCCTATGCCAACGGCCAGGGCGTCGCGCAGAGTTATCCGGATGCCGTCCGCTGCTACGCCCAGGCCGCCGGCGTGGGCTTCGCCCCGGCGCAGTTCAACCTGGCGATGCTGACGGAGCTCGGCCGCGGCGTGGCCGAGAGCAAGACCGCGGCCTTCCAGCTCTACCTCAAGGCCGCGCAACAGGGCTTTGGACCGGCGCAGTTCAACGTCGGCAACATGTACGCCAACGGCGTCGGCGTGGCCCGCGACTATTTCGAGGCCGCGCTCTGGTTCCGCCAGGCGGCACAGCAGGGCATTCCGGACGCCCTGTACAACCTCGGGCTGGCCTATGAGCTCGGCCGCGGCGTGACCAAGGACGAGGCGCAGGCCCAGAAATTCTACCGTGAGGCGGCCGATAAGGGCTACGTCCGCGCCCGCTACAACCTCGCGCTGATGCTCGAGGATGGCCGCGGGTCGGCGCCCGACGAGAAGGCGGCCGCCGCCTACTATCGGGCCGCCGCCCTCCAGGGGTACGCCCCGGCGCAGAACAATCTCGGCATCATGATCGCCGAAGGCCGGGGCGGGCTCCCCGTGTCCCTTCCCGAGGCCTATGCCTGGCTCGCGCTGGCGGCCGAGAACGGGGCCAAGCCGACGGGCCGCGATCTCCTCGCCAGCAAGCTCGACACGGCCCAGCTGGCCGAGGGCAAGGACCGCCTGGCGCGGCTGCGTTCCGACGTGGCGACGACGGCCGGCGGCAAGGCACCGGGTCCGGCCAGGCCGGCGATGGTCGAGGCTTCCGAAAACCAGCTGAGCGTGGCGCAGGCCGAGCTTGCCCGCCTGCGCGCCGAGAACACGGCGCTCGCCGCCTCGGTCCGCGCGCTGCAGGACGACAAGTCCGGGCTCGAACGGCGCCTCGCGGGCCAGGCCTCGACGTCAGAGCGGACCGGCCAGCTCGAGCGGGAGAACTCCGCCCTGCGGGAGCAGGTGCAGGCCACGAGTCGCCAGGTGACGGAACTGCAGGCGGCGCTGGCCGCGGCGCGCGTCGCTGCCAAGCCGGTCGGCGAAAATCCCGCGGTGGTGGCTGAGCTGCGCGACCGTCTCGACCGGCTCCAGCATGACAACGAGGCGCTGCTGGCCCGGGTGAAGGATGCGAGTGACACGGCCGCCCGCCTCTCGGCCGACAACGCCCGGCTGGTCAAGGGCGCGACCGAGTCCGGCGGCGGCGACGCCGGCCGGGTGGCCATGCTGGTCGCGGACAACGCCCGCCTGAACGACGAGATCAAGCGGTCCACCGCCGAGCTCGGAAATCTCTACCGGCAGCTGCGCAACGCCCAGGCCAAGCTGGCGCGCAGCGAGGAAACCACCAAGGCCGCTCCAGCCGCGGGCGACCAGGACGCCGCTCTTGCGGCCCTGCAGGCCGAGAACGCGAAGCTGAAGCAGGATCTCGCCGATGGTTCCGCCTCCTTGCGGGACCTTCGCTCGCAACTGGCGGCGGCCGACCAGGCGAAGGGCTCGCTTACCGAGCGGAACCAGCGGCTTGAGCAGCAGGTCGCGGCGCTGCAGCAGCGGCCCGCGGCCGATCCGGCGGAGGCCGACCGCCGGGCCCGCGCCGAGGAGGCGCTGGCCCGCACCCAGCAGGAGCTGGTCGCCGCGCGGCGGGAGACCGAGGAGATCCGGGCGCGTGCCGATGGCGCCGAGGCCAATCTCCGCGTGCAGGCCGCGAAATTCCAGGACCAGCTGAAGGAGGCTCGCATGTCGGCCGCGGCCGCCGCCACCCAGACCGCCGAGCAGGCGCTCAAGGCGAAGCTGTCCGACGCCCAGGCCCAGATCGCCGCCCTGACGAAGGCGAACGCCGACCTGCAGGCCAAGGCCGCGGCCTTGGCTGCCGCATCCGGCACCGCGAAAGGCGAGGCGACGGAGACCGCCCGCCTCAAGGCAGACCTGGCCAGTGCCGAGCAGGCCGGCGCAGCCGCCAAGGCCGAGGCCGGGCGGCTGGCGGCGAAGGTCAGGGAGCTCGAACAGCAGCAGGCGGAACTCGCCCGAAACAACCAGGATCTCGTCACCCGCAACGACGAGCTCACCGCGCAGACCCAGAAATTGCAGGCCCAGCAGCAGGTCGCGGGCCGGTCGTCCGCCGAGCTCGACCAGCTGAAGGCCGCGCTCGCCGCGGCCCAGCGCGACCAGGCGGCGGCCAAGTCCGACCTGGCCAAGCTCGCCGCCCAGTTCGCGGAGTCCCAGAAGTGGGGCGCGTCCGTGACCACGGCCAACGAGGAGCTCGCCGGCCGGAATGACGCCCTCACCGTCCAGGTGAAGAAGCTCCAGTCCGATCTCGCCGCAGCGGGCAAGTCGGGCGCGGATTCCGGATTGCTCAAGACCGCGCTGGCGGCCGCGCAGCAGGCGGCCGCTGCTGCCCAGGGCGACGTGGCGAATCTCACGCAGGCCAATCGCGAGCTGGGCACGAAGCTCGACGAGCTCACGGCCGAGGCGCAGCGGCTCCGCGCCCAGCAGGTGGCCGCCGGCAAGACCGCCGAGGCGGCGGAGCAGGTGAAGACCGCGCTGGCGGCCGCCCGCGACGAGGCGACCCGGCTCGCCCAGCAGAATCGGGACCTTGCCACCAAGGTCGACCAATTGACCGCCCAGGCCCAGAAGCTCCAGGCGCAGCAGTCGGACTCCGGCCGCTCGGCCGCGGAGCTGGCGCAGCTGAAGACCGCCCTGGCGGCGGCGCAGGATCAGTTGTCCCGGGCCCAGGCGGAACTGGAGGCCACTCGGCAGGCGGCGGTGACGGCGACCGCGGCGCGCACGGACCTCGAGTCCCGGCTGGCCGCCGCGCAGACCGCCGCCGCCGGCCTGAAACAGGACAACCAGCGCCTGACCGAGGAGAACCAGCGGCTGGCGGCGCGTCCGGACGGCACCGCCGACCGGGATGCGGCCGCGAAGCTGGCCGCTCAGCTCGACAGCGCGAATCACGCGCTGGAGGACCGGAACCAGTCGATCGCCAGCCTGACGGCCGCGAACGAATCGCTCCAGAAGGACCTCGAGGTCGCCAAGCAGAGCGCGGCTGCCGCGCTCGCGGCTCAGGCCGCCGCGGCAAAGAACACCGCCGGCGACGCCCTCAAGCTGGAGCTGCAGACCGTGCAGGACCAGGTGCGCGCGCTCGAGGCCCAGCTTGACGACGACCGCAAGCACTCGGCGCAGGAGATTTCCACGCTCGCGGCGCAGCTGCAGCGGTCGCGCGAGGCGAACAAATCCCTCGCCGAGGCCAATCGCGTCCTGCTCGAGGCCAAGAGCTCCGACGAGGCGGTCCCCAATGCCGAGCTGAATTCCCTGAACGCCAAGGTGCGAAACCTGTCGACCGAGATCGACCGCCTGCGTGCCGAAACCCAGCGGCTCACGACCGAGAACGACCGGCTCGCGGACGAAAAGCAGGCGGCCGACCGGCTGGCTGCGGAAGCCAAGAAGGCGGCGGCCGCCCCGGCCGCGGCGTGGGCGCAGGAACGCGAAGGGCTGGGCCGGCAGCTGGACGACCTGATGGCCAAGGTCGCCGACGCCGACCGCCGGCTCGCGCAGGGCAAGCAGTCCGAGGCCGACAGCCGCAAGGCCCTCCAGGCGCTCCAGACGGAGCTCGACAAGGCGCACGCCGAGACGGCCGCGCTCCAGGCCCGGCTCACCGAGTCCGACAAGGCCGTCGAGCAGCACAACTCCAGCGTGGCCGAGCTGACCGACCTCAACGCGAAGCTCACCGCCGAGCGCACCGCGCTGCAGTCCCAGCTCGCCCAGGCCCGGCAGGCGCTCGACGCCGCCGGCCGCGACAGTTCCGCCAAGGCGGATAGCGTCACCCAGCTGACCGCCGCGAACGACCAGCTGCAGGCCCAGGTCAAGGACCTCACCGCCCAGGTCGCCGCCGCGCAGGCCGACAAGACCCAGGCGGCGCAGAATGCCTCCGACCTGGCGAGTCTCCGCACGCAGCTCGCCGCCGCGCAGGCGAAGTTGGCGGAGTCCGACAAGGCGGTCGACCAGCAGGGCGCCACCGTCGCGGAACTCACCGAGGCCAACCAGCGCCTGACGGGCGAGCGCGAGATGCTCCGGAAGCAACTCGACGACCAGGCGAATCGGCTGGCCGCGCTCAAGGCGGACAGCGACAAGCTCGCCCAGTCCGAGCAGGCGCGCATCACGGCCGAGCAGCGCGCCGCCGCGCTGGCCACCATCACGAGCCAGCTCACCGCGGCCCAGCGGGACAATGCCAGCCTCCGCGCGGACAATGCCCGGCTGACCGATACGCTGCAGTCGGTCGACCGCGACCGCTCGGCCCGCATCGCGCAGCTCCAGCAGGAAAACGCCGCGATCTCGGCCCGGCTGCGGCAGGCGCAGGGCACCCTCGACTCGATTGCCAACGCCGCGCGCGTGCTGACCGGCGGCGCGCTCCCGCAGACGGGTGCGGCCGGCCCGGCCGCCACTCGGCCGACCGCACCGTCTTCATCCCCCATCTCGGCTGCGCCGGAAAACCGGTACCACGTGGTGCAGGAAGGCGACTCCCTTACCCGGATCAGCGTGCGGTACTATGGAACGGCGCAGCGCTGGAGCGAAATTTACGACGCCAACCGCGACCTGCTGCGGGG
>CAZUQB010000134.1:0-6514 GCA_964622405.1 uncultured Opitutaceae bacterium | reverse complement strand
AGCTGATCGGATGCTCAATCGACTTCGAGCCCTCCTATCAGGTCCGCGACGGCAAAGCCTTCATGCGGGTCGAACAGTTGAGCGCGGTCGACCTGGTTGACGAGGGCGCGGTTACGCCCCGGGGCCTGCTTGCCGCTTCCTGACCTGACCATTCACGCCGCTCCCACCATGTCCATTTTCGCCAAAATCCTGCCATCGCTCAGCGCCGTCGCGGCGTTCCGTCAGCACATAGCTGACGCCAAAGCCAAGGGCCAGCGCTTGAGTGCATTCATCGGCGAGCCTGATCGTCTGAACGAGGCCTCCATCGCCGCCGAGAACGAATTTCGGGCCCGGCCGAGCAAGGCGACCTTCGAGAAGTGGATCGCACTCGAGAGCCGGCGCGAGGCGACGTTCCGCGTGCAGCAGAAAATTAGCACCCTCGCCGCCGCTGCCGAGGCTGAGGCCATCGCCCAGGGTGGCAAGGAGCTGGGGCTGGCGGCCTGCCTCGAGGTCGAGACGACGCTGAAGGCACAGCTCGCCGAGGTTGAGAAGCGTGACGGCGACCAGACCGCAGAATACGGCACCCCAGTCAGCTCGACCGCGGTGATCCGCCTGCTCAATCGCAAGCTCGACGACGTCGACCGCGCTCGCACGGCGGCCAGGGGTTCCTTCGGCCAGTCGCCGCGCGATTGCTGGTCAATCCTGGAGGGCATTATCGGCCCAAGCTGAACGAAGTTTTTCCCGAGGCGGTCATTGGTGGACCTCGGGGGAAGGCGGGCACCGGCAACCCGCGCGCGAGCGGGTCTTTATCTACCAGAACGCGCAAAACCGGAAAATTTCTCCCATGACACCCACACCCACACCAGACCCGCTGCACCCAGCGACGCCATCGTCGGGTCTCGCCGCCTATCAGCAGTACATCGGCTCCGCTCGCGGCCATTGCTTCCAACTCGAGCAATTGCTGGCGGCGAACAAGCCTACCGGCGGCAATCCTCACCAAGTTAAGCTCGACCGTCTGGTTTCGAGTCCAACCCCGGAGATCCTTGCCGCGGTCGAGGATGAGATCGCGCAGCTCGCGATCGGCTCCTTTCACAAGCAACTGCTCGCTTACTGCAAGACCCAAGCCGAGTGCGTCACCAGCCAAATCGAGAAAGGGCTTCTGGTAAATGCCGCGCGCGATCTGCGGACGACCGCTTCCGCAGCCGTGATCCCCCTGTTGGACCTGGTCGAAGGGATGGCCGACCTCTCGCCGGCCTGTGCGGCCAAGCTCCTCGACCATTGCATCACACTCGCCCGTGGCTAATCCCGGCCTGATCATCATCGACGGCGACTTCAAGACCCCGCGCGAGGTCGAAGGCAGCGGTGGAATTTCCATCGACGAGGTAACTCGCGCAAAGGTCGTGAAGCGCACTTACGCGGTCGAGCGCTCATTCTTTCAGCCTCTGCTGCGAGCCGACAATCCGTTCGCAGTGATTCCAGACGCGGTCTTCCCCGACTGCATTTTGGTCGAAGAGATGTTCGATTCGATTGAAGGTCCGATTCTCTACTTCAGTCGCGTTTTCTCGCAAATACCAGCAGCGCGCACCGAGCCGAAACTCGTGACCTTCACGATGCCGGGAAAGTCTGGCGTGCAGACGTCGCAGTATACCGGGAAAGCGATCTACTGGTCGAACTACGGAAGCGGATCCCCTTACACCAGGGCGATCCTCGCCACCTCAAGCTTCACCTACAAAGCAGGGAATCCTCAGGGTCTCTTCACACTGCCCCCCCTAAGTCAGATCTTCTGGGATTCTCCAACCGGTCGCGTTCCCGTCGACTGGGCTGGCGACGTCTACGAATTGAAAGGCCTCCGAGTTGGGAGGCCCTATTACGGGCCAGAAGTGATCAACAACCCATCGTTGCTATTTATCACCGATGTGATCGAGCCGGACTGGCGGAAGGTCGGGCAGACAATCCCGCCGACAGTGCCGTCGATATGGACCTCGGAGATTGGTGTGTACCGCTGGCGCGGCTGTATCTGGTGCCTCGAAGTCACTCAGGTTCCAACGAGCTAACGCCATGGCCGGACAAACAGCAGAGAAGCAGGTTGTCGCGGTGATTCCGCTCCTGACCAAGGGAAAGACGCCATCGCTCCTTGAGACCACCTTTGCGAACACCCTGATCTCCCGCGTCAATTCGCTGACCTCCATGACGGTCAGCCCTGGCGCATTCGGGAAGGCGGTGATCGGAGATAACAAGGTAGTAATCGACCTGACACCCCTCTCCAAGTTGGTCGACTCGCTCGGCATGGACCTGAATCAGGTGCGTGCTCAAACCTCGAATGCATCGAACTACCAGGTGCTAGCAGGTAGGATCAACGGACTGATCGCTGCCCTGAACAACGCGACGGTCGAGTGCAACGACGACGAGACGGTGACGCTCGTCATTCCTGACATCCCAGATCCGATCAAGTGACCTTCAAGCTGAAGAACCGAGCGCGTGGCCTGCGCCTGCCAGTGTCCTGGCGGGGCACCCGCCGCGACTGGCGGGTCTGTGCATGCCCGGTCGAGGTTCAGCCTCCCGGCGGACCGACGATCCGCCTGGGCGCCCTGTTCGCGATGCCGGCTGAGGCGTACCTGGGTGACGACCTCCCCCTGCAACTATCCCAGCCGACCAGCAGCGCAGAGGCCGCCGCCGAGGCCCTGTACGTCGGCTTCACCATCCCTGACGGGCCGGCCGCAGATGCCCTTCGGGCGGCGCTGCTGACTCACTTGGACGTCGTAGCCTTCGACTGATGAAGGCGCTCTCCTGGATTCGGCGCCTGCTGCCACTGCGCGTGCGGCTATGGCTTCAAAGGCGAGCCGATCTTGCCCGGCGTGATGACGCGCATGCCCTGAGCCGGCCAGCCCGCCAGGAGCGGCGCCCCGAGCTCGACGAGCCGGCCGTCGACGATTCGCCGGCCTACGACCGCTTCAGCGGCATCCGCGAGGCTGTGCGGGCCAAGCATGCCGGCCGCCAGGGCCGAGCCTGAAGGCTTGCAACAGGTAGCCTGATCTTCCAGCTTCCTCACCGCAGGCCAGGGGGCCCGCCGGGGAGTTGCGTCTCCGTCAGAAGTCCAGACATGGAACAAACAAGAAACGTGAATTGGGCCGGTGCCTCGGGGCGAGGGTGCACTTGTTGCGCCTACGCAACCGCTTTGGGGTGCCGGCCCTCCGTTTGAAATCCGATGAAGAACAAACTGATCGCGGTTCAGCTATCCCGATCCGAGTTGCAGAGCTTCTGCGACTCTCTGGCCTCGAGTGTGAACGACAATGTTGAGGCGAAGTACATCCGAGAAGACCCATGGGAGGTTGTCGCCGTGTGGAAACGCATCGCTCGGAGAACCTACGTCCGGTCTCATTGCCAGATGGACACGTCGATGGGGCAGAGGCCTGACCGAGCCGGGCACCTGGCGATGCGTGCGTTTCACGACGCTGAGGTCGCGACCTTGGAGCGCCTGCTTCCGCTGTTGGAGGCCCGGGAATCGGCAGCTGCGTAACCATACCCGCTCACTCTGGGGCTGCCTCGTGACCGGGGTAGCCCCGAGGAGCGGCCGTACCCCATGCACCCCAGCATTACCCTATCAGGCCCGGCTCTCACTGAAATTCAGGGCTTATGCGATCACGCGCCAGGCACGATGGATGAACCATTCAGCGACGAGATAGTTGAAGGCAACCGGCCCGCGCCACCAGCTACCTTCAAGCCCAGCGCTTGGTATTTCAGGCGGGCCCTTCGGAACGCTATCAGCAGGGAGGACGCAATCGAGATCGGACTGCAGGCTGTGCTCGAGATCGAGACCTTGAAGGAGTTTATCCGCCAGCATGGCTTACTTCCCCCGAAGGTCTATATTCTCAGCTCCGAAGCGGAAGAGAAAGGTTTCGAGACAGCTTCGATGTAGCACGCGACCCACGCACAATGAATAAAGAAGACCAGATCATTGCGCTGCTGACAGAGGTGCTTCGGCGCCTGGACAACCTCGAGCGTCCCCTCGAGCCTGCCATAACCAGGACGGCGTTTGCCAAACGGATCGGCCGATCCTCCAGGACAATCACCCGCTGGATCGAGCAGGGGAAGATCCGGACCGAGAAGGGCCTGATCCCCGCGAGCGAGGTCAGAAATTTTCTCAGCTAGCGACCTGGCCCAAGTGCTGCCGAAAACTGCCGAGTGAAAATCGGCAGCATCCAATTATAGAAAGCTGCTTTTCCTTTCGCTAGGGCATCGAGACGCTCTGCGTCAGAGAGTGTATGGGCCGTAAAGAACTCGGGATTCTGAATCGCAACCCAAGACTGCAATAGTTGAAAGAGTGGCCGCCGTGAATGTCCCAAGTGATTGTAGGCTATTACCGCGTCGAGTAGAAGGATGCATGCGTTCCTGACCGGCAAGAAGTAGGTCCCCGCTGGATCCTTACTCCCGTGCTTCAAAAAATTCGGCCCTTCGCGAATGATCGATCTGAATTCCTCCTGAAACTCCGGCCTTATCACGTCGCTTGATCCGTCGATGAGCATTGGCTGCCCTTTTGCTTCACGGTTCAGCACTGAGATAATTTCTGCGGCCGCAAAAGTTAGCGTGCAGATCGAGCATGGATCGCCATCGAAAAACCAAAGCGTGATCGCCGTTTCCAGTTGGGAAACAGCGGCACCGAGTTTCGTCACGAGGAGCTTTCCCTCAGTGTATTTGGAGGTGTCAAACGTTCTCTTGGTGCGACTCATGACCAGACCCTAGTGTGCAGCTCTCACTATTGAAAGTCTTCAGCATTCCGAGAATCGGGTAGCCCTGTAACCAAGCGCGCTTGGAATGATGCAAAAAACCCAGCGCTCGCATGCGCGAATGAATTGACCTCGGCGGGGATCGGACCCACATCTCCAGTTTAGCGGACCGGCGTTCTAATCCAGTTGAACTACGAGGTCATTCGAGGCCCGAGCCATTGCAGTGGTTCGGGCCTCTGCCTTTCGGCGATGTAGAGTTGCGGTCCAAATCGCGCCCTGGTCAAAGGGTTTATTTAAACAATATACTCACTTAAACGGCGTCCAGGAACGATAGGAAGAATAGGAACACCACGAACATTACGGGCTGACCGGAAAGCCTGCCTCAGTTGTGTCATAGCCGGGGGTGAGACCGTCCTGGTGTCGGGCAAACCCGCTCGGATGAAGAAGTGCCGCGCGCGGGCCACCTGAGAGCTAACCCCGGGCCTTCTTCGGGCGCATCGCCACAAGCTCGTGGGCGAGGCATCTCCTGAGGATCGCCTCGAGCTCGGGCAGCCGCTTTGCGACAACCCGGTCGAGGGCCGCCTGTTCGGCAGAGGTGAGTTTCGGGGTGGGGTCTTGCTTGCGCTTTTGCATGGCCCGATGAAGGGCCCGGACACCGGCCGGAGGAAGCGCAAAGCCGGCCAGTTTGATCACATGGCGCTCAACCCAGCGAGCGAGGTCAGGATTGCCGCGGGAGGCCATACGCGACGCCAGGCGGGGCCGCTAGGCCGTGATCCGCTGGTCCTCCATGCTCCGCCAGCCTACCGGCCGCAATTCGCCTCCACGCCACCAGCAGGCGCCGGTCCAGGTCGCATGGCTGGTCGAGCCATCCTCGAGCAGGACCTGCACCGTCGCGTAGTCGGCCGGAGGGGCGTCGACTGGCAGCCAGGGGCCGCGGTGGGGCATGGCCTCGACGTAGCCGGCTGGGAGGGGTGCGAAACCCGGGTCCATAGGCGAACGGGAGCACCTCGGGAGGAGCCTGGCAAGCCCGCCTATCGGCCCGGGCTGGGCCTTCGTAGCCCTTGGTGGGGCAGACCCTTGGGGCCCTACCCCTCTGGGGGCCCCGAAGTGTATGAGTTCCGTATGAGGACTCAGCCTCTCCTCTGAAAGTGGCGCCCCCACGGGGAATCGAACCCCGCTTTGAAGATTGAGAATCTCCTGTCCTAACCGATAGACGATGAGGGCGAAAATCGGAAGGGACAGGGTTCGGTTTTCCGCCTTCGCGTCAAGCGAGAGTTTTGGGGCTTTTTCGCGGGACCTATGGCCCGCGCGGCGGCAGGGCGTACCGGATTTCCGGTAGTCACGGGCGTTGGCCAAGCGCGCGCCTCCGTTAGGTTTACGGACGCAATTCGCCATGCCCATTCTCTCGCCCGAGTCCTCCAAGTCCAAACCCTCACCGTCGCTTCCGGCGGCGATCGCGGACGCCTCTATTGCGCCGAGCGCCGGCAACAGCCGGCCACCTCAGGGCAATTCCAAGTCAGACGCGCTCGCGTCCGTCGCCTTCTGGGCCGGCGTGGTGCTGCTCGTCCTCGCGATCATTCGAATGACGGAGTCGTTCTAGCGGGACAAAGGCGCGGGGTGAGGGCACCCCGCCCACATCTTTTTTTACGGCGGCGACTCGCGGATGCCGACGATCTCAACCTCGAACTCGAGGGCCGAGCCGGCCGGGATGCCGCGGCGCTTCTGTTCGCCGTACGCCAGATCCGGCGGCACATAGAGGATGATCTTCCCGCCGGTTCCGATCTTCTGCAGTCCTTCCGTCCAGCCGCGGA
>CAZUQB010000133.1:0-6566 GCA_964622405.1 uncultured Opitutaceae bacterium | reverse complement strand
GGCCGTAGGCGATGAGCTGGTCGGGCCGCGGCGTGACGTGGTACTGCTTCACGAAACCGCCGATGGTGTTGACCTCGGTGACGCCGGGCAGGTTGCGCAGCTGCGGCCGCACCACCCAGTCCTGGAGTTCACGCAGGTCCGCCAGCGAATACGCCGTGCCGTCGGGTTTCCGCGCCTCCGGCGCCGGCTCGACGGTGTACATGTAAATCTCGCCCAGGCCGGTGGAGATCGGGCCCATCGCCGGCTCGAGGCCGGGCGGAAGCTGCGACTTCACCTCCTGGATGCGCTCGTTCACCAGCTGCCGGGCGAAGTAGATGTCCGTGCCGTCCTTGAACCCCACGGTCACTTGCGACAGGCCGTAGCGCGAGAGCGAGCGCGTGTAGTCGAGGTGCGGCAGGCCGGCCATCGCGGTCTCGACCGGGAAGGTGACGCGCTGCTCGGCCTCGAGCGGCGAGAAGCCGGGAGCCTCGGTGTTGATCTGCACCTGGACATTGGTGATGTCGGGCACGGCGTCGATCGGCAGGCGCCGGGCGTGGTAGGCGCCGAGAGAGCCCAGCCCGAGCGTGAGCACGAGCACCAGCCATCGGTGATGAATCGCGAAGCGGATAAGAGCGGGTAGCATGGCGGTCTCCTCAGTGTTCGTGCGCGGCCCCGGACTTCCCGAGTTCCGCCTTCAGCAGAAAGCTGTTCCCGACCACGTACCGCTCACCGGCGCGCAGGCCCCGGGCGACCTCCGCCCAGCCGCCGCCCCGGCGGCCCAGCTCGAGCGGGCGTGCTTGATAGATGTCACCGTGCTGGGAGAACACCACGGTGCGGTCCGCCAGGGTCTGCAGCGCCGCCTCCTTCACCGCCACCGGCACGGTCTGCTCGGCCACCGTGATCTCGGCCTTCACGTAAAGGCCGGGACGCCAGCGTTGGTCGGGATTCGGCAGCACGATCCGCACGATCATGGTCTGCGCCTCGGGCGAGCTGACCGGCGAGATCCAAGTGATCACTCCCGACGTCTCCGGGCCGCCGTCGTCCGCATGAATCGTCGCCCCCTGCCCCACCTTCACGCGCGCCTGGTCGCGCTTCGGCACGTTGAGGTCCACCCAGACGTCCGTGAGGTCCGCAATCGTGTAGATCGCCAGCCCGTCGCCCACCGTCTCGCCGGCATTCGCGTCCCGGTCGACAATCACCCCGGCGATCGGCGCCTGCACCTCGATCCGCGCGAGCGACTGGTTCGTCTCGACTACTGCGACAGTCTCGCCGGCCGCAACCGGGTCTCCCAGCGACTTCCGCGCCTCGCGCACGATGCCGCCAAACCGCGGCACCGCCCGCCCGATGCGGTTCGCGTCGAGCTTCACGCGCCCGTACACCGCGAGGGTTTCCCGCAGCACGGCCGGCCCGGCGGCCTCCGTGACAACACCCGCGCGCTGCGCCACCTCGGCGGACAGGGTGGTCTGCTGCTCGGGCGCGGAAAACGTCCAGCGATGCGTCCGCCCCGCGTGCTCCGCCACCACGGTGTAGTCAAACGAGTGGGGTTCCTCGACCGCCCCGCGGCTCCGGGCCTGGTCGGCCTCGGGCGTGAACGCGTGCGACTCAACGCTGCCGTCGGGCCGGCGGAGATCCACCGTCAGCCTGACATCCGCCGGCGGGACCGGCTGGCCACCCTGGCGATACCAGGCGCGAAACTCCGGCGGTCCGCCGCGTTCCACCAGGGCCAGTTCGAGGACAAAGCCCGCGTCCTCCAGCAGCCGGCCGCCATGGGGCCCGGTGGCGATCTCCGGCTCGGCCTGCTCACCGTGCTCGTGTTCGTGCTCGAACGGGTCCGCGCGGCCGCGATCGGATTGAACCAGGTGGAAGGCCACGCCGCCGCCGAGGACGAGAATGGCGAGGATCGTAAGGGGAAGTTTGAGTTTCATGACAGGGCTCAGGTCGGATTAAGGAGTGAGGTGACAGCGCTCTCGTCCGGACCCGCGAGGGCCTCGAGGCGGGCGAGCGCCAGGGCGTAGGCTACTTCGGCGTCGAGGAGGTCGCGCCGGACCGCGACCAGGGCGTGCTGTGCGTCCAGCACATCGATCAGGGGCAGCTGGCCCTGGTCGTAGGCGTGTCGCACCGCCGCGTAGGCCTCGGCCATGGCGGGCAGCGCCTGCTCGCGCAGGCTGCGCGCGGCGCGGTGGGCAATTGCGAGATCTTGCCACGCGGCCGAGAAGGCGGCCCGCAGCTCAACCTCGACTCCCTGCACGGCCAGTTCGGCGCCAGCCAGCGTCTCACGGGCGGCGCGGATATTGCCCTGGTTCCGCTGCCAACCCGGCAGCGGCACGGAAATCCCCGCAACCCATCCCGCGTCGGAGCCGTCGCGCAGGAATCGCAGGCCGCCGCCGACGGTGACATCCGCCACAGCCTGCGACTGCTCGAGAGCCAGGGCCGCGCGGCGGGTCTCAATCTGGCTGCGCTGCCACGCGAGCCGGGGATGCTGGTCGAGCCGCGCGAACAGGGCCGCTTGGTCGGGCAGATGGGCGGGGACCCGGATTTCCCCGGTTACTTCCCCGACTTCCCCAGGTTCCCCGCCCCAGGCCGCGGCAAGGCGGGCACGTGCGGAGCGCAGCGCCGCCTCAGCGCGGGCCCACTCGGTGTCGGTGGCGGCCAGGGCCGCGCGGGCCCGGGCCGAATCCGCCGGTGAGGCGGCGCCGGCCTTTACCCGCTGCTCGACCGCCGCGACCATCTCGCGGGCCAGCTGCGACGGCTCGGCCGCCAGCGCCAGCCGCGACTGGGCGGCCAGCGTCTCGAGGAAGGCGGCCGTGGTCGCCGCCCGCAATTCCGCGCGTCGTACCCGTGACTCCTGCGCCGCGACCGCCCGCTCGCGGCCCGCGAGCGCCACGCGCTTGTCGCGCTTGCCCCCGCGCTCGAGCGTACGACTGGCCTGGACGGTGGTTTCAAGGCTGCGGGCTCCCTGCAGCGCACCGGTGCCGGCGAAATTCTCCAGGGTCACCTCGAGCGCGGGAGCGGGCCCCTGGCCCGCCTGCTCCACCCGCGCCTCAGCGGCGCGCTCCTCATGAGCCTGGGCGGCCAGCAACGGATGACGGGCGACAGTGCGGGCCCGGGCCTCGTCAAGGGTCAGGGCAGCCGGGGCGGCCTCGGCGGCGAATGCGGCCGGCAAGGCGCCAAGCACGGCGGAAAAGAGCAGAAAGTGGATCGATCGGGACATGGTAAGGCAGGGAGATTGGAGTCATGGGAAACGGCAGGGCGCACCGCCGACGCGCACGGCGTCGTCAGGGCATGAACCGGCAGGGAAATCCGTCCGCGCAGGGACGGATCAGGCCAGGGAATTCGGCGCGCGCGCGGGCAGCGCCGCGCGGCGCACAAAGGACCAGGTCCGCGCGACCCGCTCGATCTCGGGCGCACGGAGGGCCGGTGTCACCGGAGCGAGGTCCGGGGTAAGCGCCGGCACGACGGCCAGCAGGGTCGCAAACTCGACCATCACCGGTGCCAGCACCCGCGCGGAGAGTCCGACCTTGCGGAGCATCGCGCCCTCGGCGGTCTGGCAATTGTCCTTCGCGCAGACCTCCTTGCAGGCGCCCGCGCCCTCGTCGCAATGCGAGAAGAACTCCGCCCCAATCGCCTCGAGGCCGCAGTGCAGCGTCGCTGGCAGCCAGAGCACCAGCAGAAGCAGGGCGACGACTTTGGAAAGGGACTTCACGGGAGCGCGGCAAAAGGAACGAACGATTTCCCGGACGTCCAATCAATTCTCCCGCCCGCCGGGCCGTTTGGGCCGTCTGGACTAATTCCCGCCGCCGCTCGCCGCGCCGCGGCGAGCGGGGATCGTATGTCCCAGGTCGAAAGTCGAACGTCTCGTCCGCGGCTTCGCCGCCACCGTACGACCTTCGACATTCGACCTCCAGACCTTCGACCTTTGATACCCCCTCCGGGGGCCTCCGGATCGTCCACCAAGTCCATGCGGACCTAGCGTCGACGGCACGTCGGCGCGACGGTCCGCATGTCCTCGGTCTCGGTCTTCTCTCCGTTCTCTCCGTTTTCTCCGTGGTAAAAAGAACCCCCGACCGAGTTTTGCCCCGCCGCGCAGCGGCCGGGCGTCGAAAGTCCCACGTCGAAAGTCGAAGGTCCCGTCCGCGGCTCCGCCGCCACCGTACGACCTTCGACCTTAAGACTTTCGACCTTCGACGCGGCCAACGGGGGCCTCAAGCCCCGTCCGCGCCATCCACAACCCAATCCCCACCAGCCCCGCCGCGATTCCGAACGTGACGCGCAAGCCGCCCGCCACCGCCTCCGGCGTCGCCACTGCGACCTCGCCGGCGGCGCGCGCGAAGATCGCCCCCATCAGCGATGCGCCGGTGATCAGGCCGAGGTTGCGCGCGAGGTTCAGCAGGCCCGACACGACACCGCGTCGTTCCGCTCCCGCTCCCGCCATCACCGCGGTGTTGTTCGCTGTCTGGAACAGCGCGTAGCCCGCCGTCAACCCGACCATCGGGATCACGTAGGGGATCACGCCACCCTGCGCCGACCCGACGACCAGCATGACCAGCGACACCGCCATCACCGCCAGGCCCAGCAGCGTCATGCGGCCCGCCCCGAGCCGGTCCACCAGGCGCCCGGCCGGCGCGGCGTTCAGAGCCGACACCAGCGGGCCCGCCGACATCACCAGCCCCACCGACGCGGGTTCCAGCCCGAGCCCGCGCGCGAGGTAGAACGGGCCCACGACCAGGGTCGCCATCATGACCGTGGCCACCAGCCCGCTCAGCACCAGACCCGCCCGCAGCGCCCGGTCCCCCAGCATGCCCAGCCGGACCAGCGGGGCATCCACGCTGGTCTCGACCACCACGAAGGCCGCCAGGCCGAGCACCGCCGCCCCCAGCAGCACCGCGTTCAGGGGCCCGAACGCACCCCGCCCGAGGGTCAGCGCGAGCGCATAGGCCGCGAGCGAAAGCGCGAGCAGCCCCGTGCCCACCGCGTCGAAACGCTCCGCGGCCTTCCCGGTCCCCGGCGTGTCCGCCGGCAGATGCCGTCCCGCCAGCCACCACGCCGCCGCCCCCAGCGGCACGTTCACCAGGAAGATCGACCGCCAGCCGAGGCTCGCGATCAGGAACCCGCCCAACGACGGCCCGAGCGCCGTGCCCAGCGCGGACATCGTGCCGAGCAAACCCATCACGCGCCCGGTCCGGCCGGACGGCACCGCGCCGGTCACCAGCGCCACCGCCAGCGCCATCATCACCGCCGCGCCCAGCCCCTGCAGCGCCCGCGCCGCGATCAGCCACCCAAGGCCCGGCGCCAGGCCGCACAGCACCGACGCCCCGGTGAACAATACCAGGCCCGCCCGCAACAGCCGCCGGCGGCCGGCCAGATCTCCCAGGCGGCCCACCCCGACCACGAGGCTCGTGCTCGCCAGCAGGTACGCGAGCACCACCCACTGCACCGCCCCGAACGGCGCCCCGAAGGCCGTCGTCAGGGTCGGCAGCGCCACGTTGGCGATGCTCGTCCCCAGCGCCGACAGGAGCGCCGCCAGCGCCAGGCTGGCCAGCGCCCACGGCAAGGGTGCGGATGGCGCGGTGGCCGGTTGGACGGATGCGATGGTCGGGACAGGGGCGGTCTGGTTCATGGGAGCGGCTGGATTCGCCTCATCCTAAGGGGAAATCAGCCATGGCGGAAGACGCACGCTTTGCACTTTATGCGTGCGTTTGACGCCATGTCTGGTGCACGCTGCTCGGCGCCGCCCTGTGACCCACCCCGACCTCAATCTCCTCGTCACGCTCGACGTCCTGCTCGCGGAGGGCAGTGTCGCCGGCGCCGCCCGCCGCCTGCGCCTGAGCCCATCGGCCATGAGCCGCGCCCTGGCGCGCCTGCGCTCCGCCACCGGCGATCCGCTGCTGGTGCGGGCGGGCCGCAAGCTCGTGCCCACTCCGCGCGCGCTCGAACTGCGGCCGCGCGTGGGCCCGCTGCTGCAGGAGGCCGAGGCGGTGCTGCGTCCCGCGGAGCGCGCGGATCTCTCCCGCCTGGTGCGGACCTTCACGCTCCGTGCGAGCGACGGTTTCCTCGAGAGCTTTGGCCCGACGCTGCTCGCGCGCGTGGCCGCGGAGGCGCCGGGCGTGCGCCTGCGTTTCCTGCACAAGCTGGACAAGGACAGCGCGCCGCTGCGCGAGGGCACGGTCGACCTCGAGACCGGCGTGATCGGCCGCGAGACGGGACCGGAACTGCGGACGCAGGCACTGTTCAAGGACCGCTTTGTCGGCGTGGTACGCGCCGGGCATCCCCTGGCCCATGGCCGAATGACGCCCGCCCGGTACGCCAGCGGAAAACACATCAGCGTGTCGCGGCGCGGCACGGAGAAGGGCCCGATCGACGCGGCGCTGGCGGCGCAGGGGCTGGAGCGGGAGATCGCCGCGATCGTCAGCGGTTTCGCCGCCGCGCTGGCCCTGGTCCGCTCGACCGACCTGATTGCCAGCGTCCCCGAGCGTCACACCGGAAAATTGCGCTCCGGCCTGCACACCTTCGCCCTGCCGGTCACGACCCCGGCGCTCACCGTGTCCCTCCTCTGGCATCCCCGTCACGAAGCCGACGCCGCACACCGC
>CAZUQB010000132.1:0-6567 GCA_964622405.1 uncultured Opitutaceae bacterium | reverse complement strand
AATCATGGGCGGCCGTCAGGCGGTCACATGAACATCGCCTTCGGCTCGGCCTTCGGATCCTTGGCCGGCTTCGACTGGTCGTGAACGGGCGCCTTCGGGGTGTCAGGCGTGGAAGTCGGGGACGAGGTGACGGCGCCGGGCGTGGAGGACGACGGGGTGGCGGGTTCGGCCACCTCGGGAGCGAGCACGTGACTGATCAACGGGGGGATGATCAGGAGCAGCACGAGGAGGTAGGACTTCATGACAGGCAGGGTTGGAGGGTTGGCCGGGAGTTGGAGACAACCCGGCGGGCCAGTTTAGCACCGGTCGTGCCAGCAGGGCGGCACTGTTCTAAAATGTTGGAGCGGAGGAGATAGAAAATGAGGCAAGGGCGCCGGCCCGACGGCATTGTCCGGTTGTGGAACCTATCCATCCCGAAAGTGGGAAAACCCGGAAATGACCCGAGGGTTCACGGTTGACCCGAGTGACACGGAGCGGCGAGGTTGGGGCCCTCGCATGACCCGCGTTTTTGTCTCCGGCTGTTACGACATCATCCATGCCGGCCACGTCCAGTTCTTCCGCGAGGCGAGGGCCTTGGGCGATCACCTGACGGTGTCCTTCGCCTCGGCGGACGTGCTCTGGCGCCACAAGCACCGTCGGAGCTCGCTGCCGGACGACCACAAGCGCGCGCTGCTGGCGGCGCTGGATACGGTGGACGAGGTGGTGATGGGCACCGGGGCGGAGGAGGGCCTCGATTTCAAGGACGACTTCCTGCGGTTGAAGCCCGACATCCTGGCGGTGACGGACGACGACAAGTACGGCGAGCTCAAGCGTGCGCTGTGCGCCGGGATCGGCGCGCGCTACGTGGTGCTCCCGAAGACGCCGCCGCAATTCTCCCCGGTCTCGACGACGCAGCTGGTGCGCCTGATTCGCGCGCCCGAGGTGGCGCCGCTGCGGGTGGATTTCGCGGGCGGCTGGCTCGACGTGCCGCGCTTCGCCCGCGAGGGAGCCTTCGTGGTGAACTGCGCGATTTCGCCGACCGTCTCGCTGCGCGACTGGCCCTATGAGCGCAATGCCGGGCTGGGCGGCAGCGGTGCGTGGGCGCTGCTCAACGGCAAGGATGGCGTCGGCTCCGAGCTGGGCCTCGGCGTGGGCTGGCAGGACCCGGCGATCATCGCGGAGACCGGGCTTTGCGTCTGGCGCAGCGGCCAGCGTCCCGTCCTCGAAGTGAAGACCGGCGGCGAGTTTCTCACGGGCCACCTGGCGCTCTATTGGACTGGCCAACCGCACGACACGCCGAACCTGGCGGACCTGCCGCGGAGCTACGACGCGATCGCCCGGGCGGCGGCGACGGCCCGGGACGCGGTCTGGCGCAGCGACCTCGGCCTGCTCGCCGACGCCGTCCGCCAGTCGTACTCCCAGGTGCAGCGGCCGGAGGGCATGGACCCGCTGCCGGGCGACCCGGCCGCGACGGGGGCGTTTCGCGACGCCCTCCCCGCCGGGCTGAAGCCACTCGCCTGGAAATACTGCGGCGGCGGATTCGGCGGCTACGCGGTCTACCTCTTTGCCTCGAAGGCCGAACGCGACGCCGCCTGTGCGCGCCCGGGATTCCGTCCGATCGAGCCGTACGTGCGCGTGCACTAGGCCGGGAACCGGCCGTTGAGCGTCGACGGTTGAATCCAGATAGCCCCGGGAATTCGAACCCCGCCATCGCTCGCCGGCGTTCAACTGCCGCCCTTCAACCTTCAACTTTCAACCTTCAACCAGCCGCCACCCGCGGCGGCCCCGCCTACTCCGCGCGCAGCGACACCACCGGATCGACGCGCATCGCGCGCTGGGCCGGCAGCAGCGTGGCGGCGAACGTGATCAGGGCCAGTCCGACGGTGACGGTTCCAAGGATGAGCGGGTCGAGCGGCGCGGTCTGGTAGAGCAGGGAGCCGAGGACCTGGCCGAGGGCCAGCGCTCCGACGAGACCGAGCACGGCCCCGCCCACGAACAGGCGCAGGCCGCGGCGCAGGACCAGCCCGAGGATCTGGCCCGGCGTCGCCCCGAGCGCGAGCCGGATGCCAAACTCCCGCGTGCGTTGCGCGACCTGGTACGAGAGCACGCCGTAGAGCCCGACCGCGGCGAGCACCACTGCGAGCCCGGCGAAAATGGTCAGCAGATAGGTGTAGAGCCGCGGCGTCGCAAACGTGCCGTCGATCTGCTCGGCGAACGTGCGCACGTTCCAGATCGGTTGGTTCGGGTCGACCTCCGTCACGGCGTGGCGGACGGAGCTGGCCAGGGTGGCGGCGTCGCGGTCGCTGCGCACGAGCAGCTGAAATTCGTTCTGCGGTCCCTGACGGGTTGAGAGGTAGGCCTGCACCAGCGTGGGCTCGTCGGCGTAGCCGTAGACCTTGAGCGTGGGCACGACTCCGATCACCACCGTGGGCTCGTCGCCGCCCAGGGTCAGTTTCCGGCCGATCGGGTCCTGCCCCGGCCAGTATTGGTTCGCGAACGCCTGGTCGATGATCGCGACGCGCTGCCCCTTGGGCAGGTCCTCGGGCCCGAAGGAGCGCCCGCGCAGGAGCGGGATGCCGAGCGTCCGGAAGTAGCCGTCGCTCACGACGTTCATCTCGGCGAGGGGATTCTGGCCGTTGGGCCACGGCGCGTGACCCTCCGGGAGGAACGACGTCTGCCAGCCGGAGTCGAGCGGCGCATTGGTCGCGAGGTCCGCGCCGGTCACGCCGGGCAGCGCCCGCAGCCGTTCGAGCAGTCGCTCCTGGAATTGGCTGCGCTTCTCGGGCGTGTCGTAGAGCTTGGGCGGGAGCGAGGCCCGCGCCGTGAGCACGCCGCGGCCGTCAAAGCCGAGCTGCGCCGTCTGCATCCGGGCGAAGCTGCGGAGGAGCAGGCCGGCGCCGGCGAGCAGGATGACCGTGAGCGCGACCTCGGCGATGATGAGTCCCTCCCGCGCGCGCGCGGCCCGCGGGCCGGCGGAGCCGCCGCGGCCGCCGGCCGCGAGGGCGTGGCGCAGGTCGGGGGCGGCGGCGCGCCAGGCGGGCCAGAGGCCGAAGGCGAGGGATGTGAGCACCGCGAGTGCGGCGCTGACCGCCAGCACGTGGCCGTCGATCGAGGCATGCTGGAACCGGGCCACGCCGGCGGGGCTCAGGGCGACGATGCCCTGCTGGGCCCAGGCGGCGAGCAGCACACCGAGCCCGCCGCCGGCCACGGCGAGCACGAGGCTTTCGGCGAGCTGCGCGCGGATGAGCTGGCCCCGGCTGGCCCCGAGCGCGGCGCGCACGGCGAACTCGGTCTCCCGGGCCGCGCCCCGGGCGAGGAGGAGGTTCGCGAGATTGGCGCACGCGATGAGCAGCACGAGCCCCACGGCGCCCTGGAGGAGCAGCAGGCCGGTCCGGTAGCTGCCGACCGCGCCCTCGAGCAGCGGCTGGCCGCTGGCCACGACGCCGGTGCTCTGGTCCGGGTGGTCCTGGGCGATCCGCGCCGAGATCCGGCGCAGATCGGCGAACGCGGCCTCGATCGGCACGCCCGGCTTGATGCGGCCGACCGCGTAGATGCCCGGGTGGTTGCCCCGGTTCTGCCAGCCCGGGTTCGTCCCGCTCCGGCCGATCTGGGTGTAGAACTCGACACGGGTCGGCGTCGCGAACTCGGGCGGCAGCACGCCGATGATCGTGTGCGGCTCGCCGTTCAGCGTGACACTCGTGCCGAGCACGTCGTCGCGGCCGCCGAACCGGCTCTGCCACAGGCCGTAGCCGAGCACCGCCAGCGGCGCGGCCCCGGGCTGGTCCTCGGCCGCGGTGAACACCCGGCCGCGCAGCGGGGCGAGGCCGACGGCGTCGAACAGCGCGGCGCTGACGCGCGCGCCGCGCACCATGACCGGCTCGTCGCGGCCGGTCAGCGTGAAATTGTCACGACGATACCCGCCGATGGCGGTGAAGGCGGTGTTGTCGCGCTGCCAGTCGAGCAGGTCCGGCCAGGCGATCGACGCCTCCTTGAAGTTGATCTCATCCTCCCACAGGACGATGAGCCGGTCGGGCGCCGGGTAGGGCAGCGGCGTGAGCAGCACCGACTGGACGAGGGAGAAGATCGCGGTGTTCGCGCCGATGCCGAGGGCGAGGGTCAGGACGGCGACGAGCGTGAAGCCGGGATGCTTGAGGAGCCGGAGGCAGGCATGGCGCAGGTCGAGCATGGGACGACAGAGTCAGGAACCGCCCGGCGCGGGAAAGGTTACAGGCTTCATTCGGCCCGCAGGGCGACGAGCGGGTCGATGCGGCTGGCGCGGAGGGACGGCACGAGGCAGGCCGCGGCCGAGACCAGTGCGAAGAGGGCCGCGACCCCGGCGTAAACCCCCGGGTGAAGCGGGGTCACGTCGAACAGCAGCGACTGGATCAGCTGCGCGACGCCCACGGCGCCGAGCAGGCCGACCACGAGGCCAAGCGCGACCAGGCGCAGCCCGGAGCGCATCACGAGCCCGATTACGGCGCGGCGGGGCGAGCCCAGGGCCATGCGGATGCCGATCTCGGCGGTGCGCTGCGTGACGGCATACGCGAGCACCGAATAGAGGCCGACGGCCGCGAGCAGCAGGGCAATCCCGGCGAAGATCGCGGTGAGCGTGGCCACGATGCGCTGGGCGCCGACGCTCTGGTCGACCGCCGCCTGCAGCGTCTGGAAGAACGAGATCGGCTGATCCTTGTCGACGGCGGCGACCGCGCTGCGGATCACCGCCTGCATCGCGTTCGGGTCGACGTCGGTGCGGACCGACACGACCATGCCGGGTCGGCCGAGCTGGTTCATGGGATAGTAGATCTCGTCCGGCACCGGTGAGGTGAGGCCGGCGCTCTTCACGTCGGCGATCACGCCGACTATCTCGACCTTGATATCGGCGTCGCGGCCGCGCAGGAGGACCTTGCCGACGGCGGACTCGCCCGGAAAGACATGCTTGGCGAAGCTCTCGTTGACCACGCACACCCCCGGGGCGCCGTCGCGATCGCTGGCCGCGAAGGTGCGCCCCTCGCGCAGCGGGATGCGGAGGGCCCGGAAGAAGTCGTTGCTCACCACCTGGAAACCGGCGAGCGGGCGCTGGGCGAGCGGGAGGACCGGACGACCGCTGACGCTGTAGGGCGAGCGGGACAGGAACCCGCCGATCGGGAGACCGAGCGAGGCCGAGGCGTCGCGGACCTGCGGATTGACCCGCAGCTGCTCGAGCACCGCGGTGAAGAAGCGGGCCTGCTCGGCGTTGGTCGGGTAGCGGCTGGGCGGGATGCCGACAAAGGCGGAGGCGACGCCCTGGGGGTCGAAGCCCGGCGGCGTGCGCTGGAGACGGAGGAAGCTGAGCAGCAGCAGGCCGGAGCCGACCAGCAGGATGACCGACAGCGCCACCTCGCCGACGATGAGGGACGAGCGGAAGTTGCCGCCGTGCGAGCCGGTCGAGCACCGGCTGCAGTCCTTGAGGACCTCCACCAGCTCGGTCTTGGACGCCTGCAGCGCCGGCACGAGGCCGACCAGCAGCCCGCTGCCGAACGTCAGGCCGGCGGTGAACGCGAGGGCGGACCAGTCGAGCGTCAGGGACGTGTTCGGCGGCAGCAGGGTGGCGACATTGGACTCGATGGCGGCGAGCGCCCACAGGGCGAGGAGCAGGCCGAGGCCGCCGGCCACCGCGGTGAAGAGCAGGCTCTCGGCGAGGAAC
Source organism: uncultured Opitutaceae bacterium (assembly GCA_964622405.1). Classification (GTDB taxonomy): domain Bacteria; phylum Verrucomicrobiota; class Verrucomicrobiia; order Opitutales; family Opitutaceae; genus Opi-474. The sequence continues at coordinate 905 of CAZUQB010000132.1, read as the reverse complement.
TGGCGCACGATCGCCCCGCGGGTGGCGCCGAGCGACTGGCGGATGGCGATCTCCTTGTGGCGGGCCACCAGGCGGCCGAGGAAAAGGCTGGCGATGTTGGCGCAGGCGATGAGCAGGACGAACGCGACCGCGCCGAGCAGGGTGTAGAACGTCGGCCGGAGCTGGCCGACGAGCGCCTCGACGTAGCCGCGCGGGACGCAGGTGTTGTTCGCGTCGAGCCGCGTCGGGAACTCCCGGGCGTACGCCTGGCTCAGCGCCGCGAGCTCGGTCGTGGCCTGCTCGAGCGTGACGCCGGGCTTGAGGCGGGCGATCGGCTGGGTGTAGCCGGCGCCGTTCTGGACCTGCACGGTGGTGAGGCCGGTGACCTCGAAGACGCGGGGCGTGAACACCTGAACCTGGCCGAACGGGTTGGTGAGGCGGGGCGGCAGGATGCCGATCACCTGCCACGAAAGGCCGTTGAGCTGGACCGTGGAGCCGACCACGGCCGGGTCGCCGCCGAAGCGCGTCTGCCAGAGCTCGTGGCTCAGCAGGCACACGTTCGGTCCGTTGGGCTTGTCGTCGTCCGGTCCGAAGTCGCGCCCGAGGAGCGGGCGCACGCCGAGGGTGGCGAAGAAGTCGGAGGTCACGCGCAGGCCGTTGAGCTGCTCCGGGTCGCCGCGACCCGTGAGGGTGAAGTTGTCGAACGCGCTGTCGGCGACCGACGAGAAGGACGTCGCGTGCCGGCGGATCTCGTCGAAGCGCGGCCAGGAGAGCGCCGGGGCGTTGAAGCTCAGCGAGGCGTTGTTCACCCAGAGCGCGACCAGCCGGTCCGGCTGCGGCACCGAGACCGGGCGGAGGATCAGGCGGTCGAACACGGAGAACAGGGCGGTGTTGGCGCCGATGCCGATCGCCATCGTGAGCACGGC
>CAZUQB010000131.1:0-6691 GCA_964622405.1 uncultured Opitutaceae bacterium | reverse complement strand
AGCTGATCGGATGCTCAATCGACTTCGAGCCCTCCTATCAGGTCCGCGACGGCAAGGCGTTCATGCGCGTTGAGCAGCTCAGCGCCGTCGACCTGGTCGACGAGGGCGCGGTCACGCCCCGGGGCCTGCTTGCCGCGACCTAAACCGCCCTCTTCATTCCGCACGCCATGGCCAATTTCTTCGCCAAACTCCTGCCCAGCCTCTCCGCGGTCGCCGCATTCAAGGAGCACATCGAGAACGCGCGAGCCCGCGGGCAAAAACTGAGCGCGTTCATCGGCGAAGTCGACCGACTCAACGAGGCGTCCGTCGCGGCCGAGAACGAATTTCGGGCCCGGCCGAGCAAGGCGACCTTCGAGAAGTGGATCGCACTCGAGAGCCGGCGCGAGGCGACGTTCCGCGTGCAGCAGAAAATTAGCACCCTCGCCGCCGCTGCCGAGGCTGAGGCCATCGCCCAGGGTGGCAAGGAGCTGGGGCTGGCGGCCTGCCTCGAGGTCGAGACGACGCTGAAGGCACAGCTCGCCGAGGTCGAGAAGCGCGACGGCGATCAGACAGAGGAGTTTGGCACCGAGGTCACGTCGACGGCGGTGATCCGCCTGCTCAGGCGCAAGCTCGACGACGTCGACCGCGCTCGCACAGCAGCCCGCGGAAGTCTCGGACAAACCCCGCGCGACGCGTGGTCGATCCTGGCGGGCATAATCGGGCCAACTGACGCACAATTCCCCCGGGGCTGATGGTGGACCGGGGAAGAGGGCACCCGAACCCTCGCGGGCTGGTCAGGTTTTCAGCCAGCCTGCAAAGCGGGAACCTCTCCTACATGAAAACACCCGACCAACCCGACCAACCCCAGAAGCCGAACGACGGCGACCTGGTAATCCCGCGCGCCGAGTTCATCGCGCTGACCCACAACCTCGCCACCGGGCTGGTCGGCGTGCTCCTGAAGGAGCTGCCGGCGTTCGCTGAACGCTCGCGCGACCTTCGCGGTCACGACCTCGACGTCGAGGTGGCCAAGACCGCGCACACCATCTGCGCCGGCACTCAAGTCCAACTGCTCCGGTTCGACCTCGAACACGTCCGGACACCCGACGTGGAGAATCAGGGGGCGAACTAACATGGCCCTGATCTCAGAGCTGATGGCCAAGCTGGGGTTTGATACCAGCAGCGTGCCGGCCGACCTGAATAAGGCCAAGCAGGCGTTCGATAAATTCGGCAATGAAACGACCGAAGCGGCCCAGGGGCACGGCGACAAGGCCGGCGACGCGTTCTCGCATGCGCTCGAGCACAAGCTTCTGGGGATGCGGCACGCCTCGACGGCGCTCGCGACTGCGCTCGGCCTCTCATTCGAGAAGATTGCCGACTTCATCGCCGCGGCCGTCGTCTCCGGCTCGAAGGAGGCCTGGACTGAGGCCGTCCAAATCGCGGACGAGAACACGAAGTTGATCCAGCGAATGATCGAGGCTCGGATGACCCCGAAGCAGGTCGAGGCGAAGCGGACCTCCGACCTCGAAAGGGCAAAGGCCGAAGCGAAAGGCGCCGGCAACGACTACTCGTGGCTCGACGCGGCGGCCGACCTGGGCGGCAACGTGTTCAGTCGAACGGTTCTCGAGCGGGCGGGTCTAATCAAAGACCTTGCGACGCGGGCCATCGAGTCCGGGAAGGCCAACCTGAAGGTCACCGAGGCCCAGGTGAAGATCGACGAGGAGGACCGGAAGGTTCGCGAAGCCGCCAAGGCACTCGACGACGAGCGCAACGCTTCCGCCTACGAGGGGCTGCAATACACCGAGCGGGTCAAGGCCCTGAACGAGTCGATCGACAAGATCGTGAAGGAGATTTTCTCCGGCCAACTGAGCCAGTTGGAGGTGATCAAGAAGCGGACCGACCTGCTCCACCTCGAACAGAAGCTCCGGGCCGAGACCCTCCAGCAGCAGGGCCGGCAAGAGGAGAAGGAACGCGAATTCTCGAGGCTGACCATCCAGCGGGCCGAGATGGTCCGCAAGCTGGCCCTCGACGAGCAGAACCTGAAGAACGCGGTCGGCGACCGCTCGAAGCTGACGGTCGCGGAGATCGCCCAGCTAAAGCCTGGGCAGAAGCCGGGCAGCGGCCGCAGCTCACTCGACGTCGACACGTATGGGCTCTCCGATCAGGCCGCAGCCGCCAAGCGCCTCGCGGCCGAGATCGAGGACCTACAGGCCCAGGCAGAGCACCTTCGCGTGTCCGGCAACACCGACGAGGCTTCGAGGATGTTCGAGCAGATCGACGCCAAGCGGCAGACGCTGGTCGACAGCGGCTTTGCCAAGTCGACCGAGGGGGACCAATTCAAGGCCCTCCGTGAGTCGATCCATGCCGACCAGGAGAAGGTGAACTCCAACCTGAGGGACATCAAAGAGGTCCTGAAGGGCAAGTTCGTGAGCCAGTGAGGCAGCCGTGACCTTCAAACTGAAAACCAGGGCCGGCGGCTTGCGCCTGCCAGTATCCTGGCAGGGCAAGCGACGCGACTGGCGGGTCTGCGCCTGCCCTGTGGAGGTCCAGCTACCCGGCGGGCCGACGATCCGCCTGGGCGCCCTGTTCGCGATGCCGGCTGAGGCGTACCTGGGTGACGACCTCCCCCTGCAACTATCCCAGCCGACCAGCAGCGCGGAGGCCGCAGCTGAGGCCCTGTGGGTCGGTTTCACCATCCCTGACGGGCCGGCCGCTGATGCCCTCCGGGCAGCCCTGCTGACCCACCCGGACGTCGTGGCCTTCGATTGATGCACCTGCCTGCCTGGATTCGTCGCAGGCTACCCCAGAGCTGGCAGCGCTGGCTGCAAAGGCGGGCTGATCTCGGCCGGCGTGATGCCGCGCACCTCCTGAGCCTGCCAGCCCGCCAGGAGCGGCGTCCTGGGCTCGACGAGCCAGCCGTCGACGACTCGCCGGCCTACGACCGTTTCAGCGGCATTCGCGAGGCTGTGCGGGCCAAGCATGCCGGCCGCCAGGGCTGAGCCTGAAGGCTTGCCCTGGCCGCCAGCAGCCGCCAAGGTGCCGGTGTGAGCCGGATGGCCCACCGGGAAGTAAGACTCCCGAAAGAAGGTATGAAACCAAACGCAACCAGTAGTGATTGGGGCCCGGTCGAAACCGGGGATCGGGGATTTGCGTCCTCGTGTCTTACCCTCGGGAGTAGGCCGGGTCCCTCCGCTGGAGTATCCCATGAAGACAGAAACGATCAGGGTAGAAGTGTCCCCCGAGCAGGCGAAGCTGTTTCGCCTGGCTGCGTCGAACCACAAGACCGAACCCGGCAATATCGTCCTAGCGCTGGCCTGCGACCGGCTGATGATCAACCCGACCAGCGAGGACCCGAACACCGCGCTCGACGCGTTGCTTTGGTACTACGTCGGCCAGCGTGACCTCCCGGTCGTCGACCGCGAGTGGCAGAGGGCCAGTTTCCTTGGGTTCAAGTCGCCGGAGCCGGCGAAGGAAGGGGGTGCGTCGTGAACGACCTCGCACCCGCTCTGGCCATGCCAATCGAGGCACCGGCGAGTCCCGCGGCCGTCGTCCTGCTCGACGGCACTGATCGCGACCGCCTGCGGGAGATGACGGTCGCTGAGGCGGTCCTGCGCTACCGCCAGCTCATGGTGCAGGAGGGCGCCCATCAGCGGAAGTCGGACACGTTCAGCCACTGCGAAATGCACCTCGAGAAGCGATTCGCGGGCACGTTCGGGCAGATGAAGCTGTGCGACATTCGGAACGACCACATCCGCGAGTGGCTCGACGCGCTGGCGTCTCCGAAAACCCGGGGCCAGCCCATGCACCTCAGGACCCGGCATCATCACCTCAAGAGCGTGAAGGCTTTCTTCCGGCGGGCCGTCCTCGAGGAGTGGCTCGACCGCAACCCGGCCCGCACCGTGAAGCTCCCTCCGGTCCTGCAGGAGGACGTCAACGTCATCCCGGTCCGCGATGCCTTCCAGTTCTTCAAGGAGAACCGGAACGACCGCGCCATCGGCCGGCTGGCCCTCGAGGCTTTCGGCGGCCTGCGCTTCAACTCAGCCGGGAACATCGTCGTCGACGAGATCCACTTCGACCAGCGGGCCCTGGTCCTGCCGGCGATCAAACACAAGAGCAAGAAACGACACTACCGCCAGGGCCACCCCGCCAACCTGTGGGAATGGTTGAAGTTCGCTCCGCCGGAGTGCTGGCAGATGACTCGCCGGCACTACATGCGCCAAAAGACGTTCATGTGGATTATCTCGAAGCTCCGGCCGGCTGTGGCGATCAACGAGGCCGACCGGGAGAGATTCCGTCAGCAGCGGAATGTCTTCCGGCACTCGTTCGCCTCGTACCTGCTCGCCATCGTGAAGACCTATCCGCCCGTGCAGTACCTGATGCAGCACGCGACCGCCAAGATGACCGAGCACTACGAGGGCCGGGCGACCGAGCGCGACGCCCGCCTGTACTTCGCGATCACCCCACAGACCGTGCTGCTCAGTTGGGAGGAGTTCGTCAGCCAGTACGATCCGGGAGAAGCTGGGATCGCCGCCCCGCCCATCGTGCCGCTCGCCCAGGGGCCTCGCGTGCGCGAATGAATTGACCTCGGCGGGAATCGGACCCACATCTCCAGCTTAGCAGGCAGGCGTTCTATCCAGTTGAACCACGAGGTCATTCGAGGCCCGAGCCATTGCAGTGGTTCGGGCCTCTGCTCTTTCGAGCGAGACCAGCAACGGACGCCACGGACTACTCGTCAAGTGGGGGTTTGGTAATTCCTAGGCTGCTAAGCCGTGATCCGCCTGTCCTCCATCATCCGCCAGCCGCCAAACTGCAATTCGACGCCGCGCTTATTGTGCCGCTCGCCAACGTGTCGACGGCTCAGAGCCAGCGGTAACCGAAGCCCTGGAACAACCAATAACTACGCCATAAAGGCGCCGACTCTATCAGCGACAGACCTACCAAGCTGCCACAAATTCCTTATCGACTACTGGAGTCGATGGTCGGACTGGATGCCGCGGCGCCTGACTCGCGGCAGCACGCATGGCCTTGATTAGCGGGCCAACATCCTCGCCATAGGGCTTCCGAATCTTTGTCGGCTCCTCAGAAACCCTAATTGGCTGGATCTGGGGCGGGGTCGCCATTTGGTGGATTAGCTGCATTTTCTGGAGGTGGAGGTGGAGGCGGAGGTGGAGGTGGAGGCGCTTTAGGCGGGGGAAAGTACCAGATCGTGTCTGACCCACTGTCTAGTTGAGAGTTCAAGGCAACCGCAAGTTCGGTTTCATTGATCGACGGCTTCCTAACGGCCTTGAACAGTTTCTCAGCTTGTTCGCGGTCTATTACAAAACTATGTGAAGGATAACCAGATATAAGCTTATCAAATTGCTGGAATCCTGGATTTAGGAGCTCACCGTAGCGGCGGGCTATCACCAATGACCGCTGCATTTCACCGAGTTTTAACGGATCAATCTGGCTTGAAATTGGGCCAATTATCGCCTGCGCCAAGCTCTCAGAGATTTCCGCGGCAGTCTTAGTCGTAATGTTTGTCCCCGCTTTAAGTCTCGCGAAATTCTCGAAGAACAGTTCCCAAGAAAGCTCCTTCAGGGCCCGGATTGCCTCACTTAAGTCGAGCCCCGAGCCACGCTTGAATAGCTCGTCATCTTTTCCGACCTGAATATCCAATGGCCCAAGTTCCCCATGGTCCCCCATCACCAGCTCATCGGCAGAAATCGCGACGAGAGTACCAGCGCTCTTGCATCTACCGAACACTCCAATCACTACTTTCTTGTAGTTCCGCTTCAGCGCCTTAGCAATGATATATGCTGCATCTGGATCGCCGCCGTTTGTCGAAAGAATGAAGTACGCTGTCTCCCGACGAGGATCTGGCAACTTTAGGCAGCCACAAAACCGGCGAGTATTGTCGCGATCAATGGTTGAGCTGTAGAGATAGACGTCGGCCGCTAGTTCGGCTGCGACTTTTGCTGAGGCCTCGAGAATGGGGTTTCCAGCCGCCATGCACTACAAGTAGCGTCTCGGCGTCCAAGTTCAACACAGATATAGTCCAGCACGGTCGCGCAGTCAGATGGCGGGGCCCCGACTGGCAGCCAGGGACCGCGGTGGGGGTGAGGATCGGCGAAGCTAAGGGACAGAATGACGGTGGGCCTGTCCATGCGGTAACAGATGCCGGCTAACTTGTAGGGCAACCAACTGCGAGCACGGCGCTATGACTCAAGCCGCAAAACAAAGTCTGTGCCCCCTGCCGGATTCTTCTCAATCCTCAGAATCTCCTCTCGGCTGAGATCGCGACTCTTGCACACCAGATTCTTGCCGTCGAACCTATCGTACCAGTCGAGGCGAATTCCGAACGCCCGATGGGCCCGGTCATGGCTTGTCACGATCTCGCATACAAGCTCCCCGGACGGGCGTCGGACCAAGACGGTCTTTTTGTCCATTTCTGGATGCGGCGGGTCTAGATCGGCGTGGCGAGTAGTCTTTGGAAAGTTGGGCATTTGACGCAAGATTCGGTGCCAAGGGCGGACGCCCTGTTTTCTACAGTCCTTTCTACAGTCCGACGATTTATTGAGCCTTTTTGGGCAGCATTGGGAAATCGCTCGAAGGCCATTTCTCCTCTGAAAACACGTTTCGGCAGCGGTGAGCAAACATGAGCAAGAAGCCCATTTCTAGTTATGAGTCCTCTGCTCTACCACTGAGCTACTCTGGCAAGCCAATTGAGCGGGGC
>CAZUQB010000130.1:0-6734 GCA_964622405.1 uncultured Opitutaceae bacterium | reverse complement strand
CGCGGGCCGCCGCGCTCCGCCTCGGCGGCTGGGCCGAGCCGGCCTATTGGGTCCTCGGAACGGCGGCCATCGGGGCTGCCGGATATGTCTTTTCGACCGCGGTGGAAAAGACCACCCTCAGGCTGCGGGATCGCCTGCTGCCCGCCACCGCCTGACGGGCGCGACCACCCTGATGCGCATCACCCAGATCATCCCGAGCCTGGAGCCCCGCCACGGCGGACCGAGCACCTCGGTGCCGGCGCTGGCGGCGGCCTGCAGCCGTCTCGGGCATGAGGTGCGGCTGCTCGCCACGACGCCGGGACCGGACGAGGCGCGCGCGAACGGCCCGCTGGCGGTCCGACAGTTTCACCGGGACTGGCCCGCCATGCTTTGTCCGTCGAGCGGCCTGCGGACCGACCTCCTCGCGACCGCGCCCGGGGTGGTCCACCACCACTCGCTCTGGCTGCGGACGCTGCACTACGCGAAGGCGGCCTCGCGTCGGCACGGGGTGCCGCTGGTCATCTCGCCGCGGGGCATGATGGCCCCGTGGGCGTGGCGGCATCACCGGTCGAGGAAATGGCTCGCGGACCGCCTGGTGCACCCGGGCGCGCTCCAGGCGGCGGCAGGCTGGCACGCCACGAGCCCGGACGAGGCCGACGACATTCGCCGTTTGGGATTCAAGCAGCCGGTCTGTCTCGCGGCGAATGGCGTCGATGCGCCGGCTCCGGCCGAACTCGACACCGCGCGCGCGCACTGGCTCGCCGCCTGCCCCGCGGCCGGCCGGCGGCCAGTGGCGCTGTTCTACTCGCGGTTTCATCGGAAGAAACGCGTCCGCGAACTGCTGGACCTCTGGTGCTCGGCGCCGCGCGGCGACTGGCTGCTCCTGCTGGTGGGCGTGCCGGAGGAATACTCGCTGGCGGAGGTCCAGGGCTGGATCAAGGCCGCCGGGGAGGAAGAGAACGTCGCGGCCTTTGACGGCACCGGACAGCCCGCGCCGTACGCGATCGCCGCGCTGCTGCTGCTGCCCTCCCACTCCGAGAATTTCGGCCTGGTGGTGGCGGAGGCCATGGCCAGCGGGATTCCGGTGGTCACCACCGACACCACCCCGTGGTCGGCGCTCAACACGGACGACCGCGGGGCCTGCGTTCCGTGGGACCGCTTCGGCGTGGCGCTGGCGGCCGCCCTCGCGGACGGACCGGATCGGCTCGGGTCGCGCGGGCGGCGGGCGCGGGAATGGGTGTTGCGCGAATACTCGTGGGACGACGCCGCGCGGCGGCTCACCGCCTTCTACGGCCAGCTGACGGGGGCCCGGCCATGAACCGTCCCGGCCACACGCACCCTCCGCTCGCCGCCGCCCCCGCCGGGCGCCACCGGCACAGTGCGCCGAGCCAGCTCGAGCGGGTCACCCTGATCCATGTCGGCGTGCTGGTCATCCTCTCCTCGTGGGCCTTCGGCGGGGCGGCGCCATGGGCGCGGAGCCTGATCGCCGGCTGGGGCAGCCTGGCCCTCCTGATCACGCTCGCTGCGGTCTGGAACCGGGACCCGGGGCACCCGCCGTTCCCTTCGTCCCTGCCCTGGCTCTGGCCCGTGGCGGCGCTCAACGCGCTGGTCGTGGCCTCGTGCTTCAACCCCAGCTTCGCCGCCGTGAGCTTTGGCGCCGAACCGCTGCTGGCCCACACCGGCCCGGCGTTCCCGCGGCTGCCCAGCACGGCGCTGCCGGCCGCCTCGCTTGAGCACCTCTGGCTGTTTGATGCGATCTACCTGTCGGCCTTCAACCTGACGCTGACCGTCCGGCGCCGGCGCACCCTGCGCCGCCTGCTGGTGCTCGCGCTCGGCAACGCCGTCGCGCTGTCCGTGTTCGGCACCTTCCAGCGGCTCGGGGCGGGCGGTCTTTTCTTCGGCCTCGTCCCGGCGCCGAACCCGCGGTTCTTCGCGTCCTTTGTCTATGGCAACCACTGGGGTGCCTATGTGGTGCTGATGATCGCGGTCGGGCTCGGGCTGAGCTTCTATCACGCGCGACGGAGCAACGAGGATGAACCCGGGCGCTCGCCGGTCGCGCTCGGCGCGGTCGCCGTGATCCTGATGGCCATCACGCCCGCGCTGGCCGGATCGCGGGCGGGACTCCTGCTGGTGGCCGTGCTGCTCGGCGGGGCGGCGATCGACACGCTGCTGCGGATCGCCCGCCGGCGACGGTCGCACGGCGAGTCCACGGCCGGGCCGCTGGCCGGACTCATCGCCTGCGCGGTGCTCGTCGTGGGCAGCGCCGTATACCTGGGTCGCGAGCCGCTGCGCGAACGCTGGCAGGACACGCAGGGGCAGCTTCGCACCGGCTTCCTGCGCGAGCGGCTGGATCTCTACCATGACACCCTGCAACTCGCCAAGGCGCAGCCGGCCTTTGGCTGGGGCCTGGCCAGCTTCGAGCGGGCGCTGCAGCTGTCCCGGCCGCGTCCGGTCGAGGAGAACCGCCAGTATGAGCACAGCTACGTCGACGCGCATTCGGACTGGCTGCAGGCCGTGGCCGAGCTGGGCCTCGTGGGCCTGGTCCTGCTGCTGGGTGCCGGCGCGCTGCCGCTCCTCCGCAGCCACGTCCTGGGCCACGCCAGCTCGCTCGTGCGCTACCTGCTGGCCGGCGCCGCGCTGGTCCTGGCCTACGCGGCGGTGGAGTTTCCGTTCGCGAACCCGGCCGTGACCACCGCGTTCTGGGTGATCCTCTTTGTGGCGGTGCACTACGTCCGCCTGAGCCTGCGTCACGAACCCCGCTGAGCGCCATGTTCTCCGTCGTGATCCTGACCCTCAACGAGGAGCGCAACCTGCCGCGCTGCCTGGCGTCGGTGCGCGAGTGCGACGATGTCGTCGTGCTGGACTCGGGCTCAACCGACCGGACCGTCGAGCTGGCGCGGGCCGCGGGCGCCCGGGTGTTCACCCGACCGTTTGATGATTTCGCGGGCCAGCGGAATTTCGCCCAGGGCGAGATCCCGTTCCGTCACCCCTGGGTGTTTCACCTCGACGCCGACGAGCAGATGACCCCGGAGCTCGTGGCCGAGTGCCGGGCACAGTCCGGCTCGACCCTCGACGGCTTCATGGTGGCGCCGCGGATGATCTTCCGCGGCCGGTGGATCCCGCACTGCACGGACTTCCCGGCGTACCAGGCCCGGTACGTCCGCGCCGGCCGGTTCCGCTTCATCCAGGTGGGCCACGGACAGCGCGAGGCGCCGGGACAGAACCTGGGCCGCCTGGCGGCCAACTACCTCCACGACCTCTCCGCGGGCGGCGAGGACGAGTGGCTCGAGAAACACCGTCGCTACGCCCGCGCCGAGGCGGCCGAGCACCTGCGGCACGACGCCGGCATCCCGTGGTCCGACCTGCTGGCCCCGGATCGCCTCCGGCGCCGTCGCGCGCTCAAGCGGCTCAGCTACGCCCTGCCCTTCCGCCCCACCCTGCGCTTCCTCTACCAGTATCTCCTGCGGGGCGGGTTCCTCGATGGCGCCGCGGGACTCCGCTATTGCCGGCTCCTCGCCCAATACGAGGGGTTCGCCGTGGCCGAGCTGCGCCGCCTTCGGCGCGTTTCCTGAGCCATGCGCCTCGTCTTCCTCAATCGTTTCTACTGGCCCGAAGAGCCGGCCACCGCGCAACTGCTCTCCGATCTTGCCGAGGAACTCGCGGCCCGGGGCCATGACGTGACCGTGATCACAAGCCATTCCGGCCAGCCGGGCCAGCCGCTCCGCGAGTTACGCCGCGGCGTGTGGATCCGGCGGATCCGTGCCACCCGGTCCCGCGGTGCCGGCCGCATCCTCGACTTCGCAACCTTCCAGTTTGGCGCCCTTGTCACCCTGCTGCTGACCGCGCGGCGCGGCGACCGCGTGATCGCGCTGACGGACCCGCCGCTGCTCGGCGTCGGGGCCTGGCTGGTCGGCCTGCTGACCGGCGCCCGCGTCCATCACTGGGTGCAGGACATCTATCCCGAAATCGCGGAGCGCCTCACCGGCCACGCCTGGCTCTCGATTCTTCGTCCTCTCCGCAATCTCGCGTGGCGTCATTCCAGCGGGTGCGTGGTGCTGGACGCGGACATGGCGGCGGCGGTTCGCGCCGCCGGGGTCGCGGAATCGCGGCTGGCCCTTGTGCCGAACTGGGCCCCGGCCGGGCTTGAGCCGCAGCTGGCCGACGCCGCAGCGGGCCTCCGGCGCGACTGGCGGCTCGAGGGTCGGTTTGTCGTGGCGTACTCGGGCAACCTCGGCCGCGTGCACGACCTCGAGCCGGTGCTGGAGGTCGCCGAGGCGATGAAGGCGGACCCGTCGGTGGCCTTCGTCTTCATCGGGGCCGGGCCCCAGCGGGCCGCCCTGGTCGCGGCGGCCACCGCCCGGAGCCTGACCAACGTGCAGTTCCGCCCGGCGCAACCGCGGGATCAGTTGAATACCACGCTTGCCTTGGGCGATCTTCATCTCGTCACGCTGCTGCCCGGCTGCGAGGGACTGGTGTTCCCCAGCAAGCTTTACGGCGCGATCGCCGTGGGGCGCCCGGTCCTGGTCATTGGCCCGGCGTCAAGCGAGCTGGCCCGGACTGTCACCTCGCGGCGGATCGGCGCGGCCTTCACGCGGGACGAGGTTCCCGCCATCGCGGCCTGGATCCGGTCGGTGCGGGACGATGCGAGCCGCCAGGCCGCCCTGCGGGCGGCGGTCGCGGAGTTTCGGGCCGCGGGCATGACGCCGGCCCGCGCGGCGGACGAGTGGCTCGCTTGGACCGCCCGCGAGGGATGACCGGCCCGCGCTTGCCGAGGACGGGCCGGACGCTACGCTCGACCAAATGAGCGCCGGCCGCAAAGCCCTCTTCATCCTGCTGGGTCTCGACCTCCTGGCCGTGCTGGGCGTGTTCAACGCCGTCACCTACGCGCGCAGCCTAGGCGGCACCCCCCACCTGATGCTGACCCCGCTGCTGGCGCCGTTCGCGGTGCTCGTGGTGGCGATCTACCTCATCGACGGCTACCGGGCGCGGACCGACATGATGAGCCTCGACTACACCAGCCTGCACACCATCGCCCTGCTCTCGGCGATGGTGGCGGCCCTGGTCCTGACTTACGTCGTGATTCCCGCCGGGTACGAACTCCAGTACAGCCGCGCGGTCATCGCCCTCAGCTACATCGCCCTGATCCCCATCACGCTCAGCTACCGCCGCGCGCTCCACCTGCGGCTGGTGAACGCGCTCGGCGAGCGCATCTTCGTCTACCTCGGCGACCGCGCCAGCTGCCTGGCCTTCCAGCGCGAATGCGAGCAGGCGCACATCGCGCAGCGGATCATCTGCTGCGTGACCGGCGACGACCGAATCGACGCGCCGCAGCCGGCCAACGCGCCCGAGCTGCGCTCGCTGCAGGCCGTCCTGCAGGAGATCTCGGCGGGCGTGATCTCGGTCGAGGCGGTCGTGCTCCGCGAGACGAACCGCGACCTCGAGTCCGACCTCGTCCGCCGCCTCGTCGAACTCTATTTTTCCGGGCTGCCCACCTACACCCTGGAACTCTTCCACCGCCTGTACTGGCGCAAGATCCCGATCTACCGCCTCAACCAGACCTGGCTGTTCCAGGAGGGATTCACGATCGCCCGCGAGCCGGTGTTCGAGCGCATCAAGCGCATTGGCGACGTGATGTTCGCGAGCGTCGGCCTGGTCATCGCCTCGCCCATCCTCGTCCTCGCGGCGGCGGCGGTCTGGCTCGACGACCGCGGGCCGTGCATCTTCGCGCAGACCCGGGTGGGACGGAACCACGTGCCGTTCCGGCTCTACAAGCTGCGGACGATGCGCGCGGCGCCGGGCGGCGACCGCTACACGCAGCCGAACGACCAGCGGATCACGCGGGTCGGGAAGTTTCTCCGCGCCAGCCGCATCGACGAGCTGCCCCAGCTGTTCAACGTCCTGCGGGGCGAGATGAGCATGATCGGCCCCCGCGCCGAGTGGGACCAGCTGGTCGCCGAGTACGAGCGCGAGATTCCGTGCTATTTCTTCCGCCACCTCGTGAAACCCGGCATCACGGGCTGGGCCCAGGTGAACTACCCCTACGGCGCCAATCTCGAGGACACGGTGCGGAAGCTGGAGTACGACCTGTACTACATCCGCCATTTTTCCTTCCGGCTCGACGCGTCGATTGTGCTGAAGACAATTCACGTCATGCTTTTCGGCAAGGGCCGCTAAGGGCATCCCGCGTCCATGAAATCGTACGATTTTGCCGTCATCGGCGGAGGCAGCGCCGGCTTCAACGCGGCCCGCGTCGCGGCCGGCCTCGGCCTGAAGACCGCGGTCATCGACGGCGCCCGCGAGCTCGGCGGGCTCTGCATCCTGCGGGGCTGCATGCCGTCGAAGACGCTGCTGTACATGGCCGAGGTCCTGCACCTCGCGCAGCACGGCCGGGACTTCGGCCTGCGGATCCCGTCGGCCCGCGCCGACATGAAGGCGATCCACGCCCGCAAGGTCCGGATCATCGACGACTTCGCGGGCTACCGCCAGCGGGCGCTGCGCCAGGGACCGTACGACCTGATCCGGGCGCACGCGCGGTTCCGCGACCCGCACACGCTCGAGCTGTCCAACGGCCGCACGCTCCGGGCCCGGCACATCCTGATCGGCACCGGTTCCAAGGTGAGCATCCCGCCGGTGCCGGGCCTGGCCGCGGCCCGGTCGTGGACCAGCGACGACGTGCTGGATCTCGACTTCGTGCCGCGCAGCGTGCTGGTGCTCGGCGGCGGCATCGTCGCCTGCGAACTCGCCCAGTTTCTCAA
>CAZUQB010000129.1:0-6753 GCA_964622405.1 uncultured Opitutaceae bacterium | reverse complement strand
CGTCGCCCGCTCCATTTTACGAACCCCCTCCACCAGAGGGGGTTTCGTATTTTCCAGGGGGCCGCCTCGACGGCCCGGCGAGGGGTCAGACGGGTTTTGCCTTGGGGCGGTCCCGGCGGTATACTGCGTGCATGAACACGATCCTTGTCCCCGTTGACTTCTCGACCGTCACGAAGGATGTCGTCGCGCAGGCCGCCCGGATGGCGCACGCCGAACAGGCGCGGATTGTCCTGCTGCACGTGACCCAGCCGCCGGCGGTCTCGAGCGAATACGCCCCTTACCTGGAGAGCGTCGGGGAGATCGTGGAGTTGAGCCAGAAATCGGCCCATCATCACCTGCGGCGCCTGGCGGCGGAGCTGCGCTACGACGAGATCCCCACCGAGTTCATCAATCCGGTGGGCGCGCCGGCCCCGACCATCGTGGCCAAGGCCAAGGCGCTCCACGTGGACTACATCGTGATGGGTTCGCATGGCCACACCGCCTTCTACGAGCTGCTGGTCGGCAGCACCGCCCACGGCGTCCTCCACAAGGCGACGTGCCCGGTCATGGTCGTGCCGACGCCGCACAAGCATCGCCACCGCCACCTCCCCGCCACCAGCACGACCGCCGAGGCCGGCCTGCGGCACTTGGCGCTATTCTAGGCGGGGTCCGCCTGCCGGAGGACGAGTCGAAGGACGCAGGTCATCGGTCGAAGGTCGAAAGATGAACGTCGAGTCTAGCGGCGGCCAAGACGCCGGTGGATTCTTTCGACCTGCGACCTGTGACCTTCGACCAAGGCCTAGGGCCTTGGGCCCGTACCGCCTAGCGGAACGCCGGCCGCATGCCACTCGTCACGAGCGCCAGGGTGATGAGCGAGTTGAGCGGCATCAGGATCGCGGCGACCAGGGGGTTCATGTGGCCGGCCACGGCCAGGCCGACGGCCAGGAGGTTGTAGCCGACGGAGAAGATCAGGATGGTGCGCTGCGCGCGCCGCCGCACGTCGTTCACGAGGAAGAGCGCGCGCAGGCCGCCGATGCCGCGGCCCAGGTAATAGAAATCGGCCTTCTGCCCAAGGTGGCCGCGGTGGATCACCGGGGTGCCGCGACACAGGGCCTGGTCAAACGCGAGGCTGTCGTTGGCCCCGTCACCCAGCATCATCGTCTCGTCGGGACAATTCTGCGCCAGCCACTCGGCCTTCTGCTGCGGCGTCCGCTCGCCGAGCGCACGGTCGGCCGGGAGGCCCAGCTCGTCGGCCAGGTGGGTCACCTTCGCCTGATGGTCGCCGCTCAGGATGAAGGCCGCGAATCCGAGATCGGTGAGCGCGCGCAGCTCCTCCCGGGCGTCCGGCCGCGCCGCGTCGGAGAAGTGGAAGGTCGCCAGCAGGGCCCCGTCGCAGGTGAACTGGGTGCCGACCGTGGAGTCGTCCGCCGCGCCGGCGACGTCGGCGTCGCGGGCCGGCGCCGCCCAGCCGGGACGGCCCAGTCGCCAGGTGCGGCCGGCCGCCTGCAGGGTCACGCCTTGTCCGATGGTCTCCGTGACTTCGCCCGCCAGAGGCGGAACTGGCCCGGCCGCGAGGAGGTTTTCCAGCAGGCACTGGCTGACGGGGTGGGGATTGTCGCGTACCAGCGCGAGCAGGGCGCACCGGGCCTCGGGCGCGAGCTGCGTCAGGGCGGCCGAGTCGCGCAGCACGGGATTCTCGAGCGTGAGCGTGCCGGTCTTGTCGAACACCAGCCGCCGGATCGCGTGCAGGCGCATCCAGATGTCGCCGCTCCGCACGAACACGCCGCGCCGGCGCAGCGCGATCGTGGCCATCTCGTCGGCCAGCGGAAACGCGAGGCCGATGGCGCAGGGGCAGGAAACCACTAGGATAGCGGTCACGACCGAACCCGTGCGCAGCGCGTCCCGGCTCCCAACCCACCAGCCAATTCCCGCCAGCACGGCGATGACCAGGATGCCGATGAGATAACCCCGCACGATACGCTCGAGAAACACGGACCGCGGGCCGGCCCGTTCCGCGGGGGCGAGGAGCTGCGCGAGGAGGGAGTCGTTCCAGCCCTGCAGGGCCGCAAGCCGGACCTCGGTCCGCCCGAGATTGACGGCCCCGGCGGGCACCCGCTGGCCGGCCCGGAAAGAGCGCGGCGTGGATTCGCCGTTGATCGACGCGAGCGAGAAGGCGGCCTCGTCGGACTCAAGCCGCGACTCGACCGGCACGGTATGGCCCGAGGCGGAGTGGTAGACCTGGCCGGCGATGAGCTTCTCCGGCGGGATGGTCCCGCCCGTGGCCAGGCGCACCTGCGGCGGCTTCGGCTGCTGGCCGAGCAGGCGCCGCTGGTTCCGCTCGACGGCGGCCACCTGCGCCCAGCGGCCGATCAGCATCAGGAGGATGAACGTGCAGACGAAGTCGAAGTAGATGTAGTCGGTCTGGTCGGTGAACCACCCGTAGAGCGAGCCGAGGTAGGCCCCGACGATTCCCAGCGCGATTGGCAGGTCGATGTGCAGCAGGCCGGCCCTGATCGACTGGGCCGCCCGGCTCAGGAAGTAGGTGCCGCCCACCAGCACGCTCAGGGTGCCGAAGAGCAGGGAAAGGGTCTCGAACAGGTTCGCGTACGCGAAGGTCCGCTCCATGCCGAAGAAACGCGGCAGCGTGAACAGCATGGCGTTCATGGCGAACGCCGCGCACAGGCCGATCCGGCGGACCAGCCCGCGGGTCTCCGGCACCGCCGGCCGCTCGCCGGCCGGGCCCGCCAGGTACCCGAACGCCTGGAGCTTCCGCGCGAAGTCCGCCGCCGAGAACTCGCCGGGGATCCAGCGGAGCCGCATCTGGCCGAGCTGCGCGCTGGCCTCGATGTCGCGGGCGCCCGGCTGCTGCTGAAACACGCGCTCGATAAGCCAGATGCAGCCGGCGCAGGAGATGCCCTGGACGTCGAGGGTCAGCGCCGGCGGTCGTCCCGCCGCATCCGTCTCGGCCTGGCGCTGGGCGGTCTCGAGCCACGTGAGGTCCCGCGACTGGAACACCGCCGCGTCCGCCGGGGCGGTCACGGTGTCCTTGATGTCATAGTAGCTGCCCAGGCCCTGCTCCTGGATCAGGCGGAAGACATACGCGCAGCCGGCGCAGCAGAAGCCGCTCTCGGTCTGGGCGCCCGGGAGCAGCGGGGTGCCGCAATGCCGGCAGGAAGGCCGGCCGCGGGTGGCGGCGGGAGACGGTGCGGCGGCCGGGGCCATGTCAGTGGCAGACGAAGGTCGACGGGTCCGGTCCCGGCAAGCCCAGCGTTGCCCGCAGACGCCAGCTGATGATCAGCGCGGTGGCCAGGGCCAGCACCAGGCGCGCCCGGGCGAGCCACGCGGGCGAGAACCGGGCGCTGATCCAGCGCACCTGGGACTGCGCCAGCCAGAGCAGCGGCACGGTGCCGAGGCCGAACGCGAGCATGAACTCGATTCCTTTCACGGCGGAACCCGACAGCAGCGCGAGCGCGATCAGGAAATACAGGGGACCGCAGGGCAGCAGCGGGGTGGCCAGTCCGAGCGCGCCCGCCGCGGCGACGCGGGAGCGGCCGCGGAACCAGGCGCTCAGCCGGAGCGCGGCCCGGCCGAGGAACGCGGGCTTGGGCAGGAAGCGGTCCCAGCGCAGGGCCATCGCCACGAAAAACAGGACCAGGATCCACGGGAACCACCGCAGGGCGGAGCCCGTGACCCAGGTCAACGGGAGCTGACCGAGCCCGCCCGCCAGCGCGCCCAGCACGGCGTAGCTCGTGAGCCGGGTCACGTGGTAGACCGTGCTGATCACCTGCGGGTCGCTCCCGTCGTCCCGCACCGGCATCAGCGCGCAGGCGAGCGGCCCGCACATGCCCGCGCAGTGCAGGCTGGTCACGAGGCCGGCGACAAACGCCGTGGCGGGGGAGTTGATGGCGGCGAATTCCATGTCACCGCGAAGGGGCGGTCGTGAGCGGGACCTCGGCGACCGGGTGATGCGACGCCAGGATGAACCAGGCGATCCAGACCGCGAGCTGGAGGACGAACGCCGCCACGAAGATCAGCCAGAGTCGGCTCGGGCGCGAGGGCTGGACGGCGGGTTCGGTCATGACGGCTGGGAGGGCAATGTGATCCACCGGCGCGGCGCCCGCAACCACCGTGATGCGGGTGCGGGCCGGGGTGGGTCGGCGACCCGATCAGGGCCTTCCCGGGTCGACGGCGGGCTAGTGGCCCTTGTGCTTCTTCTCCTCCTCCTCCTCGCGCAGGAGGCGCACGTCGGGGCCCTGGAAATCGACCTGGCGCTTGAGGTGGAAGCTGCCGGCCTCGTCCTGGACGTTCACGTCGAAGAAAAAGTCGCCGTTGTACTCGGAGCGCTGCTGCTGGAGCACGAGCGGCTGGACGATCTCGCCGAGCGCCGGCACCTCGACGGGCTCACGGAAGCCGGCCTGGCTGAGGCCGGGGCGGGCGCCCGAGACGGTCACGACGAAGCGCACCGCGTGGTTCCGCTTGTTGACGAGCCGGACGAGGAACTGGTTGCGGATGGTCTGGTCGGAGACGACGTAGGGCGAGCCGACGATGCGGGTCACGCCGAAGTTGGCGGGCTTGACCGTGCTGAGCGCCCAGGTGGCGACGCTGGCGCCGGCGAGCAGCAGGACCCCGTAGAGGGCGGTGCGGGGGCGGAGCCAGCGGGTGGCCCGGCCGGCGAACTTGTTCTGCGAGTCGTAGCGGATCAGGCCGCGCGGACGGTGCAGGCGGTCCATCACGTCGTCGCACGCGTCGATGCAGGCGGTGCAGCCGACGCACTCCATCTGGAGGCCCTGGCGGATGTCGATGCCGGTGGGGCAGACGTGGACGCAGCGGTTGCAGCTGATGCAATCGCCCGCCTTCGCCAAGGCTTCGGCGGGCAGGCCCGCGGCCTGGTGGGCGGCCTGGCGCTTCTTCTCCTCGGCCACCGTCATCCGGGGCTCGCCCCGGCGGGTGTCGTAGCCGATGACCAGCGAGTGGTCGTCGATGAGGGCGGACTGCAGCCGGCCGTAGGGGCAGATGACGATGCAGAGCTGCTCGCGGAACCAGCCGAAGTTGAAATACAGGATGCCCGTGAAGATCATCATGAACGCGAACGCGCTCCAGTGCTCGACCGGCGCGGCGCGCATCATGGACCAGACCTCGGGCAGCGAGACGAAGTAGGCGAGGAACAGGTGGGTGATGGCCCCCGACACCAGGATGTAGAGCGCGTGCTTGGCCACCCGGCGCACGAGCTTGCCGCCCGACATTGGAGCCTCGTCCAGCTGCCGCCGCTGGACCGCGTCGCCGTCGATCAGCCGCTCGATCCGCCGGTACACGTGGTCGAGGAAGACCGTGTGCGGGCAGGCCCAGCCGCACCAGATGCGGCCGAGCAGGGCGGTGATGAGGAACAGCGAGAACCCGAGCCCCGTGATGACGAAGAACAGCAGCCACATGTCCTGGGCCGCGAGGGTCAGCCCGAACAGGTGGAAGCGCCGCTCCGCGACGTCGAGGAACACCGCCGGGTATCCGCCAATGCGGATCCACGGCAGCGACAGGTAGAACGCGATCAGCAGGAACGCCGAGACCCGCCGGGCGAGGGTGAACCGCCCGTGGGTGTCAGCCGGGAACAGGAAAGGACGCGAGCCATCGGGCCGGATGGTGGTGACGGATTCGCGGGTCGGGAGCGGAGCGGGTGCGGCCATGCCTTACTTGGGAGTGATGGGAACCCACACGTCCTGGACCTCAATGGGTTCGCCTTCCTGATGGTAGCTTAGCACATAAGCCACCACTTCGGAAATCTTCTTGGGACCCAGCACGGGGCCCCACGGTGGCATGCCCTTGGCGAGCACGCCGTTGGTGACGGTGTGGAGGACTTCGGTGGGCTTGCCGCCGTGGATCCACAGGTGGTCGACGAGATTCGGTCCGATGGCGCCGGTGAGCTTCTCGGTGTGGCAGCTGGCGCACGTCGTGTTGAACGTCGCGCGGCCGGCCTCCACGAACACCGGGTTCTGGCTCATCTTCCACAGGCTCGCATCGTCCAGGTTGGGGGTGGACGCGAGGCGCTTGGCCTCGATCACCGCCAGCTGCTGCTCGACGGCGGCGGCGTTGGTGGGCCCGAGGTGGGCGCGCTCGTAGTAGAACCAGTAGCCGACCCAGAAGACCATGGTGGCATAGAGGGTCACCAGCCACCAGTTGGGCAGGCGCTTGTCGTACTCCTGGATGTCGCCGTCGAAGACGTGCGGACGGACTTGATCCTGGTCGTGCGGGGTGGGATTAGGCGTGGGTGTCATGGCGGCCGTCGGTGTCGGTGGTGAACGGGAGGTGGGAGAAGCGGTCGATCTGGGCGCGCGGCATGCGCAGCGCGCGCCAGGTGATGAACAGGAAGATCGTCGCGGCCACGAGGAACGCGGTCAGGACGTAGACAGTGGAGGATTCCTCCAGGATCAGGCGTTTGAACATGGCGGGATCAGTGGGTGGCGGCGGGGGCGGACTTGGGCGCGACCGGCACGGACTTGCCGAGCGTCTGGAGGTAGGCCACCAGCGCGATGATCTCCTTCTCCGGCGCGACGTAGGCGCCGGCCAGGCGCAGGTCGCGCGAGATGGTCCGCGACTGGGCGCCGACCGAGTCGAAGATGTCCTGCGCGCTCCACGCCGGGTACGGCACGCCGAGCAGGCGCTGCACGCGGATCTTCGAGGGCAGGGTGGACGCGTCGAGGTTGTTGCTCAGCAGCCACGGGTAGTTCGGCATGTTCGAGCCGACCGAGATCGAGCGCGGGTTCTCCATGTGGCGGATGTGCC
>CAZUQB010000128.1:0-6756 GCA_964622405.1 uncultured Opitutaceae bacterium | reverse complement strand
CACTGTCCGGGCAACGTCCTGTTCTACCTCCCGGCGGCGAAGGCGGCGTTTGTCGGGGACGCCCTGTTCGCCGGCTCGGTGGGCCGCACCGACTTCCCGGGTGGGAGCATGGCGGTGCTCGAGGAGTCCATCCGCCGGCAGATCTACACGCTGCCCGACGAAACTATCGTTTACCCGGGCCACGGGCCTGATACGACGGTGGGAACCGAAAAGGAGTCGAATCCCTATGTCAGTGGCTGAACACGAGACCTACATGCGGCGCGCGCTCGACGTGGCGCGGCAGGCGTGGGGTGGCACCCACCCGAACCCGATGGTCGGGGCCCTGATCGTCGAGGGAGGCCGGGTCATGGCCGAGGGCGCGCACGCCCAGGACGGCGGGCCGCATGCGGAGCGCCTCGCGCTGCTGGCGCTGGGTCACCGGCCGCGCGAGGGGGCGACGCTGTATGTGACGCTGGAACCGTGTTCGACCGCCGGGCGCACCGGCGCCTGCACCGAGGCCATCATCGCCTCGGGCATCCGGCGTGTAGTCGTCGGGGCGCGGGACCCGAACCCGGCCCACGCCGGCCGCGGGTTCGAGGTGCTGCGCACCGCCGGCATCGAGGTGATCGAGGGCGTCCTCTCCGAGGAGTGCACCGACCTCAACCTGATCTTCAACCACTGGATCGAGCACGAGACGCCTCTGGTGGCGGCGAAGGCCGCGGTGACTCTCGACGGTCGCATTGCATGCCGCTCGGGCGACTCCCGCTGGATCACCGGCGAGGCGGCCCGGGCCGACGTGATGCGCTGGCGGCGGCTGTTCCCGTCGATCGCGGTGGGTGCCGGTACCGTCATGACCGACAACCCGCGCCTGACCGCCCGGCGCCCCGGCGAGGCGGAGTGGTGCCCCTGGCGCTTTGTGTTCGACGGCCTCCTGCGCACCGTCGCGGACCGCGGCATGCCGTCGGTCTACACCGACGAGTTCCGCCACCGGACCATCGTGGTGACGACGCCGCACGGCGGCATGGGCTACGTGCGCAAGCTGCGCGAGCTCGGCGTGCAGGTGTGGATCCTGCCGTCGGCGACCCAGCGCGTGCCGATGGGCGAGTTCCGGAAGCGCTGCGCCGAGGAGAAGATCACGGGCGTCTTCTTCGAGGGTGGCTCGCAGCTGGTCAGCCAGATCCTCCAGGACAAGCAGCTTGACTACCTGTTTGTGTACCGCGCGCCGCTGCTCCTGGCCGACGACCGGTCGAAGGCGATGCTGAGCGGACTGCGCACCGAGAAGCTGCTCAACGCGATCCGGCTGGGCGACGTGCGGCACGAGGTTTTCGGCGACGACACCCTGACGCGCGGCCGGGTGACCTACCCGACGCAGATGTTCATCGATGAGACTACATTTAGCCTCGGCTAACGCGCACAAGGTCGCCGAATTCGGCGCGCTCGCGGCCGGGGCGGGCTTGCCCTTCGAGGTCGTTTCCGCGCGGGAAGCCGGCGGCATGCCGCCGGTCGCGGAGGACACCGGCACCTTTGCCGGCAATGCCGCGAAGAAGGCCCGGGCGCTGTGCGCGCTCCTACCGGCCGACGCCTGGGTGCTGGCCGATGACAGCGGCCTCTGCGTGGATGCGTTGGACGGCCATCCCGGGGTCGAGTCGGCGTACTACGCCGGGCCGCAGGGAGACGCCGCGGCCAACCTGCGCAAGCTGGTCCACGCCATGGAGGGAATCCCCGCCGGAAACCGGGGCGCCCACTTCATGTGTGTGCTGGTGCTGATCGACCGTCACGGGCACGAGTGGGTGTTCGAGGGGCGCTGCGATGGCCAGCTTCGTGCAGATCCGGTTGGCGGCGCCGGCTTCGGCTACGATCCACTTTTCGTGCCCAACGGCTACACCCAGACCTTTGCCGAGTTCGACGAGCACGCCAAGAACGAGATCAGCCACCGCGGCCGCGCCTGGGCCCGGTTGGTCGCTTGGTGGCGTCAGCGGGGTGACGTTGCGGCGGTTGAAAGTTGAAGGCGGTGAGTTGAAAGGCGGTCAACCCGGACGCTGGCGTGGGCCGGGGCGAATCCCGGTCGAGGATGCCGCCGCGGCCGCCCTTTCAACTTTCAACTGATCGCTTTCAACCGATCCCTTTCAACCCGCCCGCCCAGCGGGCCTCACGGCTGGAAGAGGAAGCGTCCGACGTCGAGCGTGTCCAGGGCCGCGTTCCGATCGTCGGTCCACACGAGCTGCTGGTCGATGATCGGCGTGTCGGCCACGGTGACGAGGCGCTTGACCCGGCCTTTCTCCTCTTCGGCCGGGAACCAGCCGGTGACCTCGGCCATCTGCTCCGGTGCGGCGATGATGATGTACTCGGTGTGGGTCGGGTCCCAGTCGCGGGCCGTCAGCGACTCGCTGATGTCCGTGGCGACCAGCAGCGCCCCCTTGTTGATGGACCGGGCGGTGGCGGCGAGAACCGGAAAGAGCCGCGAGTAGCGGGTCGAGGCGTGGATCAAGAGGACACCGTGGCGGGCCTTGAGGCGCGCGAAGTAGTGGGTGAGGGCCTCCGCCGTGAGCAGGTGCGGCGGCACCCCGTCGCCGGTGAAGGCGTCGATGACGATGACATCATAGTCGGCCGTGGTCGACTCGAGCGCCCTGCGTCCGTCGCGCTCGATCAGATTGACCCGGCCGGCGGCGTCCGCGACGTAAGTGAACATCGTCCGGGCGACCTGCAGAATCTTCGGGTCGATGTCCCAGAAATCGTAGACATCGCCCGGCCGCGAATAGGCGGCGAGCGTGCCGGCGCCGAGGCCGACGACGCCGACGCGCATGGAGGGACGGGCGGCCTGCAGGCGCTCGAGCGTCCGGCCGGCGCCGGTGCTCTCGCTGTAGTAGAGCGTCGGCCGGTGCCGCGCGGCGGCGTCGCTGATGAGCTGCGACCCGTGCGTGGTCGTGTCGCTCGAGAGCACGACGCTGCGGGCATCGGTGCGCACCATGATGTGACCGTAGAGATCGCGGCTGTGGGTCATCTTCGCGTTGGCGGGGACTTCCTGCCCGATCTGCTGGAGGCCGAGGCCCATCACGGGCACGAGCAGGACGGTTCCGACGACGAGCACCGTCGCCGGATCGCGGCGTCCGGTCTGCCAGAGGAGGCCGGTCGTGAGGAGGGCGACGGAGGCCAGTTCGAACTCGATCGGGCGCACCAGCAGGTAGGGCACCACGGTGCTCGAGATCAGGCCGCCGAGCACGCCGCCGGCGGCGAGGATGAGGTAGTAGCGCTCGAACCGCTCGGCCGGGCGCGTGCTGTGCAGCAGCGCGTTGCCGAGGAAGCTGCCGCTGGCGGTGAGGGAGAGGAGCCACCAGGCGGCGGTCGCGTTGACCGTCGCGGCGGTGAAGCCCTTGGCAATCATGAAGCCGGTCAGGCTGACCGCGAGCCAGACGATCGTGGTTCCCGTCATCCACGGGCGCCAGCGGCCGGAGAACGCGACCATGAAACTGAGGAGGTACGCGCTGAACGGCCCGACCCAGGCGAGCGGCGTGGAACCGAGCTCGGCCGCGAGATGATAGGTGGCGCCCAGCATCGAGACGCAGGTGAGGGCGCTGAGCCACAGCCAGAGGGTCGTGCGGCCGAACTCGAGCGGCTCGGCCTGGGCCGGCGTCGCCGGGCCCGCGCTGTCGCCGGTGAGCCGGCGGAGCAGGTAGCCGGCGCCGACGACCAGGGCCGCGACGATCACCAGGAGGACCTGCCAGGTCGTCACCTGCTGGCTCAGCCGCAGGTTGGGCTCGATGGCGAACGGATAGAGGAGGACGGCCGCGAGGCTGCCGGTGTTCGAGATCGCGTAAAGGTAGTACGGCACTTCCTCGCCGCGGCGGCGGAGCCAGCCATGGAGGAGCGGGGAGGTGCTGAAGAGCAGGAGCATCGCCGGCAGCGTCGTGTAGCTGAGGCGCCAGACGACGCGGAGAATGCTCGCCGCCGCGTCGGCTTGATCCGACGGCAGCTGGAAGGTTACCACGGCCACGACCGCCAGAATGGTGGTGGCCATCACCTGCTGCCGGAACGGCCGCCGCACGAGCCACGCCGCCCAGCTGTAGCCGAGGAGGAGCGCGAACTGGAAATAGACCATGCAGCCGAGCCACGTGGCCGCGGTGCCGCCGTAGATCGGCAGCAGCCGCTTGCCCATCAGGGGCTGGATGACGAAGGACAGGAAGGCCGCCAGCGGCACGGCGCCAATGACCAGGCCCGACAGGACCTGATCGAGCACGGGGGAGGAGGAGCGACGGGGTTCGTTCATTGAAAGGGGTCAGCCGCGCACCAGGGCGGCGAGGGAGCGCAGCGGAGCGGCGCCGATGGCGGGATACGCCTCGCAGGGCGTCCAGCAGTTCGGGCAGCGGCCCTCGGCGACGGCGCGGCGCGTGCCGTCCTCGCGGGCCTTTTCGATCAGGGGCATCAGGGCGTACCCAGTGGTGCGGACGTTGCCCAGCGGATGATCCCAGATCGTGCAGGGATAGACCGCGCCCTTCTCCGAAAGATAGGCCGTCGAGAGCAGGGCCGAGCACGGGATCCTGGTGCGGCCCGTGTCGAGATACCGCAGCGCCTCGGACCGGTAGATCCGCTCGACGACGCGCATGCCGCTCACGCCGCCCTTCGGCTTGGACGCCGCCAGCTGCAGCGCCGCCGCGACCTCGGCGCGGTGGGCCGGCCCGCCGAAGCCGCTGGCCTCGGCCGCCGCGGTGTTCCCGTAGTAGTGCTGGGAAAGGTGCGGGATGTTGAGGTGAAAGGTGCCCCAGTCGATCGGGGATTCGCCCCGGTCGCCCAGGGCGGAGTTGATCGCGGCAAACGTCTGCTCCACGAGCTCGGACGTCGTGAGCCCGCAGGATCCCTTGTGCCCGTGCAGCGTCATGCCGACGAACACCTGCCCGGGCGGCAGGACCCGGCGCAGCGCCGCAAACGTGTCGACCGCGTGGGCGAAGTCATTGCGGATGCCCCGCAGGCGATCGTTCAGCTCGGGCGGCCCGTCGATCGACACCGTGACCACGAGCTTGGCGCGCACGGTGGCCTTCAGCTCCTGGACGACGGCGGTGATTCGCTTGGTGGCGATGCCGTTCGTCGGGAAGTGGACGAGCAGCAGGTCCGGGCAGGCCCGGGCAAAAGCCTGGACGACCTGGACGAAATCGGGCCGGTCGGTCGGCTCGCCGCCGGTGAAATCGATCCACTGGAGGAACGGATTGGCGGCGGCCACCAGCCCGACTTCGTCTAGCGTGAGCTCGCCGTCGAGCCCGCCGGGGGTGTCCTTGACCTTCCAGATGTCGCAATAGACACAGCGGGAGTGGCAGCGCTTCGTGACCACGAAGACCAGCTTGGTCGGCCGGATGCCGAGACCAGCGGCGGCCCCGGCGGTGCGGAGGCCCAGGCGGGTCCAGGAATAGACGCGCAGGCTCATTTGACCGCGGGCGCCGGGTGGGCGGCGCGTTTTCGGGCGGCGTCCAGCAGGACGTCGAGATCGGAGTTCGGGCGATGGACCGGGGCCGTGCCGCCGAAGCGGGCGTAGGCGGCCGGGGTGTCGACCCGGTAGACGCCCATCTTGAACGCCTGACTCTGGGCGCGGCTCACCTCGGTCGCGCCGGTCTCAGCCAACAACTGCGCGACGGCCGCGGCGGCGCCGGGCTCGGCATTCTGCCAGAAGCCCCAGTGGATGTAGATCCCGCCGGGATACTGGTTGGCCAGCTCCGCCAGGTTCGTCCGGATCATCGTGTCGACGATGTAGAACTGGGACGAGTTCACCCCGCGCAACATCCAGAGGCACGGGTCCGACGAGAGCACGAGCGATCCCTGCGGCAGGAGGCGCGAGACGTCGGCGACAAAGGTCACGTCGTCCACCGCCTCGATCGCCTCGCGGCTCAAGGTGGGCACGTAGTGGAAGCCCGAGACCCAGTTCACCAGCGCGCAGGCGACGGCGCCGTACCGCAGCAGCGGCGCCTTCGCGAGCACGGCAAACAGGCTGGCGCCGCCGATGCCCATGAACACCGCGACGGGCGCACAGGAGATCACGCCATAGCGCGAGCTGGCGCCGTAGAAATAGCCGCCGGCGTAGAAGAGGATGAAGATGCCCCACGACATCGCGAACCAGGCGCCCAGCGCCACCAGGGCGGTGCGGTTGCGGGCGAGCAGCCAGCCGAGGCCGGCGACGGCCAGGACCGTTCCCACGACGGGGAACCACTGCGAGTTGAAGAAGTAGCCGCCGTTGCTCTGGAGGTTCTTGCCGATGAAATCGAAATCAAACCGCCGGCCGTCCCGCGCGCCCCAGTCCTCGGTGCGCACCGCCCAGAGGTGAAGCAGGTTGGGCAAGACCAGCGCGGCGGAGAGCAACAGGGCGCCCCAGGCGGCGAGATCCTCGATGAAACGGTCATCCGTCGACCACAGCACCGCCACCACCAGCGGGAACGCGAGCAAGGACTCCGGCCGGAAATAGGCGGCGAAGGCCGTCGCGCCCGCGAGCAGGAGGGCGCTCGCCGGCAGGCCCTGCGCGGTCTCGCGGCTCCGCAGGCGGGCGTGGACGCAGGCGGCCAGGAACGCGAGGACCGTGGTGGCCGCCGCCGCGGGCTCGACCGCGACCGTGTGGCCCCACCAGGGCACGAGCGGAGTGAAGATGAAGAGCACCGCCGCCACGACGCCGGCCCCGGCCGGCAGACTCCACGGCACGAGGGCCAAGGCGAGGTAGAGGCCGGCGGCGGCGAGACCGACCAGGATGCGGTTGCAGTGATGCGCGACGTCCTCGGAGACGCCGGCGATGCGAAAGGCCCACGA